>JAYTMU010000230.1:0-5061 GCA_043728195.1 Bdellovibrionales bacterium
TTTATTTATTAAAAACACTTTCAAAGAGTGACAAATTTTTAATTTATTGCAATGACCACAGAGTCAAAAGCTACGCTAACTCCGAACTAGCTCTAATTAGTAGATGCTCAAGAAATTACGGTCGAAGGCACAAATAAGTATGAAATGTTGAAGTCTGTAGAAAAAAAATAAAACGGAAAACTTAAGTTTTCCGTTTTATTTAAATTATCTATCGATTGAATTACTGGATACCAACAGTTCCCGTCACTCTGTAACCATTCATGATGGCGTAAATTTTCTCAACGTTGCCTGAGCCACTCAAAACTGTTACCGTAAATGACGTACATAGTTGGCCTGCAGGAAAAGTGATGCTCGTTGGAACTGATACGTAGCCGTTGAATGCCAACAATTGTGCTACTAAACTGGTAGGTGCGGCCTTAACTAAACAAACATTGAATGTTGACTGCGAACCAATTGGCATGAACCCGGATCCGACCGTTTGAGTTATAGTTCCTAGCCAGCCAGTGTAGCCAGCAGCACACGTGAAATTTTGCTCAACAGTATAGTCGTTAGTGTCAAAGCCCACACTAACCATTGATTTTTGGATAACACCGCCGACGGCAGTAAGTTGACCATTTCCGTTATTGGCAGTCATGCAAGCAGCATATTTCGCCTTGATTGCATTCGGATAGTTGACGGCGTCTGCGCCGCTTAAATACTCAGTTGCTAAATTCCATTGGCGATCAAAGAATGCAGCACGAGCTCGGAGTGTGTACGACGCTGTTATAGTTCCAGTTGGTGGTGGTGCTGCTACAACTGCTGGTCCAATAGAAAAGTTAGAACCCGTTGTTTTTGTTACTCCACTGTAAACACCAGTTAAAGTCACAATTGTATTTGCGGCTGCAGTTCCAGCTTTGAAAGTAAATGTTGCAGATTTTTGATCGAAAGGCACTGTTACTGAAGTGGGAACGGCTGCTAATGATGAATTGCTGCTACTTAGCGTGACCAAACAACCCGCTGACGGACAGCGATCAGTAAATGAAACAGTCCCTGTGACTACAGATCCGTTTGTAGCAGCTGTGGGGCTAGCTGAAATGGAGGAAAAAGACAATGTTCCTGCGAATGCGACTGAAGTAGTCGTTAGTGCTGTTAACAGTATTAACGACTTTCTGGTTAATGAATTCATAGACTTACCCCTTTTTCTTTAATTGTTAAGATTAACGCTATCATTCACTTTGTTATACAACAACTAGACCAAGGGCTAACTTGTTGTAATTTGGTCCTTTTTCCCACAATCAAACGTAGATTTATAATGCGAAATCGATGACTCAATTCAAGTATGCCAATACAAGTTACTTAAATTGCTTAGAATTCCGCGTCCGCAAGTTAAAATGATGATGGACCTAACACTGATCTAGCTTTAGACAGATGTAACTAGTTGCGAAAAAAACGATAGGGTAAAAACGGAGTGTGCTCGTCCTGACACATAGTTTACACTTTTCCAATCAGGGAGGAATTCCATAGTTCAAAAAATTTATTAGACCTAGTAGAGATTATTGATTTGGCATTGTGACTTGCACGTCTGTAATTTTAGTTTTTAAAAATTCTTTCCGCAACTGGAAATTCATTTTTCGATGTTGTCGTCATTGGTTTAAATTTCTTTATTAAACAAAGACGGCCGTAGATCTTACGGCTATCTTTCCAGTAAGGATTGACTTGTTGAACATCTGTTTAGATCGATTACAGTTATTTCGATGACTAAAAGAGTTTTGACCTCGTTGGAATTGGTAGTGAGAGGCATTATTGAACCAGGCACCCAAACGAACCCTATCAAAAAATAGGTGAAAAGTAAATGAAAAAAGGAAGAAAAATCATAGGCTTAGAACGCCATAAGGTATTTTTATCAACTGGAAAGCGGTTCTGTAAACCAACTCTGGGTAGGTTCTTAAGATTTATAGTTGTTAGAGGTTTTATGAGCATGGATTTAGCTCAAAAGTCTGCCTGTGTGCCTTGACAGGCGTGGATTTAGACTCAAATTAAATCTATGGGTTTTTTCAGGCCATTTCTTTTTTTTATCCTTAAATTCCCTAACAATTAACAAGTAAATTTGAAGCCGGAGGGGTCATGGCTGAGCCTACTGTTGTTAGTGACACTAGAGTCGGAATTAAACCTTACAGAGTACTTTCCATTGATGGTGGAGGAATTCGTGGGCTGTATGCTGCTTGTGTCTTACGTTCTTTGATGAACCGTTATGCTGCTGATGGAAAACCACTCGATATCGGTAAGGGCTTTGACCTTTTAGTTGGCACTAGTACTGGCGGAATAATAGCTGCCGCATTGGCGAAAGGTATTGCAATTCAAGAGCTTGTGGACCTTTACCAGAAGGAAGGAGCCAAAATATTTAAAGACCCTTTGCCGGACGGAAAATGGGGTTTATTTAAATGGTCTGTCCGCAACTCACTTAAGTCCGCTAACGAGAACATTCATTTGCGTTCTCTTTTAACAAAATTTTTTGATGAAGATTCGGTTTTAGATGTTTGGAATAAAAGAAAGATAGGTTTGTGTCTAACGTCTGTGGATTTATTACGCCATACGGCTCGAGTATTTAAAATGCCTCACTATAAGAACAAAAACGCAGATAACCGCCGAAAGTTGGTCGACATTTGCTTAGCGACGTCAGCAGCGCCAATTATGCTTCCGATTGCGAAGCATAAAGATCCGGATAACGAAAGCCGACTGGAGTGTTTTATTGATGGTGGGTTGTGGGCGAATAATCCGATACTAATCGGTCTGGTTGAAGCGTTAGAAAATAGTCAAGAGGGTCAACTGTCCACAGAGTCAAAAGCTACGCTAACTCCGAACTAGCTCTATATATTTTAATTGTACTATAAGTTGTCGCTACGAAGCATTTTCCTTTATCGACTTAATTTTTTTTTCTGTTATAAGCCAATCGCAAATCTCCGAACATCTTCGTTTTTCAGATAAATAGTATATTGGTCTAGTCTTTCTTAGCGCCTATATTTCATATAAAATATAGTAATATCATGTAATTAACATTATTTAATACACATTAACTTTTTAATGTTAATAGCAGATATATAGTGTTACTATAGTATACATGGAACAAATAGAGTTTAGAAGTTATTTAAATGTTTTAACGGGTATCCCGAACCTTATGAAGGGTTTTGAGGACGTTAAAGTTGGCAAGGAAAAGCTGCCTCGGCTGGTGCTTAACCATTACGATTTGAAATACGTCGAGATCATGAACAAGCAATTTGTATTAGCGGAGGTTAAGGCTCGGGACGTTGAGGTGAAAAAACTGACTACGCATGAAGAAATGATACAGAAGGCGTTTAAACGACCTGTGATTTTCTTTTTTAAAATCTTAGGTAATTACCAAGCCAAGTATTTGATAGAACATCAGGTGAACTTTGTGGTTGCTCATGGCGCTGTGTTTTTGCCAGATGTGCTGTTGGTGTTGAATAATCAAAAGGCTGAAGATGCTCAAGAGGTGGTTAAGCTAACTAACTGGGCTATGATGGTTTTGATTTATCAACTTAACCACAGAACTCTTCAAAATAAAACGATCAGCGATCTGGCGTTAGTATTCAAGACAACCAAAATGCAAGCAAGTCGTATGGTTGATGAACTAAAAACGGCGAAGCTTATTGATATTGTTCAGAAGGGTACTCATAAATACATTCAGTTTTCTGAACAGCAAGAGCTTTGGAATAAATTGCGCCCGTACTTTCAAAACCCGGTGATAAAAAAAATATACACAGATGATAATATCGGGGCGGGTAGGCTTGCTGGCTTTACGGCTTTGGAACGTTTCTCAATGCTGCATGATGGTGGTGTTAAAACCAAGGCCATATACAAGAAAAAATTTGCAGAAATTGAAAGAGACAGGGATATTAAAATTGTACCAAAGGAATTTGCTCGGTACTGTTTTGAAGTTTGGAGCTGGGATCCGGAAGTTCTTGCCAAAAAAGATGTTGTTGATCCGGTTTCTTTATATTTAAGTATGAAAGACCAGCCGGATGAACGAACGCAAATGGCTTTGGATGATTTGCTCAGAGAAATTGAGGTTAAATAGTGGTTCACGGGTTAATGATGTGCAGAGCGTATGAGCGACTTTAAAGAGCATTACGTGCTGGTGGGCGGCGTTGCTGGTGATATGCTGATGGATGCCATCGGGGGCGAGTTCAGAGCAACAAAAGATTTGGATATAGTTGTGTTTATGAAGCCGGACCCGCAGTTTTTAACGGCGCTTGCGATTTACATAAAAGATGGAGAGTACGAAAATAAAGAAAAGAGCGACGGGAGTTCTCAATTTTTTAGATTTAATAAGCCTCGTAAAGGCGAGTTTCCAAAACAGATCGAGCTATTTTCAAAAAAACCTGAGGATCTGCAGTTGCTTCAAGACCAACATATCATACCGATTCAAAAGGTCGAGGCAGGCTCGCAGTTTTCGGGAATTTTACTCGAAGATGAATACTATGATCTTATAAAAAATAACGCTGAGGACGGCGAGCATTGCAAATATATTACGGCGATAGCTCAGATGCCTTTAAAAGCACGAGCGTTCAATGAGCTGCGCAATAGAGCCGCTAGTGGGGTTCCGGTTGATGAGCGTGACATTAGAAAGCATCGCAATGATATTTTGTTGTTCTCGGGTGCGTTGCCTGGTGGCGGTAGCTTAAAACTTTCAGGACTCCCGCTCAAAACCACTACTTTCAGCGGTAATTGAGTGAAATAGAAAAAGTGGTTAACCCTATGATTTGTTTAAATTTCCCTCGTATTTACCAATACTTACAAAACCACCCGATGTGACTTAAAATCCTGAGCTTCCAGGAATGGGGCGTGCCGGTTTAAGTCCGGCCCAGGGCACCAAATAAACTCTAAGACATCAATTTCTGTGTGATTTGAATGGCAAACTCTGTCGATGCTAATTGGTCTAAGGGAGAATTTCGCTGTTTTCTTAGTTCGAATGCTTCTTGAAAAGCGTTAAGAGCTTCTGCGAATTGATTTTGATCGAAAAAATTTTTTCCGGCGTGTTGTAAGGCAAAATCTAGATAGACA
>JAYTMU010000231.1:0-15026 GCA_043728195.1 Bdellovibrionales bacterium
TTTGAACGGCACCACAGTAAGGACATCTATGCTTAGGTTAATTCTAATTTCGTTTCTTTTTATATTCTCGGTTCAAACTTATGGCCGTACTTTTAAAAATGCCTACATTTCGTTTGAAATGTTAGACAACTGGAAGTGCCAACTTGAACAAACTGAATGGGTTTGCCGCGCGGAAGACCCCCAAGAATCCAAAGAGGCCGTGATCATATTAACGGCTAAGGAAAAAGGCCCAACTGATACCTTCGAGCTGTACCAAAATCACATGAGTAGTCCTATCACGACCCAAGGTAATTCCGGGTCTATGACATCGACGGTGATTTACAAAACGACGCAACTAAAAATGAGCGATCATCCGTGGTTAGATGCTCTTCACACCAACAGTGAGGTGCAAAATTACTACACTCGCTACTTGGCCACTACCAAAGATCAAATCGCCATTCTAGTTACCTTTAGTGCGCATAACAAATACTACGCTAAGCACAGCACCAACTTTAACAGCACAGTCAAATCGCTGCGAGTGATCGCTAGCAAAGATATTTTATCCCGACCTGACTTGGGCCCGTTCCGTGGTTCTGGCGAACAACTTGGTGATTCGATTGGCCGCGCTATGCCGTCCGATTTACTGGCGCCTGAGAACGAGTCTAGTTCGCAAGGTAGGGGATACTTAAAGAATCCGATGGTTGTAGGCTCTATTATTTTACTTTTAGCAGCGATTGCGTTCATCGTGCTGCGGTTTAGAAAAAAGAATTAATTCATCACGAAATCAGTGAAGTAAACGTCTTTTACCAGACCTTTATCCAGCAATTTATTTATTTCCTCAACGATGCGGTCTTTTAAAAATAATTTACCCTGGATTGATTCTAAATCATCAAAAGATTTTTCATTTAATACACGTACAATACGGTCTCGTGCTTTAGCTCTTTTTTCTAAGTTCATTATTTCCTGAAAAGATTCTGGCCCGATCATGTCCAAATTGACTTGTAGACGAATAGTTCTTTTTGGCAAACCAGATAAGTTAACAATAAATTTATCCATCGTGTAAATTAGCGGCGCACGCGCAAATGCCTCTTGTATGCTTGAGGGCTTACGCAACTGGGTTTCGGTCATAGCAGTGGGTTCGTGCGCAAGCGTTGCCATAAATGCCCAGTAAGATCCAAGCAATAAACACGAAATATTTACAGTCAGTAAAAGTCCAACTACAATTTTTTTAATTAATGCGTTCATTAATCCTCTTATAAGTACTATCCGAATTCTGTTTAAATTCTGTTGCGAAACTTGACACTTATTAATCGGTCATTCGGCAGTAACTCTTAAGATTTGATTGCTGCCAATCGCAAATTAATTTACCTTCAACTTAGGCTGTAGTCGCCAATAGTATCAAATTGAAACGCCGTGCTTACACGCGCCCTATTTGCGCTGCATTCGTGTTAGGACCTGGACTTTAGAATAGGTTTTGCTATAAGCTTAATTTTCAAAATTTTTATGTCGATAGGTTACCGAATCTAATGAAAACCATGCTGCAACTGTCCATTCTATTTTTTGTATCTTTAGCGAACGCCGAAGGCGGTAGCGCTGAGCCCCTGCTACCCTCAGAAGTTTTGCAATTATCTGAAGAGCCTTCAATTTCAACAAATGCTTTTTTAGCAGATAAAACACGCCGTCAACTTTACATTGTGCAATCGAATAATCTTTATTTAAATCCGCAGGCCACAGCGTTCGATATCGATATCGGAAAGAATGATGGCAACAAAACAAAACGTGATGATAAGAAAACTCCTGAGGGCATTTATCTGCTGCAAGAAAAAAAAGTAGCACCAAACATTCCGTTTGATCTTTATGGTGTGATGGCTTTTACCACAAACTACCCAAATGTTTTTGATAAATTTGAAAACAAAACTGGTGATGGAATTTGGCTGCATTCAATCCCTGACGAAGTGGCGTTAAACCGTGGGTCACGTGGGTGCGTGGTTTTAAGAAACGATGCCTTAAAAAAAGTAGAGCCTTTCATTTCACTTAATAAAACATTTTTAATTATTAACAACCAAATTAGCTGGATCAAAACAAAAGAACACGAAGCCAAAAAAGCAGTGGCCCAAGCGTGGCTGGATGCCTGGAAAAATTTGTGGGAAAAACAAGATTTAGAAAAATACATCGCCTTATATTCAGATCAATTTTCAGATACAAACTTTAATAAAAAAACCTGGTACGCCCACAAGAAAAATTTAAAGAGCAAATACAAGTATGTGAAAATTTCGACCTCGAAGCCAAATATTTTTAGCCTTAAAGACCAATATCTTTTTCAATTTGTTCAAGATTACGAATCAGATGGTCACCGGGACCGTGGAATAAAGAACCTTTACGTGATTAACGATAAAGGCACATTTAAAATTTTACGTGAAGAATGGGTCGAACTTAAGAGCGAGCTTAAGGCTAAAAACTAGCAGCTAAAAACTAAACCGGATCGCTGTCTTCTTTTTCAATATCTAATTTTTCTGACTGAGATTCTAAATCAACAAGAGCATTATCATTTCGTGTGATGTCTTCTTGCTTGATAACGCCCAAATGAACGTTCATTTCTAGTAAGCGTTTATCAAATTTCAAACCTTCAAGAGCTTTATTAAGTGACATGGGGACCTCGATTATTTTGTGAATGCAGACGCTAATCTGTTTAATTAATAAGCTTATGTGTACCGCATACTGAATCTAAAATCTAGCGGAATTCGAAGAAAATTTAGCCGATAAATTAGCCGACAATTCAGCCCAATTATGTTTAATTCCAATACTTCGGCCCATCATCTTTTTGACCAATTTTGTCGTTATCAACGACTAAACGCAAATTTGAGGTCTTCTTTTTTAACTTAGATTTGGTTTGCTGCAGCTTCCACCGCGCGCTAAGCAAAAGAAACACGTAGCCAACAATAGCACCGCCTAAATGGGCTAAATGGGCGACCTCGCCGCCGGCAACGCCAGTAGTTAACAGGGACGCTAGTGAAAGGGCCGACGTGATAAGTGCAAAGTATTTAGCCTTTAGCGGTAAGATTCCAAAGACATAAATGATTCGTTCAGAAAATATTATTCCGTAAGCTACTAACAGTCCGAATAATGCCCCTGAAGCACCCATAACCGGCGTAATTAGCGGCGCTTGTGCGCCCGTGATTGCCGAATAGATGCCAACGCACAGGCAGTACAAAATGGCGGCGCCGATACCTGTAACGAAAAAGTAGGTCGTAAAAAACTTCGCGCCCCAGTGCTTTTCTAAATCAGAGCCCACAAACCACAACATGATCAAATTGAAAAAAAGGTGAAAAGGAGAACTGGTCGAATGAAAAAATATATACGTACCAAGTTGCCACAACCAAAACTTAGCAATGACCAAATCTGGATGTAAAATAAACCAGGTACTTAGATTTACTTGAAACATTTTATCCAGAACAATTTGCACCACGATCCAGACCGCGATCATAGCAATCGCTAATTTTTTAACGACGGGTGTAAGTGGCGCCATTTGCACTTGGTTCATATAATTCCTTTAAGCTTTCTTTTTCACAGCAAGCTTTTTAAAATACTTTTCAAAGCGCTTGAAAGTTTGCGCCAAGGTTTCAATTGTTAATTTGGTTTCGGCAATCAGTGGGAAAAAGTTTAAGTCCCCGTGCCAGCGTGGCACAATATGGTAGTGCAAATGATCCGGTATACCTGCACCCGCAGTAGCCCCATGATTCATGCCCACATTAAAACCCGATGGTTGATAAATATCTTGCACAGCAGCCATTGCTAGCTTCAACGTTTTTTGCAAATCAGCGTAAGCGTCATCACTTAAATCAAAAATATTTCCTTGATGCTGCAACGGCAAAATTAAGACATGCCCGCTGTTGTACGGAAATTTATTTAAAACAATCTGGCTATGTTTTGATTTGTAAACGCAAAGAGAGGTTAAAGCTATAGGCTTACGCGCAGTAAGACAAAAAACACATTCATCGGATTTAATCAATTTTCGTAAGTACTTCATACGTGCCGGTCTAAACATAATGTCACGCTCGATCGGCCAAATTTGGTGATCCAACTGAATATTTTTAGACGCAGACGCTTTTTTCACAAATCTTTATTCCCAGTAGCCAGGCATCAAAAAAAGTGGCTGATTCAAATATTTGGTTTTCATGATAGTTTTCACAACATCGCCTGCAGCACCCTGTTTTGAAAAAATCGATTTCGCTTTTTCTAACGAATTCAGTTCATCATCGTCAGCGTCGCCGAAATTAAGATAATCCAGAAAATCCATTTTAACTTTTTTGGGTCTGAATAAACGGTAATCATCGCCAAGCTTGGCGTCTGCAGCCGCGATGCGAACAGCATCTTCAAAGGTACCTTCGGCATCAGCTAATTTATATTTTACAGCGGAAGCACCCGTCATCACCCGGCCATCGGCAATGGCCGTAACATCGGCTTTTTCCATGTTGCGTGCCGTAGCAACGGTATCGCGAAACTGCGCGTAAACTTCGTCGATCATATCTTGAAATAAAGCGCGCTCATCATCACGCATCGGGCGGTATTCAGAACCGGAATCTTTAAACTTACCTGAGGTAATGGTGTAGCGCTTTATCTTAGCCCAGCCGTAAAGCTCTTCCAGATTAGCAAATTCCATAATAACACCGATGGATCCAACTAACGCACCCGGAGCCACGATGATTTTATCACACGCAAGGGCTGCGTAGTAACCGCCACTGGCCATCAAGCCAGTTGAAACACAAATGACAGGTTTTTTAGTTTCGGTTTTAGCGCGTAAGATTTCAAAATAAATTTCTTGTGATGGACCAACAGCACCGCCGGGTGAATTGATATCAATAACGATGGCTTTGACTGAATCATCTTTACGATATTTTTTTAAGTTTGCCAGAAATTTTTTGCCGTTCATGATAACGCCGTGAAGTTCCAGATGCAGGATCTCATTTTTAGAAAACGATTTTTCCGTGTCGTCATTTTTATTGGTGAAGTATTTAAATACTCCGTAACCGACAAACAGTAACACAAGACCCACGACAAATTTTTTACGAAATGACCATTTATCCATAGCTTTGACCTCGAGTGATGTAGAATAAAAAAAGGGAACCTTAGTAGGTTCCCTTTTCGCTGTGACCCAGTCATTCTGCTATGCAGAATTTTGGGGGCAGTATGCTTTTTGTTTATTAACGATTTGCGCTGTTTAACTTCGAAGTTTTTCGTCATTGCTAACTGAGACGATCGCATCCTGCTGGGCTACTGCTGCTCCTGCAGCAGTCCGATTTTTTGATCTGGGCCAATCTTATCGTAAGAATGTCCTAACCTCCTAAACCGAGCTCCTGACATGACGTCAGGAGCAGCCCGGCCACGAAGGCCGGCGCCGTGCTAGTGCACAAACTGGGTTATTAAAAAGAAAACCCAGTACTGAAACCCAGATCCGAAAAGAAACTAGTTCGTCCCGTCAGTCTTTAAATTCTTCAATTGATCGCCAAACATATCACCAAAGCTTGTTTTTGCATTGGTAGATGCTTTTTTAGCATAATCCTCAACGTCGCCTTTTTGTTCACGAAGTTTTACTAACTTCGAAGACAATCCAATTTTTCGAGCTTCTTTATCAATTGTGATAACTTCAGCTTTTACAGATTGGCCGGCTTTGATGAAATCTTCTACAGTTGCAACTTTGTCAGTTGTTAACTCAGAGATATGAATTAATCCTTCGATATCAGCTGCTAATTCAACAAAGGCACCAAAATCTGTGGTCTTCGTTACTTTAACATCATGCTGAGTTCCGATTCCGTATTTGCTTTCGATCTGAGACCACGGATCACTTTCAAGTTGTTTAACACCTAAAGAGAAACGCTCGTTTTCAGAATCTACGCCTAATACAACCGCGCGAACTTTTTGTCCTTTAGTGAACATCTCAGATGGATGGTTCACACGCTTTGTCCAAGAGAAATCTGAAATATGCACTAGGCCGTCGATACCTTCTTCAATACCAACAAAGATACCGAAATCAGTTACGGACTTTACTTCACCTTCAATGATTGTCCCCGGAGAATAAGATTCTTTCATCTCGACCCAAGGATTTGCTTGAAGCTGTTTCATACCTAATGAAATACGACGATTTTCGCCGTCGATTTCAAGAACTTGCACTTCGACTTCGTCGCCGACTTGTACAACTTGGTTGGCGTGCTTAACACGTTTAGTCCATGACATTTCTGACACGTGAATTAAACCCTCAACACCATCGCCAAGTTCTACGAAAGCTCCGTATTCGGCCAAAGAAACAACTTTTCCTTTAGCTTTAGCACCGATTTTGTAGCTGTTCTTTACTAATTCCCAAGGATCAGGAGTTAATTGCTTAAGACCTAAAGATACGCGCTCTTTTTCAGTGTCGTACTTTAAGATTTTCACTTGGATTTCATCGCCCACATTGATGACTTCTGAAGGATGCTTAACGCGGCCCCAGCTCATGTCTGTGATGTGAAGTAATCCGTCAATGCCGCCCAAGTCGATGAATGCGCCGTAATCAGTAATGTTTTTCACAAGACCTGTTACTGTTGCGCCTTCCTTCATTGTTTCAGCTGTTTGAGATTTCAAACTATCGCGCTCTTCTTCAAGTAAGGCACGTCGTGATAACACGATGTTGCCGCGCTTTTTGTTGAACTTGATGACTTTGAATTTATATTTTTTGCCTAAGTAAATGTCCATGTTGCGCACTGGACGCAAATCAATTTGTGAACCAGGTAAGAAAGCCTTAACACCGATATCAACGCTTAAACCGCCTTTAACTTTCGCGATCACAAGTCCTTCGATGACTTCTTCGTTTTCTGCGGCTTTAGAAATATCTGACCACGCACGCATCATGTCGGCTTTATCTTTCGATAATGCGATCATGCCGTTTTCGTTTTCAATGCGGTCAATTAATACTTCCACTTTGTCGCCGGCTTTAACTTGGCGAACACCGTCTACGACGCGGAATTCATTAATAGGAATCAAACCCTCAGATTTGTAGTTGATATCAACCAAGACATAGTCTGATTGAACTTCAACAACAGTACCTGCGACAACGTCGCCGACTCTGAAATCTTGTTCTTTAGTTGCTGCTGCGAAAAGTTCTTCGAACTCTCCACCTGAAGCTTGATTGTTCAAACCAGGATTTGCTGGGATCTTTGCATCTTCTGCATCCAGGAGCGCTAGGACCGATAGTTTTTCTTTTTGGCTTTTGCTTAACGTTTTATTCATGTTCTTTCTTTTTTTCCTCCCGCCGAAGCTCCCTCTAGGAGTGCTAAGGTCGAAAGGTAGTTCTAGGGGTTTTTATTTAGGCGGTCAATCTAAGAGTTATAGAGGAAATTAGGAAAAGTTATGGGACTAGACTTTTAGTTTTGAATGGACGAATGCATCGACTTTTTTGACGACTTCAACGAATGACATTTCGGTCGTGTCCAAAACTAAAGCATCTATCGGAACTTGTAAGGGTGCTACTTTACGCGTCGAATCTTGCTGATCGCGAACCTGCTGCTGCTGAACCAATTCTTTTTGATCCATTCCAAGCTCTTGCGCCCGGCGGGTGGCCCGGTGCTCGGAAGATGCTGTGATATAAATTTTAACTTCGGCTTGTGGAAATACAACGGTTCCGCAGTCGCGACCTTCGGCAACTAGCCCTTTGACCCCTAGTGCAAGGCTTCGTTGGTGATCCAATAAGGATTGGCGAATTTCTGCGTAATGACTAATTGTACTGGCGGCATTTCCGACAGTTTCTTGGCCAATCTTTTCGGTGACATCTTCCGATTGAAACCAAACCTTGGTTTTTTCAGGTGTCATTTCAACTTTCCAGGTGTCTGACATGGCAAGTTCAGATAATTTCTGACGATCTGTTAGGGCAATTTTTAATTGTAGGGCTGCATAGGCTAAACCACGATAAAATGCGCCTGTTGAAACCCATGGAATATCTAAGCTTTTCGCAAGCGCGCGACTGACCGATGATTTTCCAGAGGCCGCCGGCCCATCAATTGTTATTACAAATCCCATAGTTTGGTTTACCTGACTTCCGGAACTTCGGTCAGCATTTTTTCGATGGCAGTGATCGCTTTTTTGTTTTCATCTGCACGTCCGACGGTCATGCGTAGATAATTTGGAAAGCCGTAATTCTGCACAGGTCGCAAAATGATGCCTTTTTTAAGCAGATTAGTGAAAGCTTCGTTTCCGTTTCTTTTTGTGTCGAATAAGACAAAATTAGCCTGCGACGGCCAGTACTTTAATTTCAAGCGATCTAATTCTTGGTAAAAGTAATCTAAACCGGTCCATACCGCTTGTTGCGAATCTTGTATGTACTGCATATCTTCTATAGCGGCAGCCCCTGCAACTTGCGCAAGATCATTGACGTTAAATGGATTACGTACACGGTTATAAAATTCAAGAACGTATTCGGGGCAGATCATAGCGCCCAAGCGAAAACCCGCTAAGCCGAATACTTTGGAGAATGTTTTAAGAACAATGACGTTGGAATATTTTTTATAAAATTGCAGCGCCTCTTTAAATTCTGGGTCGCGAACAAATTCAGTGTAGGCTTCGTCGAATACCAGTAACACGTCGTCGCGGTTTCCCAAGCGCACAAGAAATTCTTCTAATTCTGTACCGCTAACAATTGTACCCGTTGGATTATTGGGATTGGGAATAAAAATCAGTTTAATATTTGCAGTTGGATTTCTAAAAAAATCATCGGCAATGGCCTTTAGATCCATCGTTAAATTAGCCCGCAAAGAAGTTGTTCGGACTTTGACCCGTGCTGCTTGTGCGCAAACTTGATACGCTACAAATGCTGCTTGTGACGTTAAAATTGAATCGCCCGGTTCACAAAAAATACGAATTAATAAATCAATTATTTCATTCGATCCATTGCCAATTCCAATTTGTGATATGGGAACACTCCAACGAGTTGAAATTTTTTGAATCAAATCAAAGCACACGGGATCTGGATAGCGATGTTGCTGTGTTAAAAAAGTTTGTATTGCAGCAATAGCCTTAGGACTAGGGCCCAGGGGGTTTTCGTTGCTTGCTAGTTTATGAACTTCGGTTAGGCCATATTCGCGCTTTGTTTCGGCGATTGGCTTTCCGGGTTTATACGGCACTAGATTTAAAATCTCAGCAGATACTTTCATGGTTGACCCTTTACAGCAGTCTTTCTATCATACCTAACACAACAAAAGAAAGTACGAGTTCTTAGACTATGACCGAATCTGCTACTGCAACAGCTATTGCACTTTATCTAGGCGAATCGTACGCGACCCTTGGGGTATTTGATTGTCGTTCCAAAACCTCGGCTTTTGTTTTTGAAAAATCTGTTTATCTTCCGCAAACATCATTAAAAAATTTACTGGCGCAAACTGTAGCTGCCAATCCTGAGTTAAAAATGGAATCCATTTTTATTGTCACCCGCTATTTAGATCGGCTACAGACATTTCGGCTTGGCGGCAGCGTCATTCAGGCGGTACCAGCTGGTTTTGAAAATTCGTATTCGGTAGCACAAACACAGATGCAGTCGCTGGCTGCACCAGCACTAATTTTAACAATTCGTACCGATTTAGATCATGAAGCCTTAACTGTAGAACTGACAACGGAACTGGCCCGCCTTAAAAAAGTAAATTCAGAAATTAATAAAGTTGTCTTACAATTACCAGAAAGTCTTTTTTCGGCCGAGCAAATTGAAACTGTAAAAAGTTTTTTTATCGCAAATAATTTCAAGGTATTTCTTGTGCCACAACCCTTTGATTTTGAATCGGTACGCCGGACCCTGCTGAATGCTGGCAGCGAAGGAACCAAAGACGAAATTTTAGCAGATATTCGTAGCGCACTGGGCGCGGATATTAAAATTAATTTTTGGGTAAATAGTGGCTTCGCGGATGAATTTGAAAATATTGATCTGTACTTTAGTTCGCACAATTTTTTACACAGCTACTTGCAACGTGAAAATTTAACACATGCTTTCTATTTTGATGTTGAAAATTGGAGTGCTATTACGATTGCGACCGATTCGAAATGGCATAGTCCGTGGGGGGCTATTGAATTTACTAAGCCAGAAACTGAGAAATTTTCGATGTCGCCATTTTGTGAATTAACGATAAACGATGCCGGGCAAGTTGTTGTGGCCTCTGCTACACCGCAGTTTGAACCCGGTCCCATCGTGGCCGGACGGTCTGTTAAAACGCTAATACTGGATGTGTTTTTCGAAGAGCTTCGCGATAACAAACTTATATCTAGTTTGTTTCCGCAGTTGATGTCGGATGCGATTCAGCAGAAAGTAAATACGCAATTTCAAATTTTGCAAAAAGCGCAAAGTTTGGATTTAACCCGCATGAATAAAAACGATATAAAAGAGTGGCTTCGTTTTGCGGTGACAATATGGATCTTAAAAAATTGCAGTTCTGGTTCAGCGCGTATTTTAGGAGATTTCGGCTCTTTCTTCTTTCAGGATTTAAAAAAGAATTCTGCCTTTAGTTATTCGAACTACAGTTGGCCCAAAGAAATTATGTTACAGGCTAAACAAGGACGTGCGCTTGAACTTTCATAGCACGCAGCAGCTGCTGAAAACCATACTGAGCCATTTTAGTTCGGCATCGCTCGTGACTGACGACGGAAAATTGCTGGCATCGATCGATTGTGGTGTTTTTAAATCAACTACCAGTCGCCTTGTCGTTTTTCAAATTATTAAAAAATATCTAAATCCGCAAATTGGGGATTTATTCATTTTAAACGATCCGGGTAATGGTGGCTTAAATTATCAAAATGTTTTTTTTACGACGAGATTAACTGACAAAATATTTTTGGTTTTTGTTCGGGAAATGCCGCAAATTGATTTTAAAATTCCACCAACCCCACTGTATGATAAGGGTTTAAAAAATAAAACCGTATGGCCATTTTTAGTAGAGCAAAATCCGCAAGCTGAAATTCTGCGGCGTTTTTTCGAAAAAAACTGGCATGATGTTTTGAAATTAAAAAACTTAAGCCCTTACTTAAGCGAAATTTCGGTTGGCAAGAATCAGCTGGCTTACTTTAAAATTGTGGCGCAAATTTTCGAACGTAACTTTAACACCAAGGCGCTTGGCCAAAGTGAAGTTAGTCTTAAGCTTAACGCAGCTGACACGATCAAGGTTCGGTTAGCAATCGATGAAAAACAAAACCAACGCACTATCCATATCGATTTTTCACAGACTTCTATTGCGGGGAAAATGTTTGCAGCATCGCATGTGATCGAAAGTGCTGTCATGATGGCTATAGCTGAAAGCTACGGCATGTGTGATTTACTATCACAGCCGTTACTTGATCTTGTCCGCTTAACGCTACCGCCGCAGTCTATAGTTTCGAAAGCAAATCCACTTGGAACCTATAATCTACTTTTACAAAAAGCAGTTTCCGAGCAAGTTTTATTTTTACTGACCAGTTTAGCGGGTAAATCTAAGGCTGCACCAACGACATTTAAATTAAAACCAGAATTTCGAATTGATCTAGAGCTTGATAATAAAGTTTGTGAAATTCACGCCAATAATAAAAAGTTTGTTTTTAAAGATTTAGACTATCTGATTGCCTCGAAAGCTGTTCTTCCGTTAGTTTCACAGCAGGTTGATGGAAAAGTTCATCTTAAACTTCAGGTTTTAACTGCTAAGCCCATTGTGATTAGGCCACAACTTATTTTGAATACGTATTCCCAAGAATTCTTTCAAGTATCAGATGCGCCTTTAGCAAAAGATTCGGTCACCATGTTGAAACAGAATGAAATTATCGAATTAACTTGGTCGCTTGTTAAAGACGCTAAATAATTCGAGCCCCTAAACTTATCATAGCATCGCGGATTTTCTGAATATGTTGATGGCTTGTGGTTTCAAGCACAAAATCAATACGCGTTTCTTTTAAGTTTAATCCGGTACGGATACGGTCGTGGTGAACTTCTAAAACATTAGCACGCTGATCGGCGATAACTTGCGACAACCGGCTAAGGCTACCTGGTATGTCTGGCACGATGACAGAAAGTTCACATAGACGTCCGCGTTCAATTTGACCGCGCTGAATGACTTGCGAAATAATGTTCATATCAATATTACCACCACAAATGAGTAAACAGGTTTTTTTACCTAGTGATAATGTTTTTTTATGTGTCATAGCTGCTGCTAGAGCTACGGCCCCAGAGCCCTCGGCGATGGTTTTTACTCGCTCCATTAAAAAAACGATGGCTTCGGCAATTTGTGAATCACTAACGGTTACAATTTCGTCGACGTAATTTTTAATGAACGAATCAAACATAATTTGGCTTGGATTTTTGATCGCGATCCCGTCAGCTAAGGTAGTAATGGCTTGCTGTATTGGTGCGAAAGTATTGGTTTTAAATAACTGCTGCATCGTGCTGACCACATCGACTTGCACACCAATGATTTTTATCTTTGGATTTAGCGCTTTTACCGCGATGCCAATGCCGCTAATTAGTCCGCCACCGCCAATGGGAACCACGATTGAATCTAAATCTTTTACTTGCTGCAAAATCTCGAGTCCTATAGTGCCTTGCCCTGCGATGACGTGTTCGTCTTCGAACGGATGAACAAATACGTATCCTTTTTCTTTTGCTAAAGCATAAGCTTGGTCGCGCGCTTCATCAAACATTTGACCATGTAAAATAACTTCAGCGCCGTAATTTTTTGTGGCTTGAATTTTTGATAACGATGCCGTTTCGGGCATAACAATTATAGATTTTACCCCGCTTAGCCGTGAGCTAAGCGCCACGCCTTGGGCGTGATTTCCGGCCGAACATGCGATCACTCCGCGTTTTTTTTCGCTTTCGCTTAAGCTTGCAATTTTGTTTGTGGCGCCACGTAATTTAAAACTTCCGGTGCGTTGATTATTTTCTAATTTTAAATACACGTCACAACCTATAAGTTCGGATGTGGAATGAGTAAAGGCACACGGTGTTTTTACAATGACATTTTCAATTACTTTTTCGGCATCTTGGATATCTTTTAAAGTGACTTTCATGTCACCAGTATACAGTTATTCCCCATAGAGGTGGATACTGAGATTTAAGATGTTCATACAATGAGCCCGACTTAAGCCGCGCGTCGTCAATATTCATATTATCAACCGATATCTTTAAAACTGGGTCTAGCTCGTTTCGTTCATCGAAAAACATGAACGGCGCAAGGAATTTTCCGCATCCACCACATTTTTTTACCGGAGAGCCCAATTGTTCATTTACTGTCGAACAAATATGGCATCTGCGGATATGAATCTTACTTTTATTGTCGATCATTTTCACACTTCCATTCTATCAGTCACTTAGTCTAGTGCAATGAAAGCACCGAAAGTTCTAACATTGAAATGCGCCTGTTTGAGATGAACGGCTAGTTCGAATTTAAGCTGTGCAGTGACTTGACGCGAAAGCGCCGATTGCCAGTTCGATACGTATATTATGGCTCACTTTGATACCAATTTTAAAGTGGTAAATACGGTCTCAATCCGAGACTTATAAATCTAAAGTAATTTAAAATATGTGTCGATAGTAATAGCAGATGTTAAAGAACGTAAGCGCCTATACATTATTTTTGGCTTTCTGCCTTTCACTACTTGCGATTGATGCAAATGCCGTCCCTACAAGCCTATCTTTTCAAACTAAAATATACCGTCCCGATGGAACTGCGTTAGAAGCGTCTTCTGTTAATTTTCGGTTTACGACAATCGACCCGACCGGAACGTGCATTTTATATGTTGAAGATTTCTCGAGCGTTAGCATGGCCAATTCGACGGGAATGGCAGTTTTTAATTTAGGTAACGGAGCCAAAGTTTACCCCGCTAGCGCGTACACGTTTACAAATATATTTAATAACATGCAGCCGTCATTTTCATGTCAGGGTGGGGGCATATTTTCACCTGGCGTTGGACGCACCGATATTCGTAAAATTATTGCGCAATTTCATGATGGCTCGGCAGCGGGATGGCAAACACTTCCAGCTATTGATGTGAATAGTGTGCCGTATGCAAATTACGCTGGTGATGCCGAAAAATTTGCAGGTTATTTAGTAAGTGATTTTTTACGTTACACCACTTTACCAACGTGTGCTGGCGCTGATGTTTTAACTTTTAATGGCTCTGCAATTGTGTGCGCCCCATCGGGTGCAGCGTCTGCTGTAGATACAACAACAACGTCTAAAGGTATTGTGCAAATTGGAACAGGACTAAACGTTGCTGCCGGCGTGGCAAGTGTTGCTTACGGCACAACTGGTTCTACTGCGGCGGCTGGAAATGATTCGCGCATTACCGGAGCTTTGCAATCGGGTGCAACCGCTGGCGGTGATTTATCTGGAACATTCCCATCGCCCGTTTTGGTAAACACTTCGGTAAGTGCTGCAACGTACGGATCAGCGACGCAAGTTCCGGCTTTTACCGTCGATGCTAAGGGGCGTTTAACCGGAGCAAGTAATACAACTATAGCTTTAGGACAGGCCCAAGTTACCGGACTAGTGACAGACTTATCTAATAAACAACCATTAGACGCTCAGTTAACAGACGTAGCTGCACTTCTACCGCTTGCGAACAACTTTATTGTTGGTGATGGCAGCAATTTTATTTTAAAAACTCCGACCGATGCTAGAACTAGCTTAGGACTTGGTGGTGCCGCGGTACTTAACGTTGGCACGGCTGCAGGAACTGTTGCTGCGGGTAATGATTCACGGTTAGTAAATGCTGTTTTAAATACTGGTGCTGGCGCTGGTAACATTGTGACTTCGCTGCAGTCCGGAAATACGGCAAGCAGACCCGCTTTTGGAACTGACGGGCGAATTTATTTTGATACACAAGCACAAGTTATTTACCGCGATAGTGGTGCGGCTTGGGTTGCGATTGCTAGTAACACTGGATCTGGCGGAGATATCACTGACGTTGTTGCTGGAACTGGATTATCTGGTGGCGCTGCAACTGGTTCTGCAACTGTAAATTTAGCGAATACCGCTGTAACAGCTGCTGCATACGGATCTGCTACTGCAGTTCCTACT
>JAYTMU010000232.1:0-9764 GCA_043728195.1 Bdellovibrionales bacterium
CCAGCGATAATTAAAACAATCGATGATAAAGATGCGCTACAGCTGGCTATAATAGAAAATGTCCAGCGCGAAGACCTTGATGCAATTGAAGAGGCTGAAGGCTATCAACGACTTATGACTGAATTTAGTTTTTCCCAGCTACAAGTGTCGGAAAAAGTTGGGAAAGAGCGCTCAAGCGTTGCTAATGCAATACGACTGTTGGGCTTACCCTTGGAAGTTAAAGACATGGTGATTGAAAAACTTTTAAGCGTGGGTCACGCGAAAGCACTGCTGTCATTAAACGACAAGTCCATACAAATTAAGCTTGCAAAAGAGTGCGTGGCAAAATCAATGTCAGTGCGCTCTCTAGAGGCCGAAATAAAGGTCAAAGTAAAAACCCCTAGCCCAAACGATCAGAGGAAAGGCCTTGATGTCGACATTGCATCAAAGTTAGCCCACGAACTTGCTGAACAAATTCAGAAAAAAATGGGCACCAAAACAGAAATTAAGTACCAGTCCGGAAAAGGACAGGTCATTCTGCATTTTTACAGTGACGACCAACTGACACAGATTTATGAAAAGTTAAATACATAATGCAAGCATCAAGCGAAAGCAGCATATCAACATTAATTGAAGAAGGCGCCTCATTCGAAGGCCGCCTATCATATAGTGGAACTGCAAAAATTGCAGGACATTTTAAAGGTGAAATTTTCACGCGAGATCAGCTTGTCATTTCTGAAACTGCATTTGTCAGCGCCGAAGTCGAAGCAAGCCAAGTTATATTAAAGGGACAGTTTGAAGGAAATATCGTTGCACATACAAAAGTTATCATGGTGCCGCCAGCTAACTTTCGAGGCACGGTAACAACACCCAGTTTAAAAATCGAAGAAGGTGTGGTTTTCGAAGGTGCTTCTTACGTGCCCAAAGCCTGACCAGCAGGAAAAAAAAGTTAAGACCTTGACGCTTAAAACAACCAGATGTTATTTCAAGGTCTCTAATTAACTTTAAGGGCGTTTAATGGAAATACTTTCGCAGCTTGGCGCTAATGGAACTGCTTTCATACAGTTTTTTATTTTTATTGTGGTCATATCTTTTTTAACCATCGTTGTTTATACCCCCTTTTTTAAAGCTTACGATCAGCGCCACAAATTAACCAAGGGCGCAGATCAAGTCGCATTCGAAACTCAAGATGAAGCAAAAAAACTAACCCAAATTTATGCAGCACGTGCGCGCGAAATAAATGAAAAATTAAATAATATTTTTAATACGTCAAAAACAGATTCGTTAAAATCCACTGCAATTATATTAGATGCTGCAAAAACCTCGGTGGAGCAAACTACCGAAACTGCGCGTAAAGATATTCAGGCAAAAAAATCAAGCGCAGAACAACAGATCAAAACTGTTTCACAAGAAGTTTCAGATTCTATAGTGCAGAAAATGACGGGAACGCTATGAAAAAACTATTCCTTTTAGTTTTTACTATTGCCGCCTACAACATTGCTGCGGCTGCGGGCGGAGCCCAGGGCGATCACTACATTCCGATGGATAAGATTGGCTGGCAGGCCGCAAATTTGGGAATCTTACTTCTTATAATATATTTTGGAATTAAAAAATCTATCGTAGAGACTTTTAAAAAGCGACGCCAAGATTTTTTAGATCAATCTGAGAAAACAAAAGCGGCATTAAATGCCGCCGAAAACGAACTAAAAGATATAAAATCTAGAATGGTTTCGCTAGAGGGCGGCGAAACTAAAGCAATGGAAAACGCAAAGCATGAGGCCAACTTAATAAAAGCCCACATGATCAAAGACGCTGAAGCACTAGCGCTAAAAATGAAAACCGATGCTGAGCTTTCTATTCAGGCTGAGCTTTCGCGGGCCCGAAGTGAAATCAATGCGATCATATTAAATGAAGCTGTTTCCGCAGCGAAACAAAAACTGATCGCTAATGCGCCAAATTCTAATAAAGGAGCTGAAGGTCAGTTCTTAAATCAGGTTGATAATGCAGGCGCCGCAAAGGTTAACTTATGAGCGCTGTTATTGTTGTAGAAAAGTATGCGCATTCTCTTTTTGAAGTTGCTGTTGCGGCAAACGCAGTGACTAAAACTATGCAAGAGCTTGATGTTGTAGCCGCTGCATTTTCAGATAAAACTACAGTCGACTTTTTTAAAAGCCCGTTTAATTCCCAAGACAATAAAGTGGCGGCCGCGAAATCTTCTTTAGAGGGTAAAGTCTCAGCGGAAGTTTTTAATTTTGTAGCTACGCTAGCCTCAAATCAGCGCATGCATTTAATTTCAGAAATAAATGCAGTATTTAAATTGAAGGCTTCGCAAGTTGGTGGCCACGCCGAGGGAACTTTGTTTGTCGTCTCTGAACCCAGCTCTGAGTTTAAAGCGGATTTAGAAAAAAAAGTATCAGCAGTCTTAAAAAAACAAGTAAAATTGAAGACCCAAACAGATAAGTCTTTGATTTCGGGATTCAAAGTACAAGTTGATGGCTGGACGCTTGATGATTCAGCTGCACATCATTTAAAAAAACTAACAGAAGATCTTTCTAAGAGAGGACTATAGACATGGAAGCGCAAATCAGAGCCGATGAAATCGGTCGCGTTCTAAAAGAACAAATCTCAAAATATAACAAGGCCGTTGAGGTTGCAGAAACTGGAAGCGTTCTTTCTGTAGGTGACGGGGTAGCCCGGGTTTATGGTTTAGAAAACGTTATGGCCGGAGAGCTAGTTGAGTTTTCATCTGGCGTTCAAGGTATGGCATTAAATTTAGAATCATCGCAAGTGGGTGTAGTTGTTTTCGGTGAAGACAGACTTATTAAAGAAGGCGATGTTGTTAAACGAACTAAAAAAATCGTGTCCGTTCCAGTTGGCGAAGCCCTATTAGGACGCGTAGTAAATGCCTTAGGTCAACCGATCGACGGCAAGGGCCCTATCAATACCCCGCACACGCGATTTGTAGAAGTTAAAGCGCCTGGTATCGTGTACCGAAAAGGCGTGCACGAGCCGTTGCAAACGGGATTAAAAGCAATCGATGCATTAATTCCTATTGGCCGCGGACAACGCGAATTAATCATCGGTGACCGTCAAACCGGTAAAACTGCAATAGCAGTAGATACAATTATTAATCAAAAAGGACAAAACGTTCACTGCTTTTACGTAGCTATTGGACAGAAACAGTCGACCGTTACGATCGTTGTTGAAAAACTTCGTCAAGCTGGTGCGTTAGATTATACGACAATTATTTCTGCCAGCGCCTCAGACCCTGCTCCAATGCAGTTTTTGTCTGCGTATTCTGGCACTGCAATGGCAGAATATTTCCGAGACTCTGGAAAACATGCCTTAATTATTTATGACGATTTAACAAAGCAGGCGCAAGCTTACCGTCAAATGTCATTATTGCTGCGTCGGCCCCCTGGTCGCGAAGCTTACCCAGGCGACGTATTCTATTTACACAGCCGTTTGTTAGAGCGCGCTGCAAAGGTTTCTGATGCTGTCGGAGCGGGTTCTCTAACGGCTTTGCCAATTATCGAAACGCAAGCCGGAGATATCTCGGCGTACATTCCAACAAACGTTATCTCTATTACTGACGGCCAGATATTTTTAGAATCAGATTTGTTTTACAAAGGAGTTCGTCCAGCAGTATCTATCGGAAAGTCAGTTTCACGCGTGGGTGGTAACGCTCAGATTAAAGCGATGAAGCAAGTTGCCGGATCTATCAAGCTTGAGCTTGCACAGTTTCGCGCCCTTGAAGCCTTTGCTGCCTTTGCGTCGGACTTAGATAAAGCATCTCAACAGCAGTTGGCTCGTGGCCGACGATTAGTTGAAGTTTTAAAACAAGGGCAATACCAGCCAGCAAAAGTTGAAGAGCAAATTCTTATGATTTTTGCAGCCACAAATGGCTACACGGACTCAATCCCTGAAACAGATGTGAAGCGCTTTGAAAAAGAAGTGATTCAATTCTTTAAGCAAAAGTATTCGCAAATTTTAAAAGGCATCGAAGAGAAAAAACAAATCAGTGATGATGCTAAAAAAGAACTAGTTAATGCACTTAATGAATTTAAAGCGATTTTTCAGCCTTCAAAGTAATTGAAGGCCTAAAGGATAAAAGCTAAGTGGCAAACTTAAAAGAAATACGTGCTAGGATTGAGTCCACCAAGAACACCCAGCAAATCACGAAAGCGATGAAGCTGGTGTCTGCGGCAAAACTTAGAAAAGCGCAGCACAACATTACTAACATGCGTCCGTACGCAGTGACTTTGAAACAGGTCATTGCTGATATTGCGGCGACACAAAAAGTATCTCATCCATTGATGACTCGTAAGACCAATGTAAGAAATGTTTTATTGGTAGTATTGACATCAGACCGCGGGCTTTGCGGTGCATTTAACAGCAGTATTAATAAGTTTGCTGAGCGCTATATCATAGAAAATAAAAGTGTATTCGAAAAAATTGATTTTATTTTTGTTGGTAAACGTGGAACTGACTATTTTGCCAGAAAAGGTATTAAAGGCTTAGATAATGTCACCAAGCTTGAAAAAGACATCTCATATCCGTTAGCAAAAAATATTGCGGAAAAATTAATTGCTCACTACGAAGCTGGGCATTACGACGAAATCAGATTGATTTATAACGAATTTAAATCAGCGATTTCGCAAAAAGTTGTCTGCGAAACACTGTTACCAGTTGAGATTGAAACATCTACCTTCACCGCTGAAGGAAGCAAGTTTTCGGCCGACATGATCTTTGATCCGTCGCCAGAAAAAATTATTGAAGATTTGCTTAAGAAAAGTTTTAACCTTCAGGTTTACCGTGCCATGTCTGAATCAGTCGCGTCTGAACACGGCGCCCGTATGACAGCTATGGAAAACTCGTCGAATAACGCGCGCGACATGATTAGCAAATTAACTTTGAATTACAATAAAGCACGACAAGAAAAAATCACGACAGAATTAGCTGAAATTGTGGGCGGAGCAGAGTCGCTTAAGTAATTAGGTGATTTTTTGAATTAAAAAATTTAACGAGGTGATAAAATGGCTAACGGAAAAATAAAACAAGTTTTGGGTCCAGTTGTTGACGTTGAATTCGACGCAGCTTCTATGCCGTCGATCTACACAGCCTTGCGCGTAACAAATAAATCTATCTCAGACGTTGAATACAACGTTGTTTTAGAAGTGGCGCAGCATCTGGGTGATGGGGTTGTACGAACTATTTCAATGGATGCAACTGAGGGTTTGGTTCGCGGCGCTAGCGTAAAAGACACGGGCAATATGATCATGGCACCAGTTGGCCGCGAAGCATTGGGACGAATTATTAATGTTGTGGGCGAACCCATTGACGAAATGGGCCCAGTAAAAACTAAAGAACAATGGCCAATTCACAGAGCCGCTCCTAAGTTTGAAGATTTAACGACGTCAGCAGAAATGTTAATGACTGGTATTAAAGTCGTTGATCTTTTAGCGCCGTACGCAAAAGGCGGAAAAATTGGTTTATTCGGCGGAGCTGGTGTTGGCAAGACAGTTTTAATTCAAGAATTAATTCGTAATATCGCAACAGAACACGGTGGATTCTCGGTTTTCGCAGGTGTCGGCGAAAGAACTCGTGAAGGTAACGACTTATGGCACGAAATGAAAGATTCAGGCGTTATCGCAAAGACTGCGCTAGTGTTTGGTCAGATGAATGAGCCCCCTGGAGCACGCGCGCGCGTTGCTTTAACAGGATTAACAATTGCGGAATATTTCCGTGACGTTGAAAAACAAGACGTTCTTTTCTTCGTAGATAACATTTTCCGATTTACCCAGGCCGGTGCAGAAGTTTCTGCGCTTCTAGGTCGTATTCCATCAGCCGTGGGTTATCAACCTACACTAGCTACGGAAATGGGCGTAATGCAGGAACGTATTACATCAACTAAATCTGGATCAATCACCTCCGTACAAGCGGTTTATGTACCTGCGGATGACTATACGGATCCGGCACCAGCAACAACGTTTGCTCACTTGGATGCGACAACAAATTTAGATCGTGATATTGCAGCCCTTGGAATTTTCCCTGCGGTTCATCCGCTAACGTCAACATCGCGTATTTTAGATCCACAAGTTGTGGGCGAAGAGCATTATAAGTGTGCTCGTGACGTACAGATTTTATTGCAGCGTTATAAAGAGCTACAAGATATTATCGCAATTTTAGGTATGGATGAATTATCAGAAGACGATAAGTTGGTGGTTTCCCGCTCGCGTAAAATTCAACGCTTCTTATCGCAGCCATTTTTCGTTGCTGAGCAATTTACTGGTTTAACTGGCCGCTATGTTGACATTAAAGACACCATCAAGGGATTCCGAGAAATTCTTGATGGAAAGCATGATGCATTACCTGAGCAGGCCTTTTACCTTGTTGGTACAATTGAAGACGCAATGGAAAAGGCAAAAAAATTACAGCAAGCTTAGTCAGTTAATAGACTTAAAAAATAGGTGAAGAATGTTTAAATTAAATTTGCTAACTCCGGAACGAAAAGCGGTCTACGACCAAGAGATTACGCTGGTTACAGTTCCCGCGCATTCGGGCGAGATGACCATTCTTCCGGGCCACTCGCCGATGATTACAACGTTGGGAACTGGAATTTTAAAGTATAAAATTAAAGGTTCTGATGGTTTGCACAAGGCAATGATTAGCTGGGGTTACTGCGAAGTAACGCCTACGACAGTAAATGTACTTGCCGAGTATATGCAAACCCCTGAAGAAGTTGTTGTTGCCGATTCACAGGCGTCACTAGTTGCAGCTGAAAAGAAATTGTCGACACAAATTTTGTCTGATGCCGATTACGAATTAACCATGCAAGATGTGGCCAAGGCTAAATCTGCGATGGATCTTGTTAGGCATTAATTCGTATTTTTTATCTGATGTCCTGTAGACCAAAGTCTTAACACTTTGGTCTTTTTTTTTGCGCAATGTCGATCTTTGGTCAAACCGATGAAATAAAAGTACTAAGATAGATACATGAAGTTTCTTCGAAATATACAGGCATTACTTATCACTGCGACCCTTTTTTTCCCACCGATCGCGATGGCACAATCAGATAGCGAAAATACAGGCCTTGTCGAAATTGAAGAGTATGATACGTCAGTTGATGAAGTGACCTATGTAAAAGCTGTCGATTTATCAGCGCCGTATAAACAGCGTCGCGGAAAGCATGGGGCTATTTTTGGCGTTGCCGCGGAAAAATTTTATCCAACTGAAATGCTTTCGTTGCTTGATGATGCAAGCATTGATCAAATACTTGATAAGCAGCCGATAAGTTTGCTAGCAGTCGAACTGGGTTATAAGTACAATTTTTCGTTAGGATCATTTGCTGTCACATATGGATTTGCCACGGGTTTTGCTACAGGAAGTTTAAATAATGCCAGCCGAAAAATTGATTTCAAAAGACAAAACATTTCAGCAAGCTATTTTGCAGATATGCTTTTTAACGAACCTTGGGTTGTGCCCTATGGGTCTGCCGGAATAACTCAGTTTATTCTTGAAGAAGAAGAGTATACAGCCGCCGCAACTGTGGCAGAAGATTCGATCACGACCGGGTTTAGTTTAAATTATAAAGTAGGCCTTCTGTTTCAATTGAACTGGATTGAATCAGGAATTGATAGCACCACCCATTCAGAGGGGCTGCGGTCGTCAGGATTAGAAAACACATTTTTAGACGTTCATCTTTCCTGGTTTGATCCAACTCAAGACTTGTATGATCCTAGAAATGCAATTGCAACAAAAGATTCTGATCCCAACCTAAATGCAGAAGCTCAGCTTGGCATCGGCTTAAGGCTAGAGTTTTAATTTCATTTTCAAATTAATGTGATCAAATAATTTAGCTCTTCGTACACTGATGACCAATTGATATTATTCAATCGAACATTTAGCCGCTGATCAGGAGTGATTGAATATTTTTTATTTTCGCGCATTGCAAGCTTAATGGCCGTTTCGGGTTTAAGCCGCGTGCGCTCTGTAAAAATTAACGAAATACTTTTACTTCCCGCACTGATGTCGCGCACGCCAAGATCCTTGCACTGTTTTCGAATCAGCATTAATCCCATTAAGTTGACGACAGGATCCGGAATAGGACCAAACTGATCTGTTAGCTCGCCTTCGATTAAGTCCAAATCACTTTGTGATTTAATTTCAGACAAAGCTTTGTAATAACTTAAACGTATGCGGATGTCTGCTATGTACGAATCTGGAATTAGTGCTGGAATTCGTAAATTAATTTCTGGATCTAGATCGCGATCAGGAATAATATCGCCACGCGCTTCTGCCAAAGCTTCATTTAGTAAATCCATATATAATTCGTAGCCGACAGAATTTACATGGCCCGACTGATCATCGCCTAAAATATTTCCGGCACCACGAAGCTCCAGATCATATTGCGCGATTCGAATACCTGAACCTAAAGCTGTGTTTTCTTGAATAACCTTTAAGCGCTCCTGCGCATCTTTTTCAATTTTTTTATTCTTAGGCAATAGCAGATAGCAGTAGGCACGGGCCTTACTTCGTCCGACACGCCCGCGAAGTTGGTACAACTGCGAAAGTCCAAACATATGAGCTTGATCAATAAACATCGTATTTGCGCGGGGAACATCCATCCCAGATTCAACAATTGCCGTGCAAACAAGAACATCAATTTCATGATTAAAGAAAGCTAGCATAGCCGCTTCAAGTTCATGCTCATCCATTTGCCCGTGGGCTACTTTCATGCGGGCGTCGGGACAAATTTGCCGAAGCTCGTCAGCTAAGCCGTAAAGACTTTGCACGCGATTATGAATAAAGTAAACCTGGCCACCACGGGCAATTTCTGACTGAATACCTTTTCGAATTAATTCAGTATCAAATTTTGAAATAAACGTGCGCGTTGGTAAGCGGTCAACCGGGGCAGTGTTGATAATAGATAAATCGCGCATTCCTGTGAAGCTCATATTCAAGGTCCGGGGAATTGGGGTCGCTGACAAAGTTAGTGTGTCGACTGAGGTTTTTAATTTCTTAATTTTTTCTTTATGAGCTACTCCGAACTTTTGTTCTTCATCAATAACCAATAGGCCTAAGTTTTTGAAAACGATATCTTTGCTAAATAGGCGGTGGGTGCCTATCAGAATATCCACTTTGCCATCTTTTAATTCAGCTAAAGTTTTCTTTTGATCTGCAGCAGATACGAAACGATTCAAAGATCTAATTTCTACAGGCCAGCCCTGAAATCGTTTTTTAAAAGTTTCTAAGTGTTGGAACGTTAATACTGTCGTTGGCGCAAGTATCGCAACTTGCTTTTTGTCTTGCACGACTTGGAATGTGGCGCGCATGCAGACCTCAGTTTTTCCAAAACCTACGTCCCCACAAATCAGTCGGTCCATCGGTTTGTTCGAGCCTAAATCTTTCTGCAAGTCTGAGATAGCTCGCAGTTGATCATTCGTTTCATCAAATGGAAAAGCCTTTTCAAACTGGGCATACGCGTATTCGTCCAAGGGTATAGGATCGCGGGTCACTTCAGACCTAATAGCATATAGCTTTAAAAGCTCGGCGGCGATGTCACGAAGATGACTTTTTACTTTGATCTTTGTTTTTTCCCAGCCCGTCCCGCCTAACTTATCTAATACAGATGTTGCTGACGAGCCTGAAAATTTTTGCAACTGACCTACGCGGTAAACCGGTAAATACAACTTATCTTTATCTTTGTAAGAAACCTGTATGTATTCGGATTCAACCCCACCGATAGTCATGATTTTTAGGCCTTCATAAACACCTATGCCGTG
>JAYTMU010000233.1:0-2380 GCA_043728195.1 Bdellovibrionales bacterium
CATTATCGTCGGCAGACGTAAGTTTTGAAATACTGCCTAGCCCAATGTTTTTAACTTCACGCGAACAATTTAAAACGTATCTATGTAAATCAAAACGTCCCTTCATGAAAACGTTCTACGAATCGCAACGCAAGCGACTAAATATCATGATAGATGCCGACGGAAAACCAACTGGCGGACAATGGAGCTTTGATGAAGAAAATCGAAAGCCATTACCAAAAACAGTTCATCCACCTGAAATTGCAGAGGTTAAAGAATTCACCTTTGTAAGGCCCGCAACAGCGGATTGTCTGAAATACTTTTCTAACCACCCTGGCGAAGCCGATCAATTCTGGCTTCCCGTTGACCGCGACGGTGCAAAGCAATGGCTAAATAAATTTTTAGATGAGCGCTTAGCATTTTTTGGACCGTACGAAGATACGCTGACAGATCGCTCTGATTTTGTATTTCATTCGGCGCTAACACCGCTTTTAAATACGGGGTTGCTAACCCCGGATGATGTGGTTCGTTCAATTTTAACTACAGGCACAAAGAAAAAAATTAATATCACTTCAATCGAGGGCTTCGTTCGCCAGGTCATCGGCTGGCGTGAATTTATTCGTGGAATCTATCAATCATTTAGTGAAAAGCAGGACAGTACAAATTTTTTTAATCACAAGCGAAAGATAACTGATGCTTGGTATGACGGCTCGACCGGAATAGAGCCCTTAGATCAAGTGATTCGTAAAGTAAACAAATTGGGCTATGCCCACCACATAGAACGATTGATGGTCGTAAGTAACCTGATGCTACTTTTAGAAATAGATCCAAAGGAATGCCATCGATGGTTTATGGAAATGTTTGTCGATTCGTCGGATTGGGTCATGGGACCGAACGTTTACGGGATGGGCCAATTTAGTGATGGCGGAATTTTTGCGACGAAGCCATACATATGCGGATCAAATTATTACAGGAAAATGGGCGGATACAAAAAGGCTGAATGGTGTGACGCTGTTGATGGGTTATACTGGAGTTTCATTGAAAAACATCAGGACTTTTTTATGAAAAATCCACGCTTATCCATGATGGCACGAACCATTCAGAAAATGGATCCAAAAAGAAAAGCCGATATATATAAAGCAGCTAACCTTCTACGAGAACGCGTTACAAGTAAGTGATAATTTTTGTAATTTGACGTTACTGGTGAATTCTGTTTTTCTTAATCTATGAACTTACACTTTGCCCTTGTTGCTAGTGCCATTACTGCAATTGCTACAAGTTTGGGTGCCCTACCCGTATTTTTCATAAACCGGGTTTCACAACGCACGCAAGATGCGTTAATGGGATTTAGCGCCGGAGTTATGCTTGCGGCATCATCTTTTTCGTTGATTATTCCTGCACTACGACTTTTTTCTGAAGCCTACCCAAATCGTATGACAAGTGGCTTGTTAGTTTCATTAGGTATACTTTTGGGCGCAGCATTCTTACACCTGTGCAATCGTTACGTGCCCCACGAGCATTTTTTTAAGGGACGTGAAGGCAGCCCTTCACCACTGGTATTAAAAAGAATTTGGTTATTTGTATTTGCTATCACTTTGCATAACTTCCCCGAAGGTTTAGCTGTTGGCAGCGGTGCTGGTAGCCAAAATTTAGCAGTTGCCCTACCAATTCTTACAGGAATTGCATTACAGGATATTCCGGAAGGTTTCGTTGTTGCCATGGCGTTGTTAAGCGCTAAGTATTCTGCGCGTTTAGCTTTAGGTGTCGCGGTTTTAACCGGCATTATCGAAGCGCTGGCAGCTTTACTTGGTTACTTTGCAACAGTACAAATTCAACCACTATTGCCATGGACACTAGCCTTTGCAGGAGGCGCAATGCTTTATGTTGTCAGTGATGAGATCATTCCGGAAAGTCACACCAAAGAAAATTCACAATTTGCAACTGCCGGACTGATGGTAGGTTTTGTACTCATGATGTTCCTGGATACAGCGCTTGGATAAAATTGAAATTTTTATTGGAGTTGATTAAACAGGAGCAACTAAGTCTAATGGACAGCCTCGCCCACTGAATGTTTCAATTATTGATCAACGTAAACCAAAAAAACATATATCACCGGATTAAAAATTGATAATTTAAATTTGCAATCCGTTCAGCACCTTCTGCAAAAAAATATTCCAGCAGTAAAAAATGAAAAAGTGCTTATATGTGTCGATACAGTTTTTGGACTGCCGAAACCACTAAAAGTTTTACCCGTTAATTTGTTCAAATTTGCAAAAAATTATACCTTTTTAGGCAAACCCTTCGGTGCAATAACTGCCTACGAATTTTTTAGCCACTTCTTAAAATCATCAAAAATACAGCATCGTAAAGTTGAACTACTAGTTAAAGCAAACAGCGTTTT
>JAYTMU010000234.1:0-2829 GCA_043728195.1 Bdellovibrionales bacterium
CAAATACTTTCGTATTCAAAAACTGGAAAGTTTCCGGCCGCCCCCATGATTTTTGCTGGCTACGGAATTAAAGCCACGGCAACTGAAAAGTTAGCAGCGCTTGATTACTACAAGGATTTAGATATCAAAGGTAAATGGGTCTTAATCTTAGACGGCATGCCTGAACACCCCAGTAAAGATATGCGCTTACACCTACTTACGTTTTCACGCCCGCAGCATAAAATTACCGTGGCAAAAAACTTAGGAGCTGCAGGAGTTATCTTTATCTCTGATGCTGGACTAAAGACGTTAAAGTTCGAAGGTTCGCTGTCCGATTCTACGCTTCCGGTGCTAAAAATTTCCGAGGCCATATTTCAAGAGTTACTTAGAAAATCAGATCAATTAAGCCAATTTGCAACTGTTGCAACAGTTGCAAAATTAAAAGAGCGCTATTCTAACTTATCTTTAAGCACGGGTTTCACGCTAAATTCCCAGTACTTATCCGCGGAAGTTAATTTAGCATTTCAAAAATCAACCGGGCGAAATGTTATTGGTTACATTGGGTCGAACTTAAGTGCCAAACAGAAGGCTATCATTGTTGGCGCACACGGCGATCACTTAGGTCGAGGATTGCACACAGGATCATCGCTTGCACGTGCAGATGAAGCGGGTCGCATCCATCCGGGTGCCGATGACAATGCCTCTGGAGTGGCCGCGGTGCTTGAATTGGCCCAGTATTTTACAGTGCCTAAGAATTTAAAAACCTTGAAGAAGCCAATTTACTTTGCGGTCTGGTCCGGTGAAGAGGTTGGGGTTTTAGGTTCAAACGCATTTGTGAAAAACTGGGAACAACTTCGAAAATCTTCGTTTAATAAAAATTTTGAAGCCAGTCTAAACTTAGATATGATCGGGCGCTTAAAAGATACGTTGCAGGTTCAGGGCGTAGCTTCTGCAAAAGAGTGGTCTGGTTTAAGTGAAGAAGTCGGCTTAGTTACCGGACAAAGTTTAGTTTTAACTTCTGATCCTTACCTACCAACAGATGCCATGACTTTTTACTTGGCACAGATTCCCTCGATTTCATTTTTCACTGGCGCACACACCGAATATCATTCGCCCCGTGATACGGCAGACACATTAAATTACCCTGGCCTTTTAAAAGTAACAAACGTGGTTCGTACCTACATCGAAAAATTGGCGCAAATTAAAAGCGTATCTGTAAATTACCAAAAAGTTGAAGGTAACTCGGGTCAAAAAATGGAGGGTCGAGGCTTTCGAATTTTCTTAGGCACTATTCCCGATTATAGCCAAGAAGGCGTAAAGGGCGTTCGTATATCCGGTGCTGCAAAAAATTCTCCGGCTGAAAAAGCTGGGTTGATACCCAATGATGTCATTATAGAATTTGATCAGACGAAAATAGAAAACCTTTATGATTATGTTTACACGTTGCAAGCTGTTAAGGCTGGGGTTGCTACGAAGATTAAAGTTTCTCGTGGGGACAAGTTGCTTGAGTTTGATATTACTCCGGTACTGAAAGAGTAGGGTGCGTTCCGGGGGATGGAATGTGTGATGTATCATGATTTTAAGAACTTCTGCGGTTCTAAACCCGTAAGATTTTCTGATTACCACATTTGCCTTGTTGTTTAAACCCATTTATCCGCACTCTGTAACTTTGCAGTATATAAGGTGCACAGTTACAGAGTGCGGATAAAGTAGTTCGCTTAAAAAAGACGTGCTTGCTTTCTGACTCCGATTGCTGAATTTGACGTTATAATTTAGTGAACTTACCCACGCGATGAACCTGTTAATTACCAAAAATCTACAACTTTAATTGCGGACAGCTTGCTTGCAGCGTCTGTGTCAACGCAGCGCCTGTTTGCTTAAGATCAAATTCGTCGTCTTTGTACTTTAAAAAAGTTTTATTTGCGACCGTACACAAGCCACTTGATTTTGCCGATTGAATCTTTGTTTTATTGTTTGGATTATCGAACTTTAAACCACCTAAGCGAAAACCGCCATCTAGCCAATAACCTTTGGTTAATTTAAATTCTAAGCCGCCTTGATTATTTGGTGATAGTGGTTTTTCTGATACCTGACCGTCAGAAAGGCTGACTACAGAAAAATCTTTTCCTGAGATTCTAAACTGATGACCAGAAACCATTTTTACAATGATGTCGTTATTTGGTTCGAAAGAATAATCTGGGTATTCTTCAATTTGCGGAAAAATATAAAACCCGCGGGCGCCGGCAGTTTTTGATTCATCACCTTCACCGAACGAATTAAAAACCATGAAAAAACCGGTATTATCGAAGTAGTAGTCACGAAATTTTAGATCTACAACATTACGTGGATGAACCGAGATATAACAGCGACGGGTAGTTACATCCCATCTGCGACTGACTTGGATAATATCATTTCCAGTAAGTACTTCTTGGCATTTGGCCCAGGTAAATTCGGCGTGTGCTTCTGATGTAAATGCGATTAATAATAGATACATAATAATTGAAGCAAATACTTTATTTGGTGTTTTCATAATCTACTTTCTAGTTAAGTGATACTAAACCTTATTATGACGCTCTATTATGTTCGCTCCTTAACAAAACAAATTAAATAGACTGTGGTCTAGTTTTTTAACAAACTTTCCGATTTTAACTGCGTGTTCGTTTTATGTTTGTAAACTCCTATCCCTATGGAAAAAATTGAATTTCAAAAACGTCTAGAAAAAAAACGCGCCTACTTAAACTGCCTTATGATATTTTGTGCTTTGCTTATTCCAACTTTATTATCGGCCTTCAAACAAATGAATCTACCATGGGCTTTACAAGTTTTTTGTTACGTCACGCTGCTGGCATC
>JAYTMU010000235.1:0-2275 GCA_043728195.1 Bdellovibrionales bacterium
CCAGTTTTATTTTAGGATTAACGTCGTTACTTTTAGCAATACTAAGCATGACAGTGGTCAAAAGTTTTGTTAGAAAAACCACTAAGTAAACGATTAGTAACTGAAGACCGAAAAATGAGGACAGCATGCATTTTAATTGGACTCAATTAATTCCCGGCGTTGGCCATCACTACACGCACGTGGCTACACTTATTTTAGCGTCAGCCCTTATTATGTTAATGGGAGTCCGCGCAGTCGCAACCCTGGGAAAAGGCGAAGCCTCTATCATTCCATCAAGTAAGGTTTCACTTCGGGGAATTTTCGAAGTTTTCACTGAACTTATCGGCGGTTTAGCGGCGCAAATAATTGGACATCATGGACGCGCATTTGCACCCTATTTCGCGTCTGTTTTTACTTTCATTTTAGTAAATAATCTCATTGGCTTGATTCCGGGAATGACTCCAGCAACAGAGAACTTCAACACGACTTTTGCATTTGGTGTATTTTCCTTCATTGCCTACAATGTTGTAGGATTAAAAGAGGGCGGCCTTGGGTACTTAAAACATTTCTTAGGCCCGGTAATGTGGTTAGCTCCTCTTATGTTAATCATAGAAATTATTTCGCATGTTATTCGGCCCTTAACACTGGGGCTGCGCTTAGCAAACGTTATGACAGGCGATCACACAGTCCTATCGGTTTTTTTAGGTTTATTCCCGCTGGGTCCCGCAATTCCATTTTATGCGATGGGTTTGCTTGTGAGCACAATCCAGGCGTTCGTTTTTACATTGTTATCAATGGTCTATGTAGCTCTTGCAACAGCTAGCGACCACTAATCAAAAGGAGAAATCATGAAAAAGGCATTCGTATTCGCAGTAACAGTATTGGCTTCAGCAGCAGCTTTCGCACAAGACGCATCTGGCGTTACGTCAGCTAGCGGTTTAGTAGCAATCGGAGCTGGTTTAGCAATTGGTCTGGCAGTTTTGGGCGGAACGTCGGCTCAAGGTAAAGCAGCAGCAGCAGCATTAGAGGGTATCGCGCGCAACCCAGCAGCTGGCGATAAACTATTTACCCCACTAATTTTATCATTAGCATTGATCGAGTCTTTGGTAATCTTAGCGTTCCTAGTAGCGTTCATCAAAATTCCAGGAGCAAAATTCGGCTTCTAAGAACTGAATAAATTAAATTGAAAAAAGCCGGTATATTTACCGGCTTTTTTTTGGCTTAGCCGCTCCGCTTACAAATACTTATTCACAATACTCATTACCGAATCTTGGATTCGGGCAAGACCGTCAGCACTTGTTGATTCAAAGCGAACAACAATAACCGGCTGAGTATTCGATGATCTGGCCAAAGCCCACCCATCAGGAAAACTAATTCGAATTCCATCAATTAAGTTAACGCGAATTTTCGGATCATTCATAGCATTAAACTTTTCTTTTACTTTTTCTACGATGAGCACTTTCTTTTCTTCGGTCGTATCAATACGAATTTCCGGGGTGTTGAAAGCTTTTGGAAAACCTTCTAGCAACTGAGTAATATTTTTACCAGTTTTCGCCAAAATTTCACAAAGGCGAAGACCTGCATAAGGTGCATCGTCGTATCCGTAGTTTCTGTCAGAAAAAAAGATGTGGCCGCTCATTTCGCCACCGAAAGGTGCTTTTTCGACTTTGATTTTTTCTTTTACTAAGCTATGTCCCGTTTTCCATAAAATGGGTTCGCCCCCGTGCTTTGCGATATCGGCATACATGAGGTCAGAACATTTCACATCACCAACTATTTTCGCACCCTTGTTCGTTGCTAAAATAGAGCGAGCATAAATTGTCATAAGCTCGTCCCCGTAAATCATTTTACCAGTGTGATCGACAACACCGATGCGGTCAGCATCGCCGTCAAAACCAATTCCTGCGATTGCGCCAGTTTCTTTAACCCGCCTAGCCAGGTCTTTTAAATTTTCCTCTACCGTAGGGTCCGGATGGTGATTGGGAAACATTCCATCTGGCTGCTCAAATAAGATTTCAGGATCTAACCCGACAGCGTTAAATAATTTTCTAGCGATAACCCCGCCGGCACCGTTGCCACAATCTAGAACCACTTTAACAGGTGCAATTGTGCCGAACTCTTTTTTGTAGCGCGCCAAATATTCCGGGAAAATGTCGTATTCTTTAATTGAGCCTTCACCGGTGATAAAATCATTTTCGGTCATTATTTTTTTTAGCGCCTGAATTTCGTCGCCGAAAATAGTTGTTTTACCTAAAGAAATTTTGAAGCCGTTAAAATTTGGTGGGTTGTGGCTGCC
>JAYTMU010000236.1:0-3136 GCA_043728195.1 Bdellovibrionales bacterium
TTTTCACGTGGCGTTGATCCGAGCTCGACGAAAGAAATTATGGACCGTGCTGTATTACTTATTCAAAAAGTTGCAGGCGGCGAGGCCCTTGGTGATCATCACGATGTGTATCCGTTACCAGTGGTGAAATCCGCGATTCAAATTGGGATTCAGACAATAACAGATCGCTTAGGCTATACAGCTGATGCAAAATTATTCACGCAGTACATGCAGGGGCTTCAGTGTGAAGTGCAGGTTCAAACCGGCGGTCAGTTTAAAGTAACGCCACCACTTTTTCGTTTTGATTTATCAACGGATATGGATTTAGTGGAAGAGTACGCACGCCTTCATGGGTACGAGCACATCCAAGAAAAAATTCCGGTGTTTCGCTCGGAACCTGCAGTGCATGATTTTTATTATACAGAATCGCAAAAAATTTCGGCGCTATTTCGAGGTCTTGGGTATTCACAAGCTTTCAATTACGCCTTCATCAGTCAAAAAGAAGAAGCCACCTTCATCGGTGATCCTGATTTTGTTGCTAAAACAGGGCTACCATTAGCGTCCACAGCAGCAACACTACTTAATCCGCTTAGTGAAGAACTAAATGCCATGCGACGAACGTTAACATTTGGCTTAGCGCAAAACGTGCTGACGAATGTGCATGCAGGAAACAGTGTTGGTAAATTATTTGAAACGGGCCACGTATTTAGTAAAAAAAGTGATGGTTACACCCAGTCATTACGAGCATCGCTAATTAGTTGGGGCGACGAAATTGGTGTTTATAAAAACCAGGCACCGCATTTGTATCAAGTAAAAGCTGCTGTCGAAAAATTACTGCAGCAGTATCAGATAACTTCGTACAGTTGGCTGCAAGCGGGGAAAGCTCCGGCATTTTTACATACGGGACAATTCGCAACTTTAGTTGTTGAAGGAAAAAACGTGGGCTTTATAGGATCACTACATCCGGCTTGGCTTTCGCAAAAAAAGATTCGCTGTGATGTCGCCGTTTCAGAAGTTGATTTGCAGCAGTTATTACAAGGACAGCCGCGGCCAAAAAAGTTCAAGTCATTATCTATGTTTCAACCCGTAGCGCGTGATTTTGCCTTTGTTATGGATGCAAAAACTGCGGTGGGTGATTTAATCAAAGAAGTTAAAAAAGTTGCGGCTGCTAACTTAAAGCAAATTCAAGTTTTTGATATTTACGAAGGCGATAAGTTGCCAGCGGGCAAAAAATCAGTGGCCTTAAAGGTCGAGTTCCAAAGTTTTGAAACTCAGTTGGGTGAAGCTGAAATTCAAAATTTAACGCAAAAAATTATTGATCACGCACAGAAAGCAACAGGAGCCAGCTTACGCCAGTAGGTGGCTCTAATTTATACATTGCGTTACGTGAGTCATTCCAAAAACTTGATTCATTTCAAATACTTGCTACGATTTTAACTAAGGGTGGTTTCATCATGGCTGGGCAAAATGTCGGACATTCAACAGTTACTAAAGCAGATATTGTTGAGAAGGTTTACGAGAAAATTGGATTTTCAAAAAAAGAAGCCAGCGAGCTGGTGGAAATGGTTTTTAATTCCCTAAAGGGCACCTTACAAAAAGGTGATAAAGTTAAAATTTCAGGATTTGGTAATTTCATGGTGCGCGGCAAAAGCGAGCGCATCGGCAGAAACCCACAAACCGGTGAGCAAATAAAAATTTCGGCCAGACGTGTGTTAACATTTAGACCAAGCCAGGTTTTAAAGGCCATGCTGAATGGTGAAGAGTACGCTCACTTAAAGGATGAAGACGATGACGAATGAAAATGATGTTTTATCGTTAGAAGATAAATTCATAAACGAAATTAAAGCGGAAGCTGTCACGAAATCGAATGTGAAAGCTGAATCGGCATCAATGCCGCACGTACTAGTCGACGAGCAATTGATGAGTGAAATGGCAACCATACCAGATCGTTTTGGTTTTAAAATTGGCGATGTCGCAGATTTGTTAGGAATAAAGCAGTATGTACTTAGATACTGGGAGCAAGAATTTGACGTATTAAGTCCGAAAAAAGCCTCTAATAATCAAAGACTGTACACTAAAAAAGATGTGGAAAATGCTTTCCTAATTCGAAAGCTTTTGTACCGCGATAAATTCTCGATCGAAGGTGCGCGCCAAGCACTAAAAGATGTGAAGTTTGCTTTCAAGAAAGAAAAAGAATTTAATAAAGATTTAAATAATGTTGTGCAAAAGATAGATAACGTTCAAGTACAGATCCGTCGATTTGTCGAAGACATCAGACGGACCCGCGAACTTTTTAACTAAGAATTAAATAATTACTGACACGGTCTCCAGCTAACTTTGAAGCTTGAAGACAATCCGGTATCAGTAGAATCCAAGTTAATCATAGCAATCGAGCGATCACTAGTATTTGGGTAATAGCTAACAAAAAGCTGTGACAATAACTCGATTGTTTGCGATTTGCTGTTACACGCTGAATAAATCAGGCGTCCTGGTTTTTGCTTTATAGATACCGCGTAATCACCGCTTGATGGGCCTTTTATAGTTGCTTCGCGCATAGATACTACGGGTTGATTAGGTACAATTTGAGTGAAGCGATGTAAGCCCCAAGCTGAAGCGGGCATTGCAGAAAAACCGCGGTAATCTGTTTGTTGTAATGCGTACTGAACACCTGCTTTCACGTCGACATCAATTAATACGCGGCAATCTTTTTGTAGCGTCGTTGCTTGCGGACTGCTAGAACCTTGGCCAATTTCAACGCTGTAATTATCAAATAACACACTTAGCGTCTGACCATCTTGGGTAACAATTGCCGAGCTTGTAGACCCGTTGCAACCAGATCCCGTTAAACGAACCCCGCGAATAACTACATTCTGCGCTAAGGATTCAAGCGATAGTGCTAAAACTGCTCCAAATAATAACATCGACATTTTCATAGTGTTCCCCTGTTAGTTTTTTTGGTCAATTTCAACGCAAACAGTGCCTATTAGACATCGTTTTGGTATCGAATTGACCATAAAGTTATCTTGATAAAACCTTGAAGCAAACCTGAAGCCAAATTAGTTGCCGACGATGGTAATTAAAGGCAATTTTAGACCATGAATTTAATTCCCATTGTGCTAAGTGGTGGAAGCGGAACGCGCCTTTGGCCGATATCCCG
>JAYTMU010000237.1:0-9936 GCA_043728195.1 Bdellovibrionales bacterium
ACAGGAAAAAATTTACAACTGAAAGCAAGTTTTGCAGATCCTTCTACTAATGCCGTTCAGTTAAGGCCCCGATCATAAATTCCACACGGTATTGTTGTAAGGGAAGGGACTCTGCGGCGATTTGATCTCACGTTTATAACTTCGACTACGCCGTTTTCGCTTTTCAAGTGACCTGACTAAAAGTTCGTCGAAGTCTTTCATAACATCGCGTATCCCTTTAAATATTTTATAAAGTTGTGATGTGATCCAACCGAACAAAAATGCATGAAGTAAACATCAATAAGCGATCAGGGCATGCCTAGCAATAAAAGCATTACCATGGCACTTTACTTTGTCTTTTTCCACTCATTTGCCAAACCTAACTGAATAATCCATTTGTTTAAGTAATCGTTATCTAGCGCTGTTTCTGCAACTATCCCGCGTATATCCGTTAAATGTTTTTCCGACCCACCCATGCGGTAAAAATCTAATTTTTTGATAATAACATCTTCAGCTGTCGCTACAGTCGCAATGAAGCCTTCCCATAACGCAATCTCTTGTCGCCTGTTAAATTCCTCTATTGCATGCTCAGATTGCTTTTTGATCATGACATCAACTTTTAGTCCTGAGTCGTGATGAATAAAGTTAAACTGACCTCGATGTACTATCTCGAATTTTAAGACCTCAATTGGCGGGCAATAAAATCTATCCAGTGGGAAAAGTTTTTCTAATTTTTCTGCATCATTTGGGCTTATTTCAACAACTAGATCCATAACACGGGTTAGCCCTGGATCTCCGTAAACCATTGCGGCCAACGATCCAACAACCATGTATTTGATGTCATTATCTTTCAAAATCTTTAAAACTTGAACAAAAATTTCTATGAATTGGGTCACTACTGTGATCCTCTTTCAATCGAAGCGTAAGCCAATAAATTAAGTTCTTTTTCTGATAATTGAGGAAACTTTTTTCGATACTGATGCTTTTTTGTCTCATATGCGATAACAAACAAATCATTCGCAATTTGCATTTTTTTATAAACTGATTTTTTATTAACTAAACTCATTTGAATATGCTACTCAAATCTTCAAAAAAGGGCAAACTAAAGCTATATAGTCATCCTAATGTAAACCGTCCAGAATCAATATAGACCCGGTGCTGCGCTAAAAAGGCCGTGTCTTCTGGATCATGAGAAATCAAATACACTGGGATATTTAATTCAGTAAGGACTGATTTAACTAACAAGCGGGCCTGCTCACGGGTTGCGATGTCTAGTGCGGAAAAGGGCTCGTCCAGCAGCAGCAACTGTGGTTTGCATATAAGAGCGCGCAGTAAAGCGACTCGCTGTTTTTCGCCACCTGATAAGTCTGCGGCTTTCGTACGCCAACACGCCATTAGATTTAGCTTTTCCACGTAGGCTTCAACTGCTGATTTAAAATTATCCTTTCGGCGTGCTTCGAAAACAATTTTAATATTTTCTTCAGATGTTAAATGTGGAAACAGTTCATAATTTTGAAAAACGACGCCTAACTGCCTGTCTGATATTTTTCGTTGCGCCAAATCACTTCCATTAAAATTCCATGACCACCCTGCTGGCTGATGAATGCCAATTAGCGTATTAAAAAAAGTGGTTTTCCCCGAACCTGATGGCCCCTGAATGGCTGTAACACCCGTATCTGATAATTGCAGTTGATCCACGCTTAAGGTAAACGAGCCCAGTTGCAATTTGATATTACTTATTTGCGCCATAAAATCCTTTGAAAATAAAATGCAAAGCGGTCGTCAGAAAAATCCATATGAGTAGTATATAAAAGCTTATCAAAAATGCTGCATCTAAGCGGTAGCTTGTTAAGAAATTTTCTGAAATAAGACCAAGTGTTTGCGACTGCGTGCCGACCGATCGTGAAATTGCAAAATCGCTTAAGCTCCAGATCATTAATAAAACGGCTGCGAAAAAAAGCGGTTTTAAAAGTTGTTTAAGTACAATATCGAAAGCAATTCGGCTAAGTGGGACAGCAAATACCTTGGCGGCAATAATTTGGCTGCGCAACTGCTCGATCCGTTTAGCAAAAAATATTCTAAATAGAATCGGAAAAAACAAAAGAGCAAACGCTAAGGGAATTTTTATTAAATCAGAGCGCTTGCTTAGCGGAAGGAAAATATAAAATGCAAAGCCAACCATCACGGTTGATACCGAAATAAAGTGGACAACGATATTATGCCGCAGCCCCTGCGCATAATCTGAAATCCAAAGCATCAAAAGTAAAAAGCAGGTTGCCGTTACACCAGCAAGAACAACGAATGAGTTTATGGTGGCATTTAATATGTCTTGGCGGTAAAGCAAAACATCATCTAATCCTGCACCAGCATCAATTACACTAAAAAGATAATACCCAAGATAACCAAAAATATATACTCCTAATCCAACAGCTGCCAACCGCGAATTGTAATATGAGTGCGTACGAAAATCACGCTGTGCATAGGTACGAGTTTTTAAAAGAAAATAGCTTATACAAAAGACTAAAAGGGTTTGCAGCAACATCAACAGCCACGCCGAATCCCAATTTTGCTCGATAAAGATTTTTTCATATATAAGCACTTCTAAATTTGTACCTTTGCCTCCACCAGCAACCAATGGCACCGAAAGACTGGAAAAACAGAAAAGAAATACAAAAAGAAAATTTAATCTAAGATCTGGCCAAATTATTGGAATCAGAATACGTCGTCTAAAAATTGACTTTTTTAGACCGTAGATTTCACTAATCAGCGCCAGCTGACCCATCTTGTTTTGAACAGCTTGGGTTATTTGGTAAACAGAAAAACCTAAATTGACTAAGACAAAAATAAATATGACACCGATGTGTCCTACTGGGAACGGATTTAGTATAGAAAATGCTATCAAGATAGAAAATAAGGTCGGCAAAATCTGCGGAATTAGAACCAGTCTTGCCACGATTGATCGTGATTTTTCTGGCAACTGAAATAGTCCTAAACTAAAATAGAAACCCAGAACCACGCAAATTCCAGCAGCCGTGAACGCTTGCAGAAAAGAATTTTTTAGGACCCATACTAATTCCGAACCACTAATAGAAATGTTCCAGTTAAAAAATTTTAAAAATGATACGTACGGAAATAAGAAAAATGCTAACAGCAAACCTGAAAATAAATTTCGCGAAAGTTGACTAACCTTCATTCTTTCTAATTTCTGACCAAATCTGAATCCATTCGTCTAACTTGGCTTTTTCGTAAACCTTAAACGGCTTGGTTTTGTATATCTTGACGGCGTCAAAGGCCGTAGATTCTTTGATACTGTTTGTAATCGGCAGCATATAATTTTTTGCCATTATTATTTTTTGCGCCTGATCCGTTTGTAAAAAGCGCACAAACTTAGTAGCTGATTCACAGTTTTGACAAGCTGCTGGAACACCCGCAAATTCGATTTGCAGTGGGTGTGATTCTTTAAATTCAAGGCTTATGAAGCTTGCGTCTTTTTCTTCCACCGCATGATACACCGGTGAGGTCACATAAGAAAAAACCAAGTCTGTCTGTTTATTTTTAAATAGACCGTAAGCTGCTGACCAACCCGACGAGTAGCTATGTGCCTGGGTATTTAATTTTTTTAAATACTCGCGTGCATCAGCGGTACTTTTAGATTCAAAAATCCACACTAGAAATTGCAGGCCTGGCGAACTTGTCCTAGGATCTTGTAATGCAATTTTTCCTTTAAGCTCTGGCTTTAGTAAGTCATCTAATGTCTCTATGGACATCGGAAGCCCTTCCCGCGCAACAAACGCCATAGGTGCCCAGTCATAGGCCAGAAACTGCGTTGTCGTGATAATGTCGGCAATTTCGGGTGGATAGTCAGAATCTTTTTCCGATTTAATATCTAACCATTTCACTTTATTAGCTGTACGCGCCAAATCAAATTGGTCTAAACCCACAACCACATCAGCAACCGAGTTTTTTCCTTCAAACGAAATCTTTTGTAACGTCATTGCCACATCAGCTGATTCAATAAAGTCGACTTTAATTCCAGACTGGCTTTCGAAAAGCTCGGCCAGACTTGGCCCTGGTCCCCATTTAGATATAAATGACGAGTTCGCATAAACTTTAATGGTATTACTGTCTGGAGCAGCTTTTGTGTTTTCTGTATTTAAGTACACTGCAAAAAGACCGGAAAAAATAACTGCTATGAATATTACAAATTGTTTCATTACCACCACAATCCGCGACGACGTTTAAAGAAGTAATAATCTAAACCCAAGCAGCGCCCAGCACCCACCCAAGCCAATAGAATATGACAAGCTATCATTAACTTAAAGAAGGTTTCTTTATCTGCCATGGAAAGTGTTAAGTAGTTTAGACATAAAAATATTGCAATAACTGAAACAGGACGCACGACATAACCTATGATATAAGAAATACCGACAGCCAGTTGTAACCCAATTAGTACAAATGCGATAATATTCCAATTAGGAATGACATACTCGCTTAACAGAATGCGGTACCAACCTGGCATCAGCGGTTTATTAAGAGCATTTAAAAAAAGTTCCGAAACAGAATTTCCTAAGTTCAGATAGCTGCGCCAGTCCTTCAGCGCTAAATCTAAATAAAAGTATCCCAAAAAAATTCTTAAAAAAGAAACGGGTAATAAGTGTCCGGCGTATTTAATACTTTCAAAGTAAGCTTGTAACATGAATGCAAGCCTACCTAAACTCCGCGCTTAGGACAAGAACTCTGAAGAAAGCAATTGTGGCAATCGGGACTACGAGCCTTACAAATGGCTCGTCCATGAGAAATCAAATAATGGGAAAGCATGATCCAATCCTGTTTGGGGCAAATTTTATTCAAAGCAGCTTCAATTTTAACCGCATCGAAGCCTTTAACCCAGCCCATCCGATTTGATAAACGCATCACATGCGTATCAACGACGACCCCGCTACTGATATTGTATGCATTGCCTAAAACGACATTTGCGGTCTTACGACCAACACCTGGCAGCGCATACAACTGCTCCATCGTTTGTGGAACCCGACCGGCATGCTCGGCAATTAAAATTTGGCAGGTCTGCTTAATATTTTTGGCTTTGTTTTTGTAAAACCCGGTCGAATGAATCAACTTTTCAAGCTGCGGAATTTCTAACTGGTTCATTGCCTCAGGTGTTGGGTAACTTTTAAAAAGTGGATTAGTGACGATATTGACGCGTTCATCAGTGCATTGGGCCGATAATACCGTTGCAATTAATAATTGAAATGGCGTTTTGAAAACCAATGCGCAGTGGGCATCGGGATAATGTTTCTTTAATTCACTTAGACCAAAGTTAAATTCGACGGGCTTTATCCCGACCTTAGTCCGCGATTTTTTAGGCTTTGTCACCGAAGTCGCCTATGGCTTCTACCGGGCAGCCTTCGATAGCTTCTTTGCATGCAGCCTCTTCTTCCGGGCTTTCCGGTTGTTTAGAAACAAAAGCATGACCATCGTCTTCATGCATAGCAAAATTTTTCGGCGCAGAAAGAACACAAGCGTCACAGGCAATACATGACTGATCCACAAATATTTTACCAGCTTTATTTTCTTTCCATTTTTGTGATAGATCAGCCAACGGGACCTCCGGATAATTGCTATTACATAAACCTGATTAGCTAGCTTAAAAAACTTCCAGTCTTAAGTCAATTTTCTGTCTTAAGACGTATCTACAATGCACCAAAAACGGCTAAAATATACGTTTAGGAGGCTTATATGCAAGGTCCACGATCTCCGGCGGCTCACGAATTTTCTGAAGTCGTCGAGTTTTTAAATCAGAACTTAAGAGTAAGTAATCCGTGGCCTATCAGCAGCGAATATCCGACCGCCCTGTCAGCAAACAATATTCACAATATGAGCATTATTGTCGAAGACGAAAAGATTCTTTCCCATGCTGTGCTAAAGCCAATGATTGTGAAAACGCCGCACTGTATTTTTAAAGTAGGCGGCATTGGTTCGGTGGTGACTGATCCCAATCACCGCCAAAAAGGTCTAAGTTCAAAAAATGTTGAAAACTGCATGCTGCTAGCCAAGCAGCAAGAATGTGATATGACCATTTTGTGGACCGATCAGTTCGACTTTTATCGCCGCTTCGGGTTTGAACTTGCAGGAATTGAACAGACTTATGTTCTTGAAAACAACTTTCCGATTAAAAACAACAAGCTTAAATTTCTTTCTAATACCAAAGTTGACCCTGCGGCATTACTAAAGCTGTATTCACAACATACCGTGCAAACTTTACGAACCGTTGATGACGTACGCAATTTTTTAAAAATTCCCAATTCGCATTTGTACACTGCATGGAATGAATACAACCAATTGGTTGCCTATGCTGTTATTGGCAAAGGTATTGATTTAGCTAACTACGTTCATGAATGGGCGGGCTCGGTAGATAGCTTACTGGATTTATTTTCATTTATGCAACAGAAGCACGATCAGCCGCTAACCATTATGGTTCCTGCGCACTCGGTGAACCTAAAAAAACAACTAGAAGCCGTTTGTACAGTTTCTCATTTGGGATTTTTAGGAATGATTAAATTTGTTAATTTAGAAAATATATTAAACAAAGTAAAAAAAGCCTTTCGTGCCGAAGGCTTCGAGCAAATCGTTTTTGAAAAACAAGATGAACAAATTGTCTTTGGCTACGGAACAGATTTATATACCATGAAAAATGAATCCGATTTAACTCGTTTATTATTCGGACCACTAAAACCCGCAGATCTAGATTTTGTAAAACCAGAAACACAAAAAATTCTTTCAGTCCTGTTGCCACTGCCGCTATGGGTTTGGGGTTGGGATTCTATATGAAACTGAAAATTTTATTGATACTTTTGTCGCTAGCAACCGTCACATCGTGTTTAAAAAAAATGGATCTGTCAGACGATAATTTGGGTCCAGCAATTGATCCGGTCGTACTTACAAAAACGTTAGGCCAAGCATTCGGTACCTTTGATTACAATGAAATTAAGCCGAATGAATTTACCAGCGTGATGCAGTCCCAAAAGATTCAGGACAGCAACAGTCAAAACCTGCAACAAGAAGGTATTTCGGTAACGTCCATGATTAATGACAGCGAAAAACTGTTTTTAGATCTAGTTGTGCAAACTGAAGAATACAAAGGTGGTCAAACTACGCTTTCAGCACCAGTAGCATGGCCTTTGACTTTTAAAAAGGCCGCAGCAAAAGCCCAGTCAGACACGGTTCAGTCACTAGAAGATGCTAGGCCACCGGTTTTGACATTTCTAACCTTCCAAGCCCTTGCGTTTGGATCATGTTATGATGAAGGTCGCTATCCCGAAACCTGTCACCGTTTAACTTCAAAAGATATCCAGTACCGCGTGCCGATTGCAGCGCAGAATCAGCACAACTGTGCCGATCCAAATAATTGTTACATACCAGCCAAAGAAATTGAATTTGATATGATAAGCAAGTACGCCACGGATAAGGACGGAAAGCCGGTTCGAACGCATTACACAATTATTTTAAGCCCAAGCGTTCCATTTTTGTCCCGTGTTTTGAAAATCTGCACGCGCGGCATTTACGAAATAAACAACGATCAAAAAATTCTAGCCGATCTGTGCTACAGCGTGAATAACTACAGGGCTGGGTCCACACCCCCACCACAGTAAAAAACTTGTCCGGGCCTTGTAAAAAAGGCAAAATAATTTCATGAAAAGAAAAATTGGACTTATATTTGGTGGCCGTTCCGCAGAACACGAAGTTTCTATAAATTCTGCAAAAAATATTTTTAATGCGGTGGACACCAATCTTTTTGAAATTCAACTGATCGGAATTTCTAAAGAGGGCACATGGTACCAGTTTAACACCCCGGACGTGTTTAAGAAAAAAGCCCTAAATGATTCCATGCTAACACATGAAGACCAAGTTGTACTGATTTGCTCGGGCGGAAGCCCTTACGTCTATTCGCTAAAATCAGGCGAACGACGAGCTATTGAATGTGCTTTCCCAATTATTCACGGCACCATGGGCGAAGACGGAACGCTGCAAGGCTTATTTAAAGTCGTGCAGTTACCATTTGTTGGCTGCGATGTTTTGGCGTCAGCTGTGGGTATGGATAAAGAATTTATGAAACGTCTGATGACTGAATCAGGCATTAAGAATTCAAAATACTTAGTTCTACGTAATAGTACGTTACCGCAGTACAGTGAAATTGTAAAAAATTTAGGAACACCGTTTTTTATAAAACCAGCCAACGCCGGAAGCTCTGTCGGAGTTCACAAAATAAAAACAGAAGGTGATTTCAAACTAAAAATTCAAGATTCTTTTTTATACGATCATAAAGTAATCGCTGAGCAATTTAATGAAGGGCTTGAGATTGAATGTTCAGTACTTGGTTTAAATCAAAAAGCGAAAGCCTCGCTACCAGGTCAATTGAAAGTAAATCACGAATTCTATTCGTATGACGCCAAGTATTTGGACGCAAACGGTGCTGAAATTATTATTCCAGCACGCATTCCAGAAAATCAAATTAAAGAAGTACAACGTTTAGCTGTTAAAACGTATGAAATTTTGGGCTGTGATGGGTTAGCGCGGGTTGATTTTTTCATAAATAAAAATGGCGACATCTTAGTGAACGAAATAAACACCCTACCTGGCTTCACACAAATTTCAATGTATCCGAAAATGTGGGAAGCCAGCGGGTTGAAATACTCGGCGCTGATCACCGAGCTTATACAACTTGGTTTTGAAAAATTCGCGAATGATAGAAAACTAAAACTCGATTTTAACTAGTTTATTCGTTGATACATTTCACTTTTTGTTCGCCTTGATAAAGACAGCTTTTTTGTTTGGTGCCATCGATACCATTGCTAGCGGTAGGCCCGTTGCCACCAGTGCCTCCTTTTATTCCCGAGGCGGCATGTGGGCATCGTAAATCTTCGGAAATAGGCAGTACATAACAGCTGCCATCGTTTAATCGGATACACGAATTGCTAGCGCGTAATAAAATTTGATAGTCCTCATCTGCACCGTCAGCGCCTGAACCTGGATCACCACCTTCGCCACCAGTCCCACCAACACTTCCAATTCCATAGGCCCCCGCTTGGGATTCCATCATAATTTCTAGCTGTGTTGAATAATTAGTAATTATCGCTCGACCCGAGTGACCGCCGCTTTTTCCTTCATGTCCACCATACCCTTCGTGGCCTTTGATACCATTTCCACCTGTGCCCGGAGTCGTAGAACACTTCATAGCAATTTGGGCGTTTCCAAGATGAACATATTCAAACTTTGAGGGAGTTCCGCGCTCGCCATTTGCGCCCTTCTTGGTCGCATCAGGCGGCTTTGCTGGGCTTCCATTTCCACCATTCTCACCCTTCATAAGAAATGTAATGTCGCCTGTGCCGCTAAGTATTTCAATACGGATTACACCTCCATCCTTGCCATCAACATCATTTACAGCTCGTGCATTCGCCGGGTAAGCTTGAATAAATCCAGACTGGGACGTCAGATTTTCTATTTGAATTCTTCCCGAGTAGTTTTCAAAATAAATTCTTTTTTGTAAGCCAAGGTTCAAACTTTCAAAATAAATGAGTTTGGTTTTTTGATTTAAAGAATATTTCTGCGCCAAGTTAAGGTCTTCAGCTACATCAATACTTAACGGTGGCAGAACTTCAACTTCATCTAACAGTATGAGTTGCTCTTCCACCTTAGAAAAAAACTGATAATTGACTTTATTTTCTGAAATAAGCAAATCTGACCACTCTGCATTTTCGTTAAACTCGGCACCAAATTCTGATGCCTTATCACCATCAGTTTTCTTCACTACCACAGAAGCCGGCCAGTTTGCTGCTGCGCTAAAGCGAACTTTCTTTAAATTCGCTTTGCCATCGACATCATAACTGTAAGTCAGCTCAGTTTGGCTGCGTGTATTTTTTTCTTCAGGTACTTCGTTCGTTACCACTTGTGGCGCTA
>JAYTMU010000238.1:0-11975 GCA_043728195.1 Bdellovibrionales bacterium
CAGTAGTTGAAAGTGAAATCGTAAATTTAATTGAAAAGCGATTGCTGTCCGTTGAGGGTATTAAAGAAATGCGCTCGACAGCACAACAGGGTAATGCGCAAGTCAATTTAGAATTCGATATTGATCGTAATGTAGATGTCGCCTTGCAAGAAGTGCAATCGGCATTAAGTCAAATTCGCTTCCCTTCAGGTGTTGATCCAGTAGTTATTACGAAAACTAACCCTGAAGATGATCCGATTTTATTTGTTTCTATTTTTGGTGATCTTGAACTTACCAAAATGCTGCAGTGGATAGATGGTTTTTTGCTTGATCAAATTCAGTTCATACCAGGCGTTGGCGAAGTCAGTTTTCGCGGCTTTCCAGATCGTAATCTGCGTATTTGGATAGACGTCGATAAATTAAAACAATTCGAACTTACAATCAGCGATGTCGTCGATTCCTTACGTACAGCCAATGTCCAAAGTGCCGCTGGCCAGTACATCGAGGGAAAACAAGAAATACGCATTAGTTATCAAGGGACAGCTGTAACTTCTGAGCAGGTCGGCAATTACCGCATCATGAAACGCGGTGGGCAAACGATCGAGGACCGCAAATTCTACATCAAAGATGTGGCACGCGTTGTTGACGGTTTAGCTGACGTACGCCGGGTTGCGAAAGTTAATGGAAAGCCAGCAGTCAGTGTGCAGGTGCGAAAGCAACGCGGAGCCAACGAAGTTTCCGTAGCCGACGCAGTTATTAAAAAATTTGCAGAGTTAACGCCGCAGTTTCCTGAAGGTATGAGCCACGCCATCACTGTCAATTATACAAAATCTACGAAAGCAACGGTGGATTTATCTATCGAAAAAATTTGGGTGGTCTCATTAATTACGATTCTAATTTGCTTCTTATTTTTGGGAAATTTTCAGTCCGCGCTTAATATTCTGTTTTCCATTCCAACATCAATCGTTGGAACTTTTATCGTGCTAAAATTAGCGGGGTTTACATTAAATCTTTTCACCTTGTTGGCACTGACACTTTCAATTTCCATTGTAGTCGATGACGCGATCATGCTTTTAGAAAATATCATTCGTCATTACCGTATGGGTAAAACACCCTACCAAGCAGCGCTTGACGGATCCAAAGAGGTCCTTCCAGCAGCTATAGCGGCATCGTTTGCTGTACTTGCTGTTTTCATGCCGGTTATTTTTATGGACGGTGTAGTCGGAAAGTTTTTCTTTCAATTCGGAATTACGATGTGCGCAGCCGTTCTAATTTCTTTGCTTGAGGCTATCGTTATCACACCCATGCGTACTGCAGCCTTTTTGAAAAAAGATGCTAAGCCAAGTCGTTTGGAAACAAAATTAGATCATCTATTTAAAAAAATTGGTGTAAGTTATCAAAAGGGACTGCTTCTTTGTTTTCGCTTTAAGTGGTTAATACTTAGTGGCTCCGCTGCTTTTTTTATTGGATCATTATTTTTGCTAACAGTTGTTCGTCAGGAATTTGTCCCAGCTCAAGATCAGAATATTATTATTCTAACGGCGCAAGCTAAACCAGGGACTTCAATCGATGAGACTTTGCGACTAGTTGAGCCGCTAAATGCTTTACTAAAAGACACCAAAGAAGTTGCTGGATATTTCATTTCGGTTGGGCCGGGACAAGTTTTTTTACCAATTACCTTAGTTGACAGAAGTGAACGAAATATTTCACACACCGATATCATGAACAGCCTGCGGGCTAAAGGAAAAGAATTAAAGGGCCTGCGTATTTCCTTACGTGACGTTTCCGCACGAAATTTATCGACGGGCAGGCAAAATCCAATTTCCTTCAATTTACGTGGACCTAGTTTAGAAACATTGAATGAAAAGTCACAGGAAATGATAAAAAAATTAGAAGAGCAAAAGCTAGCTGTTGATTTGGACACAGACTATAAAGTAGGTCTGCCAGAGCTAACACTCGTACCAAATCGCGAAGAGCTTTCCAAAAAATCTGTAACAGCTGAAAGTGTTTCGCAGGTTCTAAGTGCTGCTATTGCAGGACTACGTGACGGACAATTCGTGTCTGACGGACGCCAAATCGACATTCGTTATAAAGTCCGCGAAGACCAAATTCAGTCGGTTGACGACATAAAAAAACTCTATGTACGAAACAGTTTCGGAAATTTGATCCAGCTAAAAAGTTTGGTTAACACAGAAAAAACCAATTCAGTAAATTCGATTGCTCGTATCAATCGTCAACGGGCTATTTCAGTGTACGGAAATCTTGGGCCAGGCCAGTCACAAAACGAGGTCTTAAATAAAGTTAAAGAAATGGCGACTTCTATTCTGCCAAGCGGATACAGTTTTCAGTTAGAGGGTGCCGCTGCAGGTTTTAGCTCGAGCTTTAAAAGTTTAACTTGGGTTCTGATTTTAGGAATTTTAGTTGCTTACATGATTTTGGCTATACAGTTTAATTCGTTTGTGGATCCCATCTCGGTCTTGATGTCGTTACCTTTTTCATTTAGTGGGGCCTTACTTATTTTGTGGATGACAGGGTCATCGTTAAATCTTTTCAGCTTCATCGGCCTAATTGTTCTTATGGGAATAGCCAAAAAGAATTCTATCATGCTAGTTGAATTCACTGTGCAAGTTATAAAAAAAGAAAAGCTTTCTACCGTAGATGCCTTACTTAAAGCCTGCCCTGTAAGGCTTCGCCCCGTGCTGATGACCTCGGTTGCCACTTTATTTGCAGCGCTTCCTTTAGTGCTGGGATCAAGTTTAGGAATTGAAACACGTAGACCTATGGGCTTAGTCATAATTGGCGGTATCGTGGTGTCTACTATTTTCACTTTGTTTATTGTACCGATTTTTTATTTAGTGCTAGCAAAGTTCAAGCTGCAAAAAAGTGAAGTGGCGGAACACTAACTACCCAGTTTTAGTTTCGCAAGCGGATGCGTGCTGTCCATCGTGCGTGCCAACTGATCAACACTTAAGTGCGTGTATTTCTCTGTCGCTTGTAAGCTGTCGTGGCCAAGCAAACTTTGTAGTGTTCTAAGATTAGTTCCGCTAGCCAACATATGTGTCGCAAAGCTGTGTCTTAATGCGTGCGGGTGCAGGGGATTCATCAATCCTGTTTTTTTTCCTAAAGTACGAATCATCTCGTAGCCAGTTCTGGTATTCAACGCTGACGCTCCAAAAATAAATTCTGTTTTCTCAGCCTGCAGCTTTAATTTTTTCAGGCATGAAAAGCTGTAGTCGGGTAGACTAGCAAACCTTTCTTTTCCACCTTTTCCCAAGACTAAAATTCGTTTCTCGGAAAATTGAATTTGTTTCCAGCGTAAGTTACAAGCTTCGCTAACGCGAAGTCCACCGCCGTACAGTAACAAGAATAATGCTCTTGAGCGCAGCGTTTCTATTTTTTGCGAAGTCGATTCCTTATCTAAGAATTGCAGTACCGAAATGATTTCATCGACGGATAAGAAATGCGGAATTTTTTTCGGAACCTTCGGACAAATCAGTTGTTCCGCATAGTTTCTATCAACCAATCGCTCTTGAAATAGCCAATTAAAAAAGCTCTTTAATGTAGCAACTTTACGGTTTCTACTAGCTAAACTTAGGTTTCCCCACCTTAGCAGTGCAGGTCTAGCTAGGGACCAGAACTCATCGTAATTAGTGACAGTAATCTCTGCATCAAATACGTTTTTGTTTTTAAATTGGAAGGCCTGCTTAAGGTCATTTGCGTATGCTTTAAGCGTGAGCTTAGCGGAAGTCTCAACATTCTCTTGGAACTTCAAATAGTTATCGATGATCAATTTTACCTTGTAGGCCATGTAATTCTCAGTTCTATCAGCCACTTACAGTATCCGTCGGGAACGTTTTGCTTAAAAGACCAGATAAAATATATAACGCTTTGCAATATTTTTCTTGCATAAAATACAGGACCTTGGTATTAATGCATTGCAGCAAGGTGTTTCAAAACGAGATACCAACTGCATACCAAACTAGCACGTTGTTGAAAGGTGTCTATTATGTCAGATTCTAACTCGCAGGCTTTGCCCCATTTGCCAAGCTCTTCTAACCAAACTCAAATGCCTAACTGGGCACCGGTTCAAACTAAGGTCATCGCCGAAGTGCGAACGATTATCTATAAGTCAGATATCATGACCCAACTGATGAAAATGATCGAGCGCGTATCGCCGTCACAGGCTAACGTTCTTGTATTAGGTGAATCTGGTACTGGTAAGGAACTTATCGCCCGTGCGATGCACGAAAAATCTCAACGCCGTAATAAGCCATTCGTTGCTATCAACTGTGGAGCCTTACGCGAAACCCTTTTAGAGTCAGAATTATTCGGACACGAAAAAGGATCATTCACAGGAGCTTACAACCGTAAAATCGGATTAGCTGAAGCTGCTAACGGCGGAACACTGTTTCTTGATGAAGTCGGCGAGTTGCCGCTAGCAATTCAGGCCAAGCTTTTACGATTCATCCAAGAAGGCGAAATCTTTCGTGTTGGTGGAAAAGATTCTATCAAAGTAGATATCCGTTTAGTTTGCGCTACAAACCGCGAATTAGATCAAGAAGTTGTACGTGGAAATTTCCGTGAAGATCTTTTCTATCGTATCAATACAATCGTAATCAGTGCTCCGCCATTACGTCGCCGTAAAGAAGACATCCCGGCACTAGTAACACATTTTTTAAATAGTGGTTCACACACTTTTATGAATCGTGGAAAAACGATCGATGAAGAAGCGATGAAAATATTAGTAAAGTACGAATGGCCTGGAAATATCCGTGAATTACAAAACGCGTGCGAGCGTTTACAGATTCTTTCTGAAGGTCACATGATCATGGTGAACGATTTGCCAGAATCTATTCGTAACCCTGAAGTACGTGATGAAGGATTAGATTTCGACCCAGCAGTTCCACTTTACGAATTAGAAAAGAAATATATTCTTAAAGCTTTAGGACACTACGGCGGAAATAAAACTCAGGCCGCACAAGGTTTAGGAATTACGATCAAGACCTTGTACAACAAGTTACATGAATACGGCGAATTTGAAAAATACGCTGTTCACTCGAAACCAATTAAAGATTAATTTGAACTGTTCACAGCACGTCCTATCCACGCAGTTCAAGCTAAAGCTATTTTGAATTAAGACACGTCGACGGACCAAAATAGCTTTTCATTTTTCACTTAATCGCATGCACGTAAAACAAAATAAAAAAAGGAGAGTTAAACTCTCCTTTTTTTTATGCTACTGATTTCAGGATCTAGATTTAGAAATAACCTTCATCTTCATCATCTTCGTCAGCTTCTTTGTCTTTTTTCTTAGAGATATCATCTTCAAGGTCTTCTTCAAGATCCTCTTCATTCGTATCGCTTTCTAAAGTTTCTTCCATTTCATCAGCTTCTGCTTCATCGTCCGTTTCATCTAACGGTTCAGCTAAGGTAAGTGCATCTTCATCTTCAAGATCAACCAAAGAATCAAGATCAGAATCTTCGTCAAATTCTTTCGCTAAATCTTGCGCGATGTTCGCGTGAGTTGATTTTTTTGCAGACTTAGCAGCTTTTGGTGCTTTCGTTTTTGCGGGTGCTTTCGTTTTTTTCGGCGCAACTTTTTTCGCAACTTTTTTTACAGCTTTAGTCGCTTTTTTGGCAGGTTTCACTGCTTTCTTAGCGGTTTTTTTCGCAGCTGGTTTTGCTTTCTTCGTCGATTTTTCTTTTTTAGCAGATGATTTCTTAGTAGTTTTTTTTGCAGTTTTCTTCGCTGAAGCTTTTGCTTTTTTCTTCTTAGCCATGTGTATCCTCATATTTTAGTGTTTAAATGAAACAAAGCTAGAGTAACTAGCTTTGTGGGCGGCTGCAAGTTTTGTGAAAAGATTAAAAACAAAATCTTACAAACGTAGGTTGTCCTCTAAAACTCGCGCCATCTGTGGAGGAATCAGTGTCGATAGAAAAAGACCAGGTGCATAAGTTCCTTTTTGCGGAACATAAGTCATAAAGCCTAAAGTCCTAGTTTTGTCTGAATTCTTAATAGGCAACTGAAATCCGAAAGGGATTGCTATCTTTTCAGGCAAAGTGACAAACATGCCGACGGCGTTAATTCCAATGTACACGGTTATTTGCGTATTTTCACTTTGCGGAAACGATAGCGCCAGGCTTGGTAATTCACCGTAACCAGCAGGCATGGCAGGCAAGTTATCACCGTTCGGCAACTTCGATGCTGGTAAAAAATTTGCGCCTTTAATAATGTATTTTACAGGAATTCGGACAGCAAACTTTGTTCTGCCATTACCATCGACGATTGAAGAGAACGTAATATCCGGATGGTTATTAAAAGAACCAAATGGCAAAAACGGCATTGCGGATGGCATTGGAATCATAATGATAAATTCGCCGCGCGATTTATCAAGATCGAAGGCTAAGGCATCGTTATTTGCATCCTTACTTTCAACGCGTCCTTTAAAATCCAACTTGGCTACTGGGTCAACCGGGTTATTTATTCCGCCGGTATCTCCACCAGTGTTTCCGCCACCCAAACTGCCGTCGGTGCCAGCCGTAATACTAAGGCCTTTTTGTTGCAATTGTGGTTTTGAACAATTTGGTAAAGTAAAAAGCGCAACAATTAGAAAAGTTAGTAGTGATAATTTATTCATAAGGCCTTCTTTCGAAAAACGTCGCAGTTAATTCCTACCTACTGTTTCGGCCTAAGGTCCAATTTACTTAATAGTTACTTGGTACGAAAAAATTAGACATAAAAAAGCAAAACCCCAACTTTTCAGTCGGGGTTTCAAATTTGTGTTTAGAATTTTGACGAATTCGTAAACTTTAAAAAACTATCCTAATAACTTAAGTGCTAACTGCGTCGTTTGGTTAGCCTGTGCCAATGTCGCAGTTCCTGCCTGTAACATCACACTATTTCTAGCCATATCAGACGAGGCTGCTGCAACGTCCGTGTCACGGATTCGCGAATTAGCTGCTGCTAAGTTTTCTTCAGTTACTGCTAACGTATCGACTGTCGATGTTAATCGATTCTGTAAAGCTCCAATGTTTGAGCGCATACCATTAATTTGCGATTGACTGTCATCTAATAATTGCAAAGAAGCTCGTGCGCCCTCTTTTGTTGTGAAATCAACATCAGCTAATCCCAAAGCATCAAGTGTAGCAATATTTTCAGATGTATCGAAAGCGATACGGTCATCTTCAGTTGCATAAAGACCAACTTGGAAGTCGAACACTGGCGTCGAACCATCCAAAAGTTTTGTCGTATTCCAGCTTGTTGTGCTAGCGATACGCTGCATTTCTGATTTTAATTGCTGAACTTCTGTGTCGATGAATCCACGCTCTTTGTTACCAATTGTATCAGATGATGCTTGAATTCCTAATTCACGTAAGCGTGTTACGATGTTAGAAACTTCATTTAGTCCGCCCTCAGCAACTTGTACCATCGATATACCATCGTTGGCATTTCGGCGTGCTTGAACTGATGATCTAATTTGTGCTTTCATATTTTCTGAGATTGCTAAACCGGCTGCGTCGTCTGCCGAGCGATTGATTCGACTACCACTTGATAATTGTGCGATCGAATTTTGTATATTTCGTTGGCTGCCTGCTAAATTCCGTTGAGCATTAATTGCGGCCACGTTTGTTGTTATTCTCATTCCCATTTGTAAACTCCATTTTATATTAAGTTAAAATTTTCATATGTATTTCCTCCGTGAGATTTTTATTTTGTTCGGCATCCGAGCCAAACAGGCTTCTTTGTTCTTCCTTAAAAATTTAATCGTCCCTAAACTCGTCCTTGAAGCCTCCTTTTATGATAAATAAGAACACACACTGTGTGTTCAAGAGACATCCTGCCTCTTAGTATTTGTAAGTTACTGATCGGGGTTTCCGCTGCGGTCTTGACAGGATCTAAGAATAGAAAAACGAGTGTTTTACATTTAGATGCATAATCTAGATTAGGCTTCAGGCTTGGTTTTCCAGACGCTAGTCACGTCCTAAACCTTCTGTCTAGTCACGTCCGAGTCAAAAATTTAATCGATCTCTTGAAAGCGACAAAGGGCCATGTGCCCACTCAGTTCATAGGTTTTTTTTTGCGTGCTTGCTAAGTGTGGTGTTGGATTTAATCCCAACGTGCATGTTGTAGTCAGTGATGCGAAATGCGAACAATCTTCACACGCATAGGGAAAACGATAGCGATTGTAATCTGCGGGGTGAATGGCTTCTTTACGCATACTAGGTCGTAGGCGCGGCTGAGATTTTTTTTTCATGATACTCATTGACAATATCTAGGCATAACTCATCTTTAGTACAGAGGGAAGCACCATGAGCCAAGATGTTCAAAAAATGACCCGTAAAAGCCAAGAGGCCATGCAGGCGGCAGCACAGTTTGCCGAAACCAGTAAAAACTCAATGGTTGAACCTGAGCATTTACTGCTGCAGCTCATTGAACAAGAACAGGGACTTGTGCCTCGTTTGTTGGAAGAATGCCAAATTGTCCCTAAAGAGCTTATTCGTAACCTGAACCAGACAATTCAACAAATGCCAAAACTTGATAAGGCTTCAGAGCAAATTTATGCCAGTAACCGGCTACAAAAAATATTTAAAACTTCCGAAGTTGAAGCACGCGCAATGCAAGATGATTTGGTATCGACTGAACACTTCTTTTTCGCAATCTTAAAAGCCGAGGACTCGGCTTTGCAGAAGATATTTAAGCAGGCGAAGATCGAGCTAAAAGCAATTCAGGACGCATTAAAAAAAATTAAAGGAACTAAAAAAGTGACTGATGAGAACCCTGAAAATCAATATGAAGTTTTAAAAAAATATGCACGCGACTTAACTGAGCTAGCGCAGAATGGGAAATTAGATCCCGTTATCGGACGTGACGAAGAAATTCGTCGTGTTATTCAAGTGCTTTCGCGTCGTACAAAAAATAATCCGGTACTTATTGGTGAACCAGGCGTTGGCAAAACAGCCATTGCTGAGGGGCTAGCACTGCGAATTATCAAGGAAGACATTCCGGAAAACTTAATTGGTAAAAAACTAATGTCGCTCGACATCGGCGCATTAATTGCTGGTGCTAAGTACCGCGGAGAATTTGAAGACCGACTGAAAGCTGTTATTAAAGAAGTTTCTACTAGTGATGGTGAAATTATTTTATTCATCGATGAAATGCATACCTTAGTCGGCGCAGGTAAGGGCGAAGGTGCAATGGATGCTGGACAACTACTAAAACCTGCGTTAGCGCGCGGCGAACTGCGATGCATTGGCGCCACCACGTTGGACGAGTACCGCAAGCACATCGAAAAAGATGCGGCTTTAGAAAGACGATTTCAAACTGTTCTGGTCGATGAACCTAGCGTAGAAGAAACTGTAACTATACTTCGCGGTTTAAAAGATAAATACGAAGTTCACCACAGCGTGCAAATTACCGATGCGGCAATTGTTGCGGCGGCAAAGCTTTCTCATCGCTACATCACCAATCGCTTCTTGCCAGATAAAGCGATTGATCTAATTGATGAAGCTGCAAGCAAACTAAATATCGAAAACCGAAGCGTGCCCGAAGAAGTCGATGAAATTGATCGCAAAATATTAAGTCTTAAAATAGAAATGGAAGCTTTAAAAAAGGAAACAGATCCACACGCCAAAGAGCGGCGCAAAAAAATTGAAACAGAACTTGTTGAATTAACCAAAGTGTCACAAGGCCAAAAAGAAAAGTGGAAAATTGAGCGTAGTGTTATAGATGACCTTAAAAAAGTTAAGACGGATTTAGAAAATATCAAAAATGATATTTCAAAAGCCGAGCGTGAAGCCCAATATGAAAAAGCGGCTCAGCTGAAATACGGCACGCAACCCGAGCTTGAGAAAAAATTAAAACAGCTTGAAGACAATATTCACAATAACAAGTCTGCTTTACTTAAAGAAAAAGTAGATGCTGAAGATATTGCCGAAGTCGTTGCTAAATGGACAAAAATTCCAGTGTCTAAGATGCTTGAAAGCGAATCACAAAAACTTCTACGTATGGAGCAAGAAATGCAAAAGCGTGTGGTCGGACAAGACCATGCCATGGTGGCCATTGCAGATGCCATTCGTAGGGCCCGTGCAGAAATTTCTGATCCCAATCGTCCCATCGGTACATTTATTTTTGTTGGTCCAACAGGCGTTGGTAAAACAGAAACCGTAAAAGCACTAGCCCAGTACTTGTTTGACGACGAAGCCGCTATTGCTCGAATCGACATGAGCGAATACATGGAGAAACATTCGGTTTCAAGATTAATTGGTGCGCCACCGGGTTATGTGGGCTTCGAAGAGGGCGGTCAGTTGACGGAAGCTATTCGCAGAAAACCCTATTCAGTGGTTTTGTTGGATGAAATTGAAAAAGCACACGGTGATATTTTTAATATCTTGCTACAGGTCTTAGATGACGGTCGGTTAACTGACAGCCAAGGCCGGGTCGTCGATTTTAAAAATACAATAATTGTTATGACTTCCAACTTGGGCGCAGGTCTTGGCCATGAAGCTATACAAAAAGCATTAAGGGCCTCGTTTAGGCCTGAGTTTCTAAACCGCATTGATGAGATTATCGAATTTAATTCTTTGGATCAGAAAAATCTAAAAAGCATCGTAAAGATTCAATTAGACGACGTAGCTAAACGATTAATGGAAAAACAGATTCAGCTTCACTTCACAGATTCGCTTTATACTTACTTGGGTGAACGCGGCTTTGATCCGCAGTATGGCGCTAGACCATTAAAACGACTTATACAGACAGATATTTTAAATGGACTAGCGCGAAAAATTATTTCGCAAGAAATTGGTGCTGGTTCGAAAGTAACTGTTGAAGTGAAAGACCACAAGGTAATTTTTAGTTAGAAACCGAATTCAGAATACTGAAGCTAAAGAATTCATTCGCCAGTTCAAATGATTAGCTAAATTTAGCGGCGAATTATTTGGCAGATGATTGTTTGTTCCTGAGTGTTTAAAGCGGAGGTCATCCAAGACGAGTAATACTTAGCGATTTCAGTGTCTTTAAGTTTGTCCGATTTGTTTTTTAAATTTTCACTTAGGTTTAAGCCCTGTTTTTAAATCGCCTCAATTTTCAGTAGTAAACTTTTACGAGGTTTTGTTGTGATTAGCCGTTCATACATTATAATTTATGAAAATATTCTCTTAGACCTTGGCCCTGATCAGGAGCCAGTTGAACTTTAGAATTCAACATTTGTGGAATGTAAGTACGGTCACAGCCTGCCCCATTGCCAAAAAGAATAGTTTATTACCTGAGCTTGTCGTTCAAGTCGTGTTACAAAATCAAGTCAGTAAAGAAAATTTAAAATTATCGGTTTCGGTGAAAAGCAACCAACTTAAAAAAGCATCTTAGTTTCTGATAGCTTGACGGAAATTTGCATTTGAGTAAAATAAATTGATGGCTAAGTTCATTATTTTTTTAATGTGTATTCCATGGTTTTGTTTTGCTGATACGTGTTTCGATTGGTTTGTAGAATCAAAAATTTCTAAAAATGACAAAGCCTGCGTTAGCAAATGCACTACTCTGCAAATGGATATGAGCACTTTCTCCTGTACGCAAGAATGTGAAAAATTTTGTAATACTATATGTGAACCTCCTACAGAAAAATCAACAAGTTGGACAAATGAAGAAAAAGAGAAGCTGCAGGCTGTATTGGGTCAACTACCGGATGCTTTTAAAAAAGTTGCATTCAAGGGTTTTTATAGAATGCAACGTTCAAGTGCAATTGGAAATCCAGGATCTATCGCTGAATTAGGCCAAGAAATTGTAGTTTATAATAGTGCTTTTGATGGACCTGGGTTATCGCTCGATAGAATTGTTGCGCATGAATTGTCCCACGCTATTTTCCTAAACTTTTCAAAAAGCGAAATTAAAGATTATGAAAGGTCACTCGGATGGAGCGTAGCTTCAAAAGGACAGGCTCGAAGCGGACCATTTATAAGTAGTGCGGCCCGAGATAATGTGGACGAGGATTTTGCCAACAATA
>JAYTMU010000239.1:0-1572 GCA_043728195.1 Bdellovibrionales bacterium
TCTGAAGCAATTCAGAAAATGAATTTAACAAAATCTTTCCCGTTTCAAAAATGGGAAAGGTCAGTGCAATTTTTAAAAACTACGAAGTGATTTATTCGCCAGGAGATCTGTGAAAGATTTTTCATTTGAAACTCGCACTGCAAATATAAAAAAGTTAGCTACAGCACACTTTGACCTTGTCATAATTGGCGGCGGAATAACGGGTGCAGGCGTGGCCCGCGATGCAGCCGGCAGAGGTTTAAAGGTAGCGCTAGTTGAAGCTAACGATTTTGCCTTTGGCACATCGTCGCGGTCCAGCAAGTTAGTTCATGGTGGCATTCGGTACCTAGAAAACATGGAATTTAAACTGGTATTCGAGGCCCTATCTGAACGCACAAAATTATTTGCCATGGCACCGCATTTGGTTCATCCATTACGGTTTATGATTCCTATTTTTAAGGATAGCCGCGTAGGCATGTTCAAAATGGGATTAGGAATGTTAGCATATGATGCATTATCGTTATTTCAAACTCCTGAAGTACACCAGCGACTGAATGCTGAACAAACCAAGGAACATATATCCATAATTAAAAACTTTAACCTAAGTGGTTCATTTATTTATTCAGATGCATATATGGATGATGATCGCCTAGTGCACGAAACATTACGCGCCGCCAACGAAGATGATGCCGTCTGCGTGAATTACGTTAAAGTTTTAAAATCTGAATTTGATTCGAAAAATTGTGTGCACGGTTTACATGTTCAAGATCAGCTAACAAAACAGAAGTTATTTATTAAAGCCGATCATGTCGCAAGTACCGTAGGCCCCTGGACCGATTTGGTTGGTGAAACCTTAGTAGATGATTGGAAACGATTGCTACGGCCTACGAAAGGTATTCATCTTACGCTACACAAAGACCGCTTACCGCTTGCAAGTGCTGTTGTGATGGGTGCGCAAGAAAGTTCACGCATTGTTTTTGCCATACCTAGACACGAGATGGTTATTATTGGGACCACTGACACCGATTTTAATGGTGACCCCGAACTGGCAAAAGTAACACCAGAAGATGTTCGCTATTTACTGCAAATAACGAACGAATATTTTCCAGGAGCTAAGCTTACGGAAAAAGATATTTTATCCAGCTACGTCGGAGTGCGCCCGTTGGTTCATGATGGTTCAGCGACTGAAGGAAAAACTAGCCGCGAACACACCATAATTTCTGACCCCCGTGGTTTTACTTTTGTAGCCGGCGGAAAATACACCACCTACAGATTAATGTCAGAGCAGATAGTTGATCTTATTGTGAAAAAATGGCCGATCGAAAAAAAATCTAACTTAAAAAGGTGTGCTACTAATCAGCCATTAAACGAGTACACAACCGCTGAATCCTACCACTCGGCAAAAATCAAGGCCGACAAGGATGATTACCGGTTACAATGGCTTACAGAACGTTACGGCGAAGAAGCTTTTACAATCCTTAAATCGTTTGGTGACCACAAATCCATTTGGCAGCTTGAGGCCTATCAGGCTATTTATAAAACCATGTGTTTAAATCTGATTGATTTTTACACGCGGCGTGTGCCGTTAATGCT
>JAYTMU010000240.1:0-3688 GCA_043728195.1 Bdellovibrionales bacterium
GTGGTGGTGGCGGCGGCGGCGGATACGAACCAGAACCAGGTTATGGTCAGCAGCGCGTTGATATCCGTGTGAACCGTTCGTTGTATGGTAATGACCGAATTGATTTAACTCAGTATGTGAATTTGTCACAGTACCGTGGTTACGCAATCGAAGAAGTTATCGTTACGGGTTCATCACAGTATGAAAATGCGTTTCTTGATTTACTGATCAACAGTTTCAATCAAGGACAAGCGACATTGACCCAGTACCGACAAAATCACACGTATCGTTTACATAACCGCCCTGTGATTGGCCGTGATGCAAGCAGCATTGCGCTTTATTCACGCGGAAACTTAACCGTTGAGCGTGTGACATTAGTTCTATCTAGGTAAGTGCTTTTATTCAAACGACGGTAAGATAAAACTTGTCATCAAAGGCGCCTCGTGGGAAGAAAACTACAGGCGCTTTTTTATGGGGAAAAAATGGAAAATACGGCAAATTTGTTAACGCAAAATACAGAGAATTCAAATACTTCGGTAATATCACCTATACTGTCAGACTATATGGATTACCGGGTCTATTTGGCTGAATTTTACCACTTTAAAAAGATGCAAACCCGTCTTTCGATTCGCCCGTATTCGTATGCTATTTTTTCGGCTGCTGCTGATATTAAATCACCAAATTATTTAAAAATGATCATCGAAGGAAAAAGAAACTTATCACCCGATATGGTCGCAAAATTTGCCAGAGCTTGCGGCTTAAACAAAGCCCAAGGCGAAGAATTCCGCTTACTTGTTTTTTTTAATCAGTCTGAAGACCCTGCAGATCGCAATTACGCGCTAAAACTTTTATCTGAATACCGCATGGAACAAAAAATAAAACACGGCGAACTAGATCGAAAAGTTTTAGAAAAAGTTCCCAACTGGATTGGCTGGATAATCTATGCCCTGGCTGATCAGGCGGGTGTGACGTTTCAAATTTCACAGCTAAAAGAAATTCTTCGCAACAAAGCCTCTGAATCAGAAATCGTTGCAGCCCTTGATGGTTTATTAAAATCAGGCGAGCTTTCTAAAGATTCTGAAACGGGCGCGATCACTAAAGGTAAACCAACGGAAGCACCGGATGAAATTCCGTCGGCGTTAGTGCGTAAGTTACAAATGCAGTTGATGTATCTGGGTTTAGAATCTCTTTACCAAGATCAACCGAATGAGCGCGAATTCGGATCACTAACGTTGTCGTTAACTGAAAAAGAATTTGAAGAGTTAAAATTCAAATTACGCCAGATGCGTAAGTCGCTAAATAAGGACAATTCTATAGCAAGATTAGCCGATAAAGGTCAGCGGGTTTACCAACTAAATCTACAATTATTCCCCGTAAGCAACGCGTCTAAAAACTTCGATGCTTAATAACTAACTGTTAAGATCATATCAACATTGAAAAGTGAAATGAACAATTTATAGTCTATTTGACACTGGAAAAACCTGTGTGTTGTGGAAAAACCTGGGGATTTGGTTGATAACTCCCTCTAAAATTAAGAATTCTATTAAAGTTTGGTTGATCAGCAGCTAAAAAGACACGCAGCGTAAACTGTGCCAACACAAAATGCACCACCCATTTAACTTACATAACGTTGCCAAAAAGTGAAATTTAGTGAAACGATTAGAGCAAATACTCACGTGTTCAAATGCCGAATGCCAATGCATTGGGGAAATTCGACAAGCTGATTATTTATCAGTTTTTGCCTAAAAAATTGCCTACAAAATTTTACCAGAAAGTATGCTACAGTGATCTTAGTTTTTAGTATTTATGTGGGGGCGTAACGGCTTCGACGTGGGAGCTGAAGCAAGAGGAGCATGCCGGGGAGAATGAGGACCTCGATAAAAACATTCAACTTTTACTATCTAACGATAGTTTACAATTAGCAGCTTAGGCTGCTTTTCGGTGTTCAGGTCAATCGCCGATGTCGGCTTGAAATACCGTCACTAATGTCGGATCGTTATTCAGGGGTTTCTGCAGACTGAATGATTAAGAGTTTTTGTGGGAATGATTCGGGAAATTTTGTTTGTGGAAGTTCCCGGGTTAAAATTAAAACATAGACTAAGCATGTAGCGCCTTTCTGTGGATCTTTTGCGGACGGGGGTTCAACTCCCCCCGCCTCCACCAATTGGACTTTTTTGTCAAGAATTGAGGGGACATCCAACTCTTTTCGTCAAAGAATTCAAAGTTTTACGTGTGCAGAATTAGAGTTGGATGGTTAGAGAGATTTGTTGATGGATTTTAAACTAGCTAATCTCGATAGAACCAAGATTCAAGAAATTGAAGCAAACTTCTATTTTTTTGAAGACGATAAGCCAACATATGATAAGGCATTCGTTCGTCATTTTCAATGTGCTGCGACTCTATTTAAGGCGGAATTATTTAGAGAATCCTATCTTACATTTCTCTTATCTGTGGAATGCCTGTTGAAAGATATCTTTGTTCTTTTGCGGGCGCATCACCTTGGACCAGACCCAAGGCAGTCTCAAGTAATGTATTTATTTTCGAGCGCCAGTAAAAAAGAGAAAAGTTTGGGGCCATTACTGGAGGCTGGCAAGTTCAGTCATGATTTGGCTGCCTTGATAAAAGCTTCTAAAGATTTTTTTCCAGAACTGGATAAGCAAAATCCCCCTCGATTTGCGTCGTTAGCTACGGCAATAGATGCTAAATTGGACTGGATATCTGAAAGATATCAAGCGCCCGATGATCAACTAGCCTGGAAAGATAAATGTGAAAAAATTGAAACGGCTATCAAGGATTTTGTAAAGGGGGACCTTTCAGGAATCCATCCAGGAGTATTTCCATGACAAAAGTTGATTTCAAATCCCTAAAAGAGAAAATAGTAATACGGCTAACTGATAATGGTATCAGCAATCCCGAAGTAATATTGGTTTCTAGCGGCTGTTTGGTACAAGCTATTGGGCCCAGTGCAGATTCAAATAAAATTTTTGAGACTTTAACGAAGCTACATCAGGAACTTCCTAAAGCGGAAAGTGCTTTTCCGTATAAGATTTACGTTTATTCAAATCAAGATGAAGCATTCAAAATCGATGTTGGCTTCAAAACCAAACCTCACGACTATATATCTGGTCATCACACAACTTATTTAATGGCTCAAGATGGGATCGCAAAAATGCGCGAAATTGATGTCGATGCACTTTTGTATGGAGAAATGAGACCCTTTGAATTTAAGGTTAAGTCCAAACCTGCGACTGAGTTTTTTGGCTTGGACAAAAGTGTTCAGTACAAGGAATTAGATGTTGGCGGAGGTCACTATGATCTTGGTGACGCTAAATTAGAACCAGTAGTCGGCACGACTGACTGGAAGGTAACTCTATTTTAGACTGACAATTCTCCTCCACATGACTTTGATTGGTCGCTGTTTCCTCCAGTGTTTGAGTCAGTTTGTGGTATGAGGTTAAGAGGGCAAGTCTGGATTTTGCGGACTTAAAACTTCAATAAATACGCGACTTAAGTTAATAAATAGCTGGAGGAGAATTTGGAAGCCTACTTCCCTTGTGCTCCACCATTTTTGACACCACGGATGCAGCTTAAGCTATTAGTATGATTAGCTTTCGAATGCCTATCTTAAAAGTACCTTTGACGTCTTAGGGGTGGCATTTGCACAAGCGCCTAGGGCCCTGAGGAATAACGAGTCAGGGTCGTGTCTTCG
>JAYTMU010000241.1:0-3210 GCA_043728195.1 Bdellovibrionales bacterium
GGATCTAAATAATCGACGGCGCGTCCAAAGCCGAAAAAATAAACGGTTTTTCCTTCGTAATTAGCGTCAGTATCTTCATCAATTTTTGCGGGCTCATAACCACTCGGTAAGGATCCCTTAAACACTAGAACCGCCAGATCATGATTTCCTTGCAGGACTGTAAAGACATGATCTGTGGGCTGTGAAATGTAATTTGGCCGTAATTCTGTATCAATGTACTTTCCGTCCTGATAAACCCACCTTTTACTTTCTGTATTGTACTGCGAATGCACTGTATGCGCATACCCAGTCCTGCGAACCGCATTGTCATGTAATTTTGTCCTAGTTTCAAAAACAATGTTAAACCCATCGACGCCTGGAATTAATTTATCATAAAAGCAATGTGCAGATGTCAATACAGTTCTGGGGCCAATTAAAACGCCAGTACAGTACGTAATAACATCTCGCTTTTGATCCAGCAGTTCCACGGCAACGACTGCGCGCGACGCTTTGGTATGTCCTGGAAACATCACTTGACCATCGATCACGTGCGCTTGAACCACGGGGTCGACATTGGAAATACTATCTCGATTATGAAACTGGCTGGGTCCACAAGATGCAAATGACAAAACTAAAAATGCGAAAGCAATTACTTCAAAGTTCAAAGGGACCTACCAGTTTAAGTGTATTAAATTACAAGCCTTACTAATACGCTAAAATATCTTGTATCACTAGGCCAATGCTTTAATTAGAAAAAAAATACCCAAATGTCTATACAGTGAAGATAAAAATTAGTCTTGATTGACGAACTTTTTGACAGTTTCTATTTTAAGAAACGCTTCATTTAAAAAAATCGAGTGGCCATGCTTTTGCTATTAATTCAGTTTTAGAAATTTAACCTTACGATTGGACGACTTAATGAAAGCTCAAGCTTTGCAGACCCAGACTAAACACCTAGCGGTGAAACTACTGGCCTTTTTTGGATTGCTGCTGTCAATTACGTCAACAGCTTCTGCCGATTCACTTCGTTACTTAGCTCGTGGGGATCAAGCGCTCATGCAGATGTTCGAACTAATCAACGGAGCTAAGACATCGATTGATCTAACATATTACATTGTCGATCCATGTGCAGTTTCTACGAATATATTATTTAAGTCGCTTCAAGAAAAATCTAAAAGTGGCGTACAGGTTCGAATTGTTATTGATTCTTTGACACATCGTTCGCAACTGCAGCAGCAATTTCATCAGTTTCTGAACGAAAGTGGAATCGAGTTACGCTACTTTAATAAAGGCATAACACCAATGGTTAATTATCGCACACATGCGAAGTTGATGATTGCTGACGGTAAACGCTACATCACCGGCGGACGTAACTTGGCTGATGACTACTTTGGATTGCAAAAGCAAAACTTTATTGATCGAGATGTCTACGTCGACGGTCCATCAGCAACCGAAGTTCAGAAAAAATTTAATTTATTCTGGGCAGATCCTAAGACGGCTGCCTCAAAAGACTTTCTTGATCAGCATGCTAGCGACTATGAAAAAATCTGTCCAAAATTTGACCTAGGAAAAATGGAAAAGCTTGAAGCAGCCATTGCCAAGGAATCACAATCCACGCTTGCACGCATGCCCGTGGCGCAATGTTCGGACTTGAAATTTACATTTGATAATCCAGAATTCTGGCATTCTGGCGCTACCCTTCCGCAAGATCCTACAATGACCACGAACCAAGAAATTAGCGATTTAAAACTTGAGAAAAAAGAAACAACGACCGCCATTTTCCAATTTCTAAACGATGATGTTAAACACCTCGTTTTTGAAAATTGGTCTTATATTCCGACAAGATCCATCCACTGGATTTTGCGAAATCTTCGCACCCAGAAAATACCTATACTGGTAGTTACGAATCGTACGACGGATGTAGGTGGACCGGTGGACGTGCTTAACACTCATTATTCCAGTCGCGATCACAAAGGTTCGCAGCAGGTTTTAGGTCTTAGCAAATTGGGATCAATGAATCATTCGTGGTCGCAAACGCCCGCTAATGCCCAATGGATGATTCATTCAAAAGTATTTATCGCGAATCTAAATCATGTAGCTGTGACTAGCTTTAATCTAGATCCGCGGTCTGTCCATACAAACGTTGAAACTGCACTTTTCGTACGTAGTTGTCCAAAATTTGCAGAGATAGTGCTAAATGAAACCGGTCAACTTGTCGATAATTATGAACAAGATAAATTATGTAAAGCATGTCAAGGCAGTCCAAGTGGATCTTTTATTTCAATCCTAAAAGCCTGGATCGGTCACGAGTTGATGTAAGCAAATAGGTTGTAAAAGATTAAATTTAACCCCATTCCTGAAACTGCAGTGTCCCAAGTAGACACAAGCTGACATGTGCAATTGGAATACCGGAGATTCTATGAAAAAGTTTTTAGCCCTAGCAGTGATTTTTGCCATCTCAACCAGCGCTTACGCTTATAGCGACAGTACTTTTGTTACGACCGAGTTTAAGAAAATGACTTGTCAACTGAGCGGCCATGGAATCACCGACATGACACATGGATTTTTTACCATTGGTAACAACGTAAAAAGATCGACCGGTGAACATATATCAAAACTTTTAAGTGTTATGGTTTTGGCGTCTTGGGATCCAAATTATTCTCCTGGCGGCCCGAAATTAATTACTGAAATGGCAGATCGTATTACAGCCTTAAGTTCGTATGCTGGAAAAATGATTTATGAGAATGTCAAAATAGATGGTTTACCTGACACGACACCCGTCACTATCGCAGATTCAAGCAAGCAAACTGAGTCCAAATTAACAGCGCACTTCAAGCGCACCGGAACTAACACTGGTAATTTAGCTATCGAGTATCGTAATTACAACGATGCGGAACAGGTACTAAAGTTTTCTGGCGAGTGTTCAATGGTTGATAGCAAATAAGAATTCGTGCTCCGATAAAGCAATGGGTCTTAAACACGTGGGCATTAGACCGCGTTGCTGAATACTTAAAAAAATTAAATGAAGTGCAAGAGGTTGACGGAACTTTATTAGATAACACATTGCTTTATTGCGGTAACGTTGAGGCCATGGGTTCACATACGTGCACTGACATGCCGGTGATTGTAGCTGGCGCCACAGATAGACTACGCCACGGGTATTGTATGGATTTCCGCCGACCGTCCCATTAATAACCTGTTAGTTACAATATTAAAAAGTTTTTGGATTAT
>JAYTMU010000242.1:0-17020 GCA_043728195.1 Bdellovibrionales bacterium
TGCGCCAGCGTAAAGATCGTATTGGCATTTTCTGTCTGATTTTTGTTTAGCTTTGTAAATGCGGTGTAGGCGGCTACGGCCTCAGGCGTACGACCTAAAACCTCATACATCACCGCTGAATTGTACAAATAATTTGGCATTAAAGGATCTTTCGGATTCTGTGCAGCTAGTTCTTTAAATAATTTTGCGGACTCTTCAAAATTACCGGCATCTTGATAAAGCTTTGCCAGTAGCTTTTGTGCTTTGGGCTTTAGTGCTTCTGCCTTTTTGTCCTTTGATGCGACAACTTTTTTGTAATTTTGAATTGCTTCCACATTTCTTCCAGAACGTTCGAAATTAACGCCGGCGTTGAATAAGGCCATAATTGCTAACTCAGAGCCCGGATTTTGAACTGCAAAAGTTTGAAACTGTCCGGCAGATTCAATAAAATTTCGACCGATTTCTAAATCCTGTGCACGTTTAAAGCTGGCTTTTTCAAGAACATTTCGAATGTCGCTTCCCGCTTTTGTCCCTGAAATGGAATCATTTGCCAGAAGCTCAGTACCCATCTTTTCTAATCCTGCGTAATCCTTTTTAAGATTATAAATATCCAAAAGAAGATTTGCTGAATACTCTGAATATTTGGTCTTTGGATGCTTTTTTACAATTTCTTTAAATAGATTCTCGGCCGGCGCAAAATTATTTGTCTGGTAGTATAGACGACCCACTCGAAATCTAATCTCTGCGTCTTTATCCGAGGTTGGAAATTTCTGGATATACCACGTCGCTGATCGGATAAACTTTTCTACGCGCGGATCCATGGCGATAGGCTCTACAGAGTCCCCGACGCGCTTAAGCAAGTCTTCGTCTTTTGGTAATACTTTTTCTATCGCTAAAAGTAAATTTTGTGCGGCTTTTGATGCAAACTTACTATTGATAGCATTTTCTGCAACCCACGAGTACTGGCTTGAGGCCTCTTCATATTTACCCATGTCGTAAAGTAATTCACCGTAAAAGAAATGCATATCAGCTATCTGTGGCGCACTTGAAAATTCTTGGAAGTATAACATGTATCCTTCGCTGGCCGATTTTCTAGAAAAAGCAGCACGCGAGTTTTGCGCTGTTTGATGCTGTTGTAAGATGTAGTTTCGTAAAGTTTGCTCTCGTAATTTCATCGAATTTTCGACTAATGCCTTGTCTTGTTGGTTCGTCGTATACCACGCCGAATTAGCTCCGTATTCACCGATCCAGCGGTAAAGCTCTTCCTTAAACTGTGGCGAATTTTTCGAATAAAAATAATTTTGTACAATCTGATACTGAAATTCGAAGGCTTTTTTTGCCGTTGGCTGCTGTTCAATTAACATGCGAAAGACATCGCGTGATGCATCACGATTGCCTTTATCGGCAAAAAAGTAAGCTAACTTTTCGATATATCCTGGTGCTTCTTTTGATGTGCTGTTTTGAAAGTAAGCCACTGCGCGCTTAACATCGCCAAGGTCAGCGTAAAATACAACTAAATCACGAAGTGCTTCACTTTCAAGTCGTGCTGTATTTAGCTTTTTACCACCAACCATTTGTTCAGTTTCGTTATTTTTTCCAATCTTGATAATAAAATCTAGGTATTGAATAGCTTGTTCAGTTTTACCAAGTCGGTATAAACACCACGCGCCTTTGTATAAAGAAAAAGTATTTAACCGATGTTTACGGTCCTTAATAATTTTTGAATACTCTTTATAGGCTTCGGGCCATTTTTCATTTTCAAAATGATATTCTCCAATTGCAAAATGGGCTTCATTTACAAATGGACTGTTCGGGAACTGCGATGTTAACTGGCTATAATACTCAGAACCTTTTTTTGAATCGCCAAGTTCAAAATAGTTATAACCTAAGAAAAACAAGGCCTGGCTTAACTTACTGTCTTTGGGATAATCACGGTAGAACCACTCGTAAAGCTGAATGGCTTTTCGATTATATTCGCGTGCTTCAGCTACATCTAACTTTGGCTTTTGTTTCGACTGACCGGCTTGAAATGCTTTCAATCGCTTATCGAAGTCATCTTGTTTGCGCGCGTCTACCAGAGCAGCTTTCTCAACATAAAGTTCTGCTAAGCGTAGCCACAATTCACCACGATTTGAACTGGCCTTAAATTTTTGCGTTAATTTATATAGCTCAGCAATTTGAAAATCGAGTGTTTTTTCGTATTCGGCCTCGTCTGTCTTGCCATATTTCAGCAGCTCGGAAGATTTTGGCGGTTTTACGGCGCTTAGGTTCACATTTTCGCGCGCTTTAAAATTAAACTGAGTCTCAGGTAATGTGGTAGAACCTTTTTGCTGCATGTTCGCTTTTCCACCACGGTTGTCTTCTTTAGCCCGCTTTAGCATCTCGCCAACTGTCAGTTTCTTTTTAGCTGGTGCATTTGCCGTAGCTTTTTGCTTCGCTCTGGTTTGCGCCAAAACATCTTGCAAAGGCGATAGTAGGAAAGCCAACAGCACAGCCACATTTAGAATTTTACTCTGATACATCATTTTATTTTTCATAGTTTACTCGCAGCTTTGCTTTCCTAAGTAGTGGTAATTTCCAACTTCATCTAACCAGTATTCACCCTGAAACGGATAATATTCGTAGCCGTTTTGCACATAAAACGAACGATCCTGTTCGTCGTCGACCTGAACATCTGCTAAGCTTTTTCCTGTAAGCCTCTTCTTTAGGAATTCTTTTTTTCCATTGATCATTTCGTAGCGAATAAAACTTGCTTGCTCTTTTAAATCCGCAATTTCTTTTTTCATAGCTGTTAGCTGAGCTCGTGCCATTTCACCGATCGCATCTTTGGTTGCTTTAATTCGATTGTTTATAATTCGAATCGAATACGTTCCTAATGCCGAATTTCGCAAAACCGGGTTTTCATCAATCAATTTCTTTTCATCAGCTAATTTTTTAATGTAGCTATAGCTGCGGCGAACGTTACCTTCTTCAGAAATGTACTTTAAGACATTGTAAGGCAAATTAAGCTGCTTTTTAGATTCCGGATCATTTCTTAAGATATTTATTTTTTGTATTTCAAGAAAGAAGCTTTCGGAACTTATTTTGGCATTCAAGAAGCTATCAATCCGGTTTGAAATAGGATTGTATTGAGCCTCGAAAAGGCCAACGACCTTTTCCATTTCGTCATATTTACAAATATACAAATAAACGATAGCTCGAAGTAATAAGGTCTCAGGAATGTATGCATTTTCGTAGAAGCTTGAGTGCAAAGACTGAAAGTTACTTAAGCTTGAACGCAACCTAGCACCACGTAACATGGCCCAACTTTTCTCAAATGTAGCATCATGCCACAATGGATGGTCGCGTGGGATTTTGGCATAAGCGTCGATTGATTTTTCCCACTCTTTTTTCTGATAATAGGTCCGTGCAATTGCCATCTGTGCAGCCACTTTGTTGGTATCAGTCACTTTACTAGCACTTCTTGAATCAAGAAGTTTCTGAAAAGATTCTAGAGCCAAATCTGTTTGATTTGCTTCAGCTTGTGCTAAGCCTTGATTGTAAAGCGAACTGAAATAATACCGGCTTTTAGCGCCAACTTTTCCATACAGTGCAGCAGCTTCACTGTGCTGCCCTGATTTAGCTTTAACTTCGCCTAGCCGAAAAAAAAGCATGTCTCGATTTTGCTGCGGAACGCTGGCAACGTCAATTCTTTGAATAGCATAATTTAGTAATGTTTCATCACCCAGACGATCTGTAGCTACTAGTAATTTTTCCAACGCCTGCCTAGTCCAACGTTGATCGTTGGACTTAATCACGTCGACAAACTGAAAAGCTGCAACTTGATTTAGATTTAATTCCATCAGCGAAAGACCTAAAAAATATTTAATTTGCGATCTTTCGGCTGTTGCATCTGACTTCCGAGATAGGGCTAACAATGTATTTGCAGCCTGCGAATATTGACCCGATTTTAACATTCCCATGGCGCTAGCTATTTGTGTCCGTACCGCATTGTTCTTTGTATTCGAAAATACTTTCGGACTTGCCGGCGATGTCGACCGCGTTGACAGTGTCTTGGTCGCAGGAGTTTTCTTTTTTGGCAACTGCGCCTGAACCGTTTGAAAGGCGAATGTACCGACTAAAAGTGTACTGATTATGATATTTTTATTCATCGGTATCTAGCCTCCGGAAAAAAGAAACTGAATCCTGCAGTTAATATAAGATCGTTATAACTGTTTTTCTCAGCGACACCTGTCGCCAGTTTGTCAGGAATAGGAGTAGCTTGAAACGATGTCCAACTGTAATCCCAACGAAATGCCATTGATTTATTTATAGCAAAAATTTGTCCCACGCCGACATGCAGGGTTGGAACGCTGCCTTCCTGCGAATTTGTACTGGAAGTACCACCCCCAGCAGAAAAATACATATCGAAAGGAATAATGCGTTTATTTAGCATTGTTAGCTTGCCATAAATCGGAGCCCATATCAGATCAACGCCGACGTAGCTTTTGGTGTTGATAAATTTCTCAGGCTGCAGCAAATTGTTATCGCGAATTTCTTTCGCAACTTCCCTTTCGGAATTAGATAAGAATAAACCTGAAAGTTCGACACCAAAAGATTCCGTAAAGTGATACCCCAAGTTTACTTTTAATCCCATATTTAGGAACCAAGGTGAATTTGTAGTTGTACCACCACCAGCATATAGCTGAAATCGTTCTGTTTTTGGCAAAAACTTTTTTTGAATAACTGAAATTTCGCTAAAAGGTGAAAGTTTGTTTAAGTCAGTCAAATTTTCTACCCGCTGACTTTTTGGTGCGGGCGCTGCAGCTCCTTGTTTTTCAGACTCAGCCGTTTCAGATGTCGTTTCGCTTAATAAATCAGGTGCAACTTCAAGTGGAGACGTAGGCCGCGGCTGCGAAACCTTTGGCGATTCTGTCTTGTAAATATTTTCAATATTAAGAATTTCTTGATCATCAAGCTGTTGTTCTTGAGCCATGGCTGAAATTGAACACCCAAGAATCATGCAACTTAGCGATACCAAATATAATTTTTTAAAACTCATTAGATCCCCTTAAAACAAGTAATTCAAACCAACTTCAAGATTGGTCGTGTACGTTAATCGTTCGGAAAAACTTCCATAACTTGGTATTGGGTCAGCGACACCACCTGGATTATCCGTTGGCTTACTTCCATCTCGAAGCGCTCCCGCCTTAAACGGAATCGGAGCTTGATGCGCGTAGAATCGCAAATCTACTTTCAATGATAAGTGATTTGAAAAATAGAACCGCTCGCCAACTCCAACTGCAAGTGCTGGATAGGTTTTATGAACAAATTTTACTGCCCCTAATGCTGCAGACAAATACAACGACGTATTCATTACAGCCTCTTTAGTTAAGCTTAACTTTCCATAATAAAGCTTAAAGTTGTAATCAGCCATCAATGAATATTCCATAAATGGCGCCCTGCTAAAATCTAAGCCAAAATCTTTTTTTAAACCCTGTGCATCCACGGACAAGCCATTACTGTTTTTCGCAAATAATAAACCAATCGAATGATTTTCATTTAGATGGTAGTTAAATACTAAACCAGCTTTCGAGGTGTTTGAAATCGGCTCTGTTAAAGCAAGGCCTCCAAAAATTCCAATATCAAACGTACCTGCATCTTTAATATTTCTATTCTTCAGACTGACCGAGTTATCAAATACAGGGTAAACTGTTTCTTGCGCCAGTTCGTCAACAGGAACTTCGACGTCGGTAGTTGCTGCAACAGAAACTGATGCTAGCAGCAGCATTGTAAAAAACAACTTTTTAGCTATATCGAACATGAGCACCTCAAGCTTTTGAAAAATAACCGTATTTTAAAAGAAAATTACAAATTTCACGAACCGCACCATTTCCGCCCGACCTTTTTGTCACATAATCAGCAACTTCCAGCACTTCGTCGACCGCTTCTGGAACTGTTGCGCCAAAACCCACTGCATTTAAAAGTGGAATATCGTAAATATCGTCACCGACATAAGCCATCTCGTCTTTACTAAAGCCAGAATCCTTCTGCAATTTTTCAAACGAAGGCCATTTATCCACAGCACCCTCGTAAAAATAATCAAAGCCAAGCATTTTCGCGCGGGCTCGAACGTCTGTCGCCTGCGCCCCGGTTATGATTGCTAACTTGTATCCAGCAGCTGCAATTTCTTTTATACCAACACCGTCACGCACAGAATAAATTCGCTTCCATTCGCCATTAGAATCCATCCATAGACGGCAATCTGTTAGAACGCCGTCGACGTCTAATACCAACATCTTAATAGGTTTTAATTTTTGAACATCTAATGCCACGATTTCATTGTGGAAAATTTAATTCTGCACGGCAAGGAAACTGCCGACAAAGGTCTGTGAAACTTATTAAATAATTTTTTACGCTAGACTAAGGTCTGCAATTTAATCCGAAATCAGTGTGATTTTGAAACTCTACCGCACTTTGGGCGACAACAAATCTGAATAAATCAACATACCTACAGGTTGCATTGGCTTGTTTGACGATTTATCTAACACGATTAACATTTGGATGCGAAATTGCTCCATCAGAAACAGCGCTTTTTCAGCGAACTCGTTCGCATCAATGGTGCGCGGAGAATGACTCATTAAATCTTTAGCAACTTTTGAAAATGGATCTTGATGTCTTTCTAAAAATCGACGGATGTCACCGTCTGTAACGACGCCAATAAGTTGGCCTTGATCATCAACAACACCCGCAGCACCTCGAACACTTTGATGAGTCATCTTAGTTAGTAATTCTTTTGTTGTTGTTTCAGCTTTTACAAATGGTAAAGCGTCACCTTTTTGCATTAAGTCTTTAACACGCATTAATTTTGCGCCAAGCGAGCCACCCGGATGAAGTTCAGCAAAATTTTCAGCTTTAAAACCTCGTTTTTCAAGAACTGCCATAGCTAAAGCATCGCCCATTGCAAGGGTAGCCGTACTAGAAGATGTCGGAGCTAAATTTAACGGACACGCTTCTTTTTCAACGCTGACATCTAAGACCACTGTGGCAGCTTGTCCTAATGTACTATGCTTTTTCCCGGTAATTCCGATTACCGAAAAGCCATGCCTTGAAGTGTAATTTAATATCGAATTTAATTCAGTGGCTTCACCACCGTAAGAAATGGCAATGACCAAATCATTTTTTGTCATGACTCCTAGGTCGCCATGACTGCTTTCCGCAGGATGCAGATACAATGATGGGGTTCCAGTGCTGGAAAAAGTACTCGTTAACTTTCGTGAAATATGTCCTGATTTACCAATACCAGTAAAAACCACTTTTCCTTTACAGTTTAAAACTAAATCAACTGCTTTTTCGAAGTCGGCTCCTAGCCTAGGGATAAGATTTAAAATACTATCTGCTTCCATTTTTAAAGTATTTTTGGCTACTTCTAACGAGCTCGACATCACTTATCTCTTTTCATAGACGCTTTTACAAAAGCAGCAAATAAGGGATGGGGACTAAGTGGTTTCGATTTAAATTCAGGATGAAACTGTACACCAACAAACCACGGGTGCGACGTGATTTCCAAAATTTCAACTAAATTGCGTTCCTCGTTAACCCCAGTTGCGCGCAATCCATTTTTTTCGAATAAATCTTTATACTTATTATTAAATTCGAACCGATGACGATGGCGTTCAGAAATTTTATTCTTTTTATACGCGTCTAAGACGATACTTTTGGGCATTAGCTTACACGCAAATGCACCCAAGCGCATTGTGCCGCCCTTATCTACTTTTCCGCGTTGCTCGACCATAGAATCAATGACAATGTTGCCGCCGCGACTTGCTTCGCCAACAAATTCTCGCGACGTTGCATCTTTAATGCCGCAAACATTGCGCGCAAATTCGATCGCAGCCAACTGCATACCAAAACAAATTCCAAAAAATGGAGTTTCACTTTCACGTGCAAACTGAATAGCAGCAATTTTCCCCTCAACTCCACGCGTACCAAAACCGCCAGGAACTAACACTCCACCCGCACCCTTAAGCTGCTGCTTTACATTCTTACTATTAATCTTTTCAGAATCGACATACATAATTTCGACTTGCGCTAAATTTGCTAATCCACCATGTACTAAAGATTCATGTAGGGATTTGTAAGATTCTTTTAAATCAACGTACTTTCCGACAATGGCAATTTTTACGGGTTTTCTTTTTGACGCTTGAATTTTTGCAATTTTTTGCCAGCCACTAATATCGGGCTTGGTGTTTTTCAATGATAAGCGTTCAACAACCAACTGATCTAAATTCTCTTTATACAAAGCTAAAGGCACATCATAAATAGACGATGAATCTTTTGCTGAAATAACGTTTTCTTTTTTGATAGAACAAAACAACCCTATTTTTGCTTTCAAATTCATATCAATGGTTTTTTCGCTTCGACAAATTAAAAAATCGGGTTGCAAACCAATTTCTCTTAATTCTTTAACAGAATGCTGTGTAGGCTTACTTTTTAATTCGCCTGCGACAGCAATATAAGGAACGTATGTGACATGCACAAGAGCCGTATTTTCATTACCTAGTTCCAAACGAAGTTGCCGTATAGCTTCAAAAAATGGCTGTGCTTCAATGTCACCGACAGTACCGCCAATTTCTACAATTATAATTTCACAACCCTGGGCAGCTTCGAATAGTTTTGATTTTATTTCATCTGTGATGTGCGGAATAACTTGCACTGTTCCACCTAAATAATCACCGCGCCGCTCCCGCGTGATAACTGAATCATATATCTGGCCAGCGCTTACGGAATTCGAACGCATCAAGCGCGCATTAGTAAAACGCTCGTAATGACCAAGATCTAAATCAGTTTCAGCGCCGTCCTCCGTCACATAAACTTCACCATGCTGTAGTGGTGACATAGTTCCCGGATCAACATTTAAATACGGATCAAATTTCATAATTGTAACTTTGAATCCACGGGCCTCAAGTAACGAACCTAAACTTGCAGCAGTTAATCCCTTGCCGATTGATGAGACAACTCCGCCTGTGACGAAAATAAATTTTTGCTTTAGTTTTTTAGATTTAGAATTATTTTTGGACATCATTTCACCTGCTTTTGGTACAATAGCAGCTACTTCAACAGAGCTTCAAGCTTTTGCAAATCTTCGGGTGTATCAACACCATACGTCGGCTTTTCGACTGATAAAACTTTGATTCGAACGCCCAAATACAGTGCGCGTAACTGCTCTAAACTTTCAGCTATTTCAATCTTAGCCTGTGGAGTCGCACAAAATGTTCCTAAAAAGTCTTTTGAAAAACCATAAAGTCCAATGTGCTTCTGCACGACTCCGGTGATGAATGTTTCCCTAGAAAATGGGATGCCAAATCGACTGAAATAAATAGCGTCACCCTTTTCGTTAGTGATGACTTTTACAGCATTCTTATTGTTTAAATCTTCAGCCTCAAGCGGATGTGCCAAGGTTACCATAGAAAGTGATGCATCTTCTTTAAATGCTTCGGCAAGTGGATCAATGAAATCTTTTGAGATTAAGGGTTCATCCCCCTGAATATTAATAACGCGGTCAAATTTTAAATCTTTGGTTGCTTGAAAAATTCGGTCCGTACCGGTAGCGCATTCCGCACTGGTCATAATGACATCAACGTTTATACTGGTGCAAAAATTAAAAATACGTTTATCGTCAGTGGCTACTAAAATTTGATCTAGGTTCTTGCTTTGCCTTGCACCTTCGACAACCCATTGAAGAATTTTTTTCCCCTTAAGTTCAGCAAGAGGTTTTCCTGGAAAACGCGTCGAGGCATACCGGGCAGGAATCACCGCAATAATTTTCATTGTTCTTTTACCCAAGCACGGTACATGAAATCTTCAACCGCATCGCAACCATTTTTTGTTTGGGATGAAATCGGAAACACTTCCTCAATTCGCGACTGCTTTTTAATTCGGGCTAAAGCCCGCTCGATATCTTGTTTTGAAAATTTGTCCGATTTAGTTAGAACAATAGCCACTGGAATATCATTCTTCATAACAAACTGAGCAATTGACTCTTCATCCATAGCCCATTCGCGGGCCATATCAATCAGCAGTACTAGTCCGACAAGCTGTGGGCGCTGCTTCAGATAATTTTCTATCATCTTACGCCATAGTTTTATTTCTTCCGCACCCCTAGAAGCAAAGCCATATCCAGGCATATCTACTAGGCAATAACTGTCGTTCATATTAAAAAAATTAAGTAGCCGTGTCTTACCCGGAGTTTGACTAACTTTGGCAACTTTGCCACCCGCCCAAATATTAATAAGAGATGATTTTCCTGCATTGGATCTTCCAGCTATGGCGATTTCTTTTAAATCATGTTCAGGAAAATCAGAAAACTTAACGGCACTTTTTATAAACGTAACTTTGGGCATGAAAAAATTGTAATTCATTTCGGAAATTTTCTCAATTCTTACATCCACTATATTAATTGGGAAAAATAGCCTTCAGATCGAATTAAATCCTATTTGGTCCTTAAAACATCACGTCCGATTCTTGAAATAGTGATCCGGAAACAAACCAGGAGATAACATGAGCCAATTTCAAATCGAATTATTAGACGGAAGCCAACAGCGATGGGAACTACAGGAATACGCAAATATCGGTAAAGACAGCAGTTGCGCTGTACATATTTCAGATCCAGCCTTGTGCGACCGACATGCCCGAATCGAGATAAAAGGAACGCAGGCCCACCTTAAAGATTTGCGATCAGCAAGCGGAACATTTGTGAACGGGGCGCAAATACTAGAAGCTGTTTTGAAAGATGGAGACCTTATTACCGTTGGTCACACAGATTTTGTAGTGCATGACTGCAAATTTGCTACAAAAGATTTTTCACTTACCAGTAAGTGCGAATATTGGAAGTCTCAGCTGGATACTTTAGCTTCGGTTGGCCAAACAAAATACCCTGTCTTATTACTTGGTCCTTCCGGAACTGGAAAAGATGTCATTGCCCACGCACTACATGATGTTAGCCTTTTTTCGACCGCACCGTTTGTCAGTGTAAACTGTTCTGCTTTAACCGAAACCCTAGTAGAAAGCGAATTGTTCGGACATATCAAAGGCAGCTTCACGGGCGCAATTGCTGATCGTAAAGGCGCTTTCGAATCTGCTCGAGGCGGAACTTTATTTTTAGATGAAATTGGTGATTTGACTTATGGACTACAAGCCAAACTTTTGCGCGCACTTGAAAACAACGAAATTAGACCGGTCGGTAGCGATCGCTCAGTTAAAACAGAGGTACGCATAATCGCAGCAACTCATCAAAATCTTTATCAAAAGATTCGTGAAGGAAGTTTCCGATCTGATTTATTTTATCGGTTAAATGTCATCACCGTTGAAACTCCTGCGCTGAAAGACCGCCTTGAAGACTTTGACGAACTTCTTTATTCTTTTGCACGTCAAATGAAGGTTCGATTTTCTTTTAATGCAATTCAGGCATTAAAAAAGCATGACTGGCCCGGAAATATCCGCGAACTAAGAAACGTGGTTGCAAGGGCTTCTGCTTTATATCCAAAAAAATATATAGAAGAATTGCATGTGGATATTTTGCTTAATAAAAAAGAGCGACTAGCGCACCTACCAACCGGCGTAAATTATGCCGCCACCACAGATTCAAATCAAATGTCAGTTATTAAAGAAATCGAAAAACAAATGATTTTAAAGCGTTTGGCTGCTAATAATGGAAATCAAAAACGCACCGCAATTGATCTTGGTATGCCTAAGTCCACATTGCATGATCGAATTCGGACATACAGCATCGACTTAGAACAATTTAAAGCCTAATTTTTTAATATAAAAGATTTAAGTAGTACGCGGCGGACCTGACCTTGCGTCAGGTTCGAATTTAGGGCTATCTGGTACTTCTGTAGCAAATTCTTTTTTCCTTCAGCAGATATCAGCTCATCATAAGAAAAGTCTTCACTTTCTCTTAATAAAATATCTTTAAATTCAGCTTCTCGATCTTTCAGCTCAATAATCGCTTCCGAAGACATGCCCTCGACATTAATTTCGATTGCCAGCATCGGATTGGGGCCGGAATCTTCTGACGGCTTTATGTTCGCGAACATTTTTGTCATGGTCATTAGGTTTTTGGCAAATCGCGGATTATCATAAAAAGCCTCTACCTCATTTAGTGGGTTGTAAGACCGTATGTCAGATCCCCACTCGGCGTACGAACGAAGAAACAAACCTTTAGAAAAAAATGAATTTGTTAAAGTTGAACCAAACGCGATTAGCAGCCCGCCGACGATCACTAAACACCAAAACATAATAAGCTTTTTTGGTTCGTCGTTAAATAAAAATAAATTACGTAAATGAATTTTCCAATCTAGTTTTTTTTTCTCAACAACGATATTATGGATGATGTCATCCATAAGCGAAAAATCTACGCCTGAAGTGTCTACTTTAATTTCTGATATTTGTTTTAGAAAATCGGGATCCTCTTCCTGTAACATCAGATCAATGTCTTCCATCGCGATCTCATCGCTGATTTCTTCTTCCCCTGTTTCAGAAAGCACATTTACCGGTTCATTTTCTTCGTTTTGGTCTGGTTTGTCGTCGTTCACTCGACCATGATAACACCCTTGAAATGAAAAGCTAGTAATTCGGCTGGCCCATAGTCGGTAGCCTTCATGCATTACGCTAAAAAGTGTTTTACACTTTCAGGTATGAAGCCACACATCATTCACTGGGTCGCGCTTATTGCATGGCCAATTACATCTACATTTTTGTTGTCTGGATGTAGCGGAATGACAAATATTAAGACCGTGCATTCAACTGCCCCTGTAACCAAGCCTTTGTCGGAAAAAAAAGAATCTACGCTGGGTACTGCTGGAAAAACCGAAACCAAACTTAGTGATTTAGAACTAGCGAAGTACGCTTATGAAGTTGGAATTGATCCTACGAAAGAACTTACAACTGAAGATTTAGCCGCAATCGAAAAAAGAAAAAAAGTGCGCTTTTTGGAACGGACGTTAGATTCTCAAAAGGAGCGTTTAAATTATTCAAAAATTCTACCTTGGCTACAGAATGATGATGAGAAAGTATCGTATCTACTAATTCCTAGCATCGAAGGCCGACAATCGTGGGTAAATAAAAATAAGATATGGAAGCGCGCACAAAGCCTTCGAGACTTTAATGACCTTGTCGACAACTTGGATATTGCCGCTGGTATGCCGTCTGACTACGTAAAAAAATCATGGGGCGAACCCGAATCGATCGAGCATAGCGGCAACCCCATCTATAAAAATGAACGCTGGAAATATTTTAAACAAGTATCAACGCCGAACGGATACCGCCAAGAAAAACGCTATGTTTATTTTGAAGGTGGCCGAGTCGTTGGATGGGAGACCGAGTGAAACTACACCTAGCTATGTCCGCAATTCTGCTTTTAACTTCAGTAAGTTACGCTGCTCGCGTTTTGCAAGTTAAAGGAAGCTCTGCAATTTTGGAATTAAGCGATGCTGAAATCCAGACTTTGCGACCTGCTGGTGGGCAAAATATCCAGCTAACATTCGGCAGTGAACGCGTTGATGCAACAATAAAAAAAGTAGCAAAGAAAAAAATTCTTTTAGCGACCGCAAGTGATATTAGCAGCCAAAAAGTCGTTTCAGTTTCCAGCGGTGGTGCTGGCATCCAAGCAACAAGTGGAAGCTCGGGAAAAACGGCCCGTGGCAAATCAGCAAGCGGCAAAAAATGGACCGCCGGTGCTAATTTAAAATATGTACTTATGGGTGCAGCTAATCAATATATTGCGAATGTCGCTGCAAACGTGAAGTATGATGGATTCGATTTATCTGGGGTGGCCATTTATTATTTAGGTGATTTTGGCGTAGGACTTGAGGGTGAATATGCCATGCTTAAGGGTAAGGATGAAAGATCCGTCACTTACAATATTACACAAGTTCAATTTAGTTTACTTGGCGAATATCGCTTTAAGCAGTTTTCAGCAGGTGGATTATTTACTTTGGCATCGAATTACAAAGCGACTGACTCCATAAGTAGTGAAAACTCATTAAATGGAATGGGATTTGGCGCGTTCTTTACTTATGCGGTCATCCCGAATGTCCGTTTGATACTTGATTACCGCATTATAGATTACAAACTTGATTCAGCAACTATCAAGACAAGCGATATTCGCTTGGGCGCTGGTTACTATTTCTAACGATAAACTCTGAAGCGAAGCCTAATGGGCTTCGTCCCAGTTATCTCCGATGGCATAATTTACTTTTAAAGGTACCTTTAGCTTAGCGACATTTTCCATTATTCTTTTAATAACAGGCGCCTGTGCTTCAACATCTGATAAAGTACCTTCGAATATAAGCTCATCGTGTACTTGCAGTAACATATCTAACTTTGCGTTATTTTTTTTATCTTGTGATATTTCAATCATAGCCATTTTTACAAGATCACTTGCAGTTCCTTGAATGGGCGCATTTATAGCAGCACGCTCTCCGAACTTTTTTAGCATCCCATTGCTCGAATCTAATTCGGGAATGTACCGACGCCTGCCGAATAAAGTTTCCACATATTTTTGTTCATGTGCCTTTTGAATTGTATTTTCAATATAACTTTTTATTCCGCTAAATTTAATAAAGTACTTTTCGATAATGTCGACGGCTTGCTTGCGCGGTATTCCTAGGGCTTCAGCCAAACCGTAGGCCCCTTGCCCGTAAGCAATTCCAAAATTTACAGCTTTTGCAATCCGACGTTGTTCTTTAGTGACCTGATCTAAAGCAACAGCGAATACTTCGGAAGCTGTCGCCGCATGAATATCCAGGTCATCACGAAAGGCACTGATCAATCCTGGATCTTCAGAGATATGTGCCAACACGCGAAGTTCAATTTGCGAATAATCCACCGATAAAAGCTTTTTACCGCTAGCTGCTACGAAACTTTTTCGCACGCGCTGACCACGCTCGGTTTTAATTGGAATGTTTTGAATGTTCGGGTTTGTACTTGAAAGCCTACCCGTCGTTGTCAGCGCTTGGTTAAAGCTGGTATGGACGCGCGCATTATGATCGACAGATTCTGGTAGTGCATCCACGTATGTTGATTTCAATTTTGCCAATTCGCGAAAATTTATTATTTCTTTTCCGATCGGATGCTCTAATTTTTCTAAGACATCGTTATCGGTCGAATAGCCGGTTTTTGTTTTTTTTGAAGACTCTAATCCTAGTTTTTCAAACAAAACTACGCCCAGCTGTTTCGGTGAGGCAATATTAAATTTTTCTCCTGCCAATTCGTGAATCTTTGTTTCTTGAATTAACAGCTCGTCACCTAACTGCTTTGAAAATAATTGCAAGCCCGCAATATCGATTGTAATTCCTTTTTGCTCCATTGCGAATAAAATCGGAATCATAGGTTTTTCTAATTTTTTATAGATAATATACAGATCCTTTTCTTCTAGTTGTGCTTTTACAACAGTGTTTAACGAAAGACATGTGCTGTAAAATATTTCGGACGTGATCACGTCCGGTAACTCTTCGTTTAAGAAAAATAGCGCAAGTTTTTTTAAACTTGCGCTATCGGCAGCACGGATGACGTAGGCACCCAGCATCAAGTCCCAATCAATCTGGTTTTGCAGTTCTGCTTGCTGAATTTGATCAGCTTTGAAACCAATCTGATGCCAAACATTTTTTAGATTAAATCCTGACCATGCGACTCTTAAAAATTTAAGTTGGCAGTTGGCCTTCGCGGTAAAGTACAGTTGTTCAGAAAATCCTAAAGCTATATTATCTTCATGTTCGAATATGAAAAATTTTTCATTAGCATCTAGCCTGGTTTGAATTTCGCCTGCGTCCCACAACTTTACCACGACGGATGCTGGCGGAACTAAAGGCGCATTGACGTGCGCATCGATCATTTGCACTGGCGTTGTTTCAGTATCTTTTCCAGCTCGCGAAGGCGGCTGTACTTTAGCCGGAGCATCTAGAATTGATTTTTCAAATGATTTAAAATTTAAATCCTGTAAAAATGCACGAAGCTCATCTCGCTGGATTTCCTTAAGTTTAAAATCATCCAAAGTTTTGTTCAGCTGAACATCGCATACAATTCTAACTAGTTTTTTTGATAAAAATGCATTTTTTTCCGAATTTATTAGCTTTTGCTTTATGGCAGCACTTTCTACTTTATCAATATTTTTATAAATTTCCTCGACCGTTCCAAACTGCTCGATCAACTTAATCGCGCCCTTTGGACCAATTCCGGCTATTCCTGGAATATTGTCTGATGTGTCTCCGGTGATAGCTAGGTAATCCAAAAATTGCGCTGGAGTTACACCATGCTTTTCTTTAACTAAGGCTTCAGTGAAAATGACGTCCTTCATGGTGTCGTAAAGAAATACATTCGGGCTAATCAGCTGGCAGAAATCTTTGTCTCCGCTAACAATAAAAACGTCATAATTTTCTTTTTCGGCCATTTTTGTAATTGTACCAATTAGATCATCTGCTTCAAAACTTGGGACTTCAATGTCTGTAATTCCAAAAAGATTTGCGACCCGCTTTAAATATGGCATTTGAACCTGCAGATCATCAGGCATCAGTGTGCGATTGGCTTTATATTCAGTGTATAAATCTTTTCTAAAAGACGGTTCTTTTCGATCGTAGCAAAAAACAATGTGGTCCGGATTTTTATCCTTCATCAATTTTACAATCATCGAAATGAAACCATACACGGCATTAACCGGTACACCTTGGGTAGAGGTTAATGGTCTGATTGCATAGAACGCGCGAAAAAACATCGAGCTGACGTCGACGATATAGATTGTATTTTTTTTCATTGGCGCTAGCCTACTCGGCGGATTTAAATTTGTCGACTTGATCCAAAGATTTAAGATCGAGCCATTTTTCAGACGACGATTCGTATTTAAGTTCATTCGAATAATGATTAATCTGAGAATTAATTATGTGCAGATCTAGCTGACCTGATTCAATTCGGCGCTGTAATTCTTTACGAGTTAATCCTAAACACAGTCTTGCATGATCTAATTGCTTTAATTTCATAGACTATAAGTAGAGCTTTAGCTCTATAG
>JAYTMU010000243.1:0-2191 GCA_043728195.1 Bdellovibrionales bacterium
AAATGAGTCTCAATTTGGAATTCGAAATGCAAAACAACCTCAGTATGAAAACACTTCTACTTTTGACATTACTTTTGTTTACAGCCGTTGGTCACGCGATGCCCGCAAAAATTATTCTAATTCGCCATGGTGAAGAACCAAAGGGCGACGAAGGCACCGAGCTTTCCGATAATGGTTGGAGCCGCGCCAAATTACTTCCGACCCTATTTACCGGAGCTTTAAAGCCTGACGTTTTGATAGCCCTTAAGAAGCATAAAAAAAATGGTTCGATTCGCTCTAATCAAACGTTACAGCCGATTTCTGAAGTTTTAAAACTTGAGATTCATGCGAAGTACAACAAAGAGGAAATAAAAGAATTGGTTCAGTTCTTGGCGCACTCTCCGAAGCTTCAAGACAAGACTGTTTTAATTGCTTGGCAACATGAGACAATAGCAGAAATCGCTCGGGAATTGGGCGCGCGAAAGGTCCCGGATAGCTGGGATCACAAAGCTTTCGATCGCTACTGGGTATTAACTTTTAAAAACGGCCAAAACGTAACGTTTCAAAATCTACCACAGGACCTTCTTGAAAAGGACAGCGAAAAGTAATTATATTTGCCTGCCGCTTCACGGGAAAAGCTGTCAAAGCGTTAGACGATATAGGAACCCTAAGTTGAATGGATTGGTTTTAACGACAGGTTTTAGTGGAATGCTAATTGTAAGCTAATAGAATGCTGATGAGGAATGGTTAACAACTAGAGGAACTTATGATTTTAGGACGTCAAATTTTTACACTGATTATTCTGTTTAGCTCGATATCGGTGAACGCTCAAATGTGGTGTTCAGATATTTTCCAAAATAAGTTTACGCAAAGAACTTCTATAACTTCTTTCGCCGATGGCTCTTTGCGCCCAACGGAAATTACTATTCTTAAAGAAAAGTTTCAAGACACCGATCAAACATTACTAGACATTATTGATATGCACACGCGCACGCCAGATATCGAGTTAGGCATTCGTGATAACCGCTTAAAACTGGGTGCTAGCCTTGAAAATGGATATTCACTAGAAATTACCTATAAAGCTGATGACCGAGAAAACCGTCGCTTCACTTTAGAAGATGGTAAGATTATTTCCCCTTCAAATCGCTCGAAAATATTAACCCATAACTTTCTTGAATTTAAAACTTTGAATCTTAAAGGTGAAAGTAAATTTGATCTTTCTGACATCTTTGAAGATGGAAAAAAAATCACCATTCGCTTACCTGAAGTCATTGAAGGTAACGTTCACGCCCGTTTAGTAAAACTATTAGAAGCACGCCAGATGAAAAAAATGGATAAAATGACAGTGCGTCAGATGATCGCCAAGTATTCAATTTGGCGTTTTGAAAATATCATGTGGCAGCGTTCAATTGAAAATTTCATTAAAGAGCGGGTTAAACGTTATTCTATCACGGCAGTACTTGGAACTGCTTTGTGGATTGGTGCCACTGGCGACCATAACGGTTTACTGAAACGCTTTTCAACAGATCAGCGGGCTTGGGTTGAAGAATCGATGACCCGCGCAACTGCAGTTGTACCTGATAATTTAAAAACGCAAATGGGTGATTTACATACGCTAACGACAATGGCGATACAAAATAAAGCTGAAATGCCTAATCTAAAGCGCAGCATGGAAGCCAAAAAAATGGTTTTATCTGCATCCAACCACGCCTGGATCACCGTCACAACAGACAAGGTGACAAAACTTAGTAAAACGTATTTCGTGGTTTCCCAAGAAGAAAAAGGCGGAAATATCACCTTATTTTCAGTTGAAATTGATGCTAGCAAATTTGCTGACGTGATCAGTTACTTTAAAAAATCCGATAAAGTTTTAAACATTAACTAATGAAAAAATGGTTACTACCCTTTTTTCTTATCGTTTCGCAAATCGTGGAGGCCGGAACTCCTGTTCTGCGGTGTGAATTATTATTTCGACCGGACGATTCTGTCAGTAAAGCCATCAGAGCATTTAACGAAGGCCCCGTTGATACCACATCACTAAGAAAAGAAGTTAAATTTGTAATAAAGACTGACATTTTAAATAACAAACTTAAGGAACTTGATGCCTATTTTGGTGATCGTTTTAAAAACCGAGACGAAGCGCCGGAAGGGTTTTCCAATGTCACAATCACCGATTACATGACCGTTGCAAAATTTGTAGAAAACGGAAAAA
>JAYTMU010000244.1:0-3779 GCA_043728195.1 Bdellovibrionales bacterium
AGCTTTTGATGTCCTCAAAAAAGCTTTGGGTCATGTCTAACCACGCTCTGGACCAAAAGCTTCATTATATAGGAATCCAACTTTCATCCGTTAAAAAAGTCAGTCATACTGACTGGCTCGATATTGAAATTACTTTATATGAATCTACTCTAGAAGTTTTCCATGACTCTCGATTATTTGCGTTATTAGCCAGTTGGATTTCGGTTCATGGGGATTACGTGATTATCGAAAAGCTCATGAAGCTACAGAAGAAACAAAATTCGCCATGGCTGGCGGCACTTGCCGTCTGTGCCGTTAACCTGGGTTTTCATCAGTGGAAACGCCTAATAAAAAAACAAAAGGGAGAATTTGCATTGGTCGATGTTTCCTTGGCGAAAAGTTCCATTTCTATAAAGGGAGCAGAGCCCAACTTTATCAAGTCGGGATTTTTTATTCCAGCGGGCTCGATTAGAATCAGATCTATTGATATTTTATCTCGCGAAAAACTTGTAAAGAAAAATCGGCAGTATCGCAACCGACTTTTATATGGAGCTTGTTGGCGAGCTGACATCATAACGGCAATTGAAAAAGAAATTAAAAATCCCTACCAAATTGCCAAAACTTTAGGTTGCTCCTACGAGCCCGCCATGAGGATTTATAAGGAATACAAATTGGCTCAAGCGGCCTAACATGGGAAGAATGAAGCGGCCGTGGTCCAAATCGCACATTCTTTAAAAAATCACTAGTTTCTTAAACAAATTCAAGCACTTACGAAATAACTAATTAAAAATGTTTCTTATTATATACAAATAATATTTTTTGTATATAATAAGAAACATATGCAAAGTTCAGTAATTAAAACCCATGGACCGCAAAAAAAAGCTCTGCGCGAACTTGGAAGCAAACTTCGTGAATATCGTAAAAGAATGAAAATCAGTGCGGTGGCCGTGGCAGAAGCTTCTGAAATTTCACGCATTACGCTGTATCGTATCGAACTTGGCGAAGCCTCAGTCAAAATGGGAGCCTACATCAGCGTTATACATGCATTGGGATTAAAGCTTGAACTGAGCAATGCGGCTTATGCGGCCAAAACTTTAAAAAACAAAGCGGCTGCGCAAATTCCAAAAAGCATCCCGATAGCAGACTATACGCAACTTAAAAAATTGGCTTGGCAACTGAAAGGCACCAAAGTGCTATCGGCGGAAGAGGCCCTTAACTTATACGAAAGAAACTGGCGGCACGTTGACTTAAAAAATTTGGACAAAAAAGAAGAAAAATTAATTCGCACACTGTTGAATGCCTTCGGACGGGAGCGCTTGCTTGTTTAAACGTGCCCACCACATGCGTATTGCCGCAGTTCTTCAATCACTTAATTCAGAATTACTAACTGAAAGTCAATGTTGGTTTGGCGGCGGGACGGCTATCGTGCTGGCTCGTAACGAATATCGAGAGTCCGCAGATATTGATTTTTTGGTTTCCGACCTATCCGGATATCAAAAACTAAGAAGTCTGTTAAAGACAAATGGAATTAAGGCCCTAACACGACCAGGTATGGCGCTTATCACTGTGCGAGATATCAGAGTAGATCAATACGGACTTCGCACCATGCTTAGGGATGGCGTTACTGAAATAAAATTTGAAATCATTTTTGAAGGGCGTATAAAGCTGACACCGCCTTTGCCACATAATTACATTTGCGGAGTTCCAACTTTAACAGACCTTGATATGGCTGCGGGTAAATTATTGGCCAACTCAGATCGCTGGAGTGATGATTCGGTTTTTAGCCGAGATTTAATTGATTTAGCGATGCTCAATTTATCAAAAATACAGATGCAAGAAGCCATCGAAAAAGCCGAATCTGCCTACGGCGATACAGTTAGGCGTGATTTGAAAAAAGCCATTCAACACTTACGCGAGCGCAAGGGTCTTTTAGACGATTGTATGTCAGCCCTTAAGATCAATGAAATACCCAAGGCTTTGCTTTGGAGCAAGATTCGAATGCTGGGAAAGATTTAAAAAATCCGGCGAAACCGCCTAAGCACCTGAAACTAAAAATGTATTTTTATTTCCGATAAAAATTTGGTAGTTAGAGCCGGAAATAAGTCCGGTTTTCATAACCACAGGGGCTACGCATATGACCGCAAAGCCTAGCCAGTGAACAAAACTTTAAATAAATAGTCATCTTTGAGGCCCGCTAGTTTTTGTTTTCTGCGGATACCATTTTTTGTTAGTTCTTTTTTTAATAAATTCAAAACCATTTTTCTTAGCAGAGAAAAGTTCTTGCCAGATTCTTCAGACCGATGACCATTTTAATGAAAAAGCGATGGAGCTAAGCCACCAGCTGAATTTTGCGATCTTGCTAAATTCGCTGCTCAGATCTGCTACGCCGCAGACATCTTTTCAAGATCTATCTTAATGGCTTCATGTTTTTCAAGAGCGACGTGTGTGAGCTGCTCATACACCACGACAAATCGTTTCGCCTTTGGCTCCAAAATATTAAGTGCAAAAAGACGGATGTCTTTTTCTGTCGTCCAGCTCATGCCGGTTCCCTGATTTTTTGTGCGCTCCCATTTGAGAACTGCTGGGTGGGTGACATCAAATCTTTCAGCAAACTGTTCAAGCGTCATTTTTGAAAACTGACGAATGAACTTTACTTCACTTCCAGAAAGCCTGCTGTGCTTAAGCACCAATGCCTCTAGAACTCGCTCTTGGAGCTCTTTCTGATTGATCATCGGAACCCATTCACCGTGCACTTCGGTCATCGGCACATTTAAAAGTGTGACCGGAAATCCGAAGCCGTTATCTTGATATGTTTTTTGAATCTTCTTTTTCATAATTTACTCCTCAATTGCCAAGTTCAATCGTCGTTACGACAAATACGCTTGGCTCAATTAATGCGACCACAATTCTTAAAACCCTGCCATCCACCGTTTTACCTTTAATAGCATAATCCCAAGACTGAAATTCTTTGTTAAACTGATCTTTCTTGGCCTCATGATGGCCGCTTGTCAGAATCAGCTCTACCTCAGGCTTTATGATCCCACGCTCAAGCATGCGTTCATTGGCGTGTTTTGAGTACATCACCAGGCCTCTTGCTGCCGCCGATGAGATTGTCTGTAAAAGTGCTTTTACCTTAGGTAGTCTCTTCATCAGGCCTTAATGTAACTCAGTAACAATTCAATTTCAAGTTGTTTTTAGATGGTCCAAATTGGTTATGATAGAGAAATACTCCACATGTCGGATTTCCGACGGACGGTGTCGGGATTCGGACGTCGGAAGCAAACTATGACGAATTCCCGACACTTGCCAAAAACAACATATTCACAAATCAAATTCAGCAGTTATCTGATTTGCCTCAATTTGTACGATCCTAGCTTTGGCGTTCCTCGTCGGGCAATAACGCCGCGACCCTTACAAAGGGGATACGAGGTGACTGAACTTGCTTGCAGTCTTAGTCTTGCTGGCAACATTACAAATGCGACTTCGTCATTAATATTAACGTATTGGAATACTCCGCCAAAAATTTCACCGCCTACCTTTGACAATTTAACTATAAATAAAACCGTACTAAGCATCCCGATACAAATAGAATCAGAACTACCAACAACATCCACTGTAAAAGTTAATGGTGTCCTACTTGATTCGTTCATAAGTAAAAATTTTCAAGTTCTAATCGCGGGGCTATTAGAAGGCATTAATCAAATTGAAATCACTGTCGTTGATGCAGCAGGAAATATTGCAATTCCACAGATCTTAACTATTAATGTCGATACGAAAGTACCGCAGGTAATTGCAATTTC
>JAYTMU010000245.1:0-5805 GCA_043728195.1 Bdellovibrionales bacterium
TTGGACCGCTACTGCTAATGGCACTTTTTTAAATTTTTGGACTACTGCTGCGGGCACAACAACTCCTACTGAGCGCATGCGAATATCTGACGCTGGCAATGTCGGTATTGGCGCCAGTACCCCAACCCAACTATTAGATGTTAACGGTGGCTCTGTTCACATCGGCACTGGGACTGGTGGATTACCTACAGATGGTGGTCGTATTTATTTAGGTACGACGGCAAATACCGCCGCTTATAACCAGGCCTACATATCAGCGTTTACGTTTTTTGCGGGTAATGATGGCTCGGGCGGTGGCGCTAAAGGTGGATTGGTTTTTGCGACCAAAGAAACCACGGGTGCTGCAATTGCCACTGAAAGAATGCGAATTGATATGACCGGCAACGTGGGTATCGGTAACACGGCACCAAGAGATACTTTAGAAGTTACCGGTGGTGTGCGCGCGGGTGCAGGGCCGGCTACGATCACAACTTTATCTGTTGCTGCACTTGCTGCTGACACTGCAGTTACAGTTGTATCGACTGCAGGCTATCCAAATTCAGGCACACTAAATATCGAACGCGAAGCCATAACGTACACTGGAAAGACAGCCACAACATTTACGGGATTAACTCGTGGAATAAATGGCACCAATGCCGCTGGCCACGCAATTAGCCAACCTGTCGATGTCAGTTTGCTTTCAGCTCAAGTTAACTCTACGAAAGCAAGTATGGTTGTTATGGCTTCGGGCAAAGTTGGTATTGGTAATGTGGCACCCGATTACACTTTAGATATAAACGGAAAACCTGGCACAGCATTTAATGGAGTTGATGTTATCAGGGTGCAAGAACCTATCAGTGGCAAAGGGCTTGTCATGGGTTACACGATGAATGGCACTAACAATGGAATTACCGATTCTTACTTTGGCACTAGCTTTGGTGATTTTGCAATTCAAACAAGTTACCTTACACGAATGACAGTTAAATCTGCTGGTAACATTGGTATCGGAACTAACAATCCGCAGACCTTGCTACAAGTCGCTGGTGTCATTTCACCATCGGTCAATAATACCTACAGCCTTGGAAACGCAACCTATAGATTTACCGAGGTTTTTGCAACGAACGGCGTAATCAACACCTCAGATCGCCGCGAGAAAAAAGATATTTTTGAAACCGATTTGGGATTAGATTTCATAAATAAATTACGTCCTGTATCCTATCGCTGGAACACGGGTGTTGATAGCGACATCCATTACGGTTTAATCGCACAAGAAACCGAACAGACCTTAACTCAATTTCGCAAAAATGAAAAAACTTCTATTGTTACTTACGATGAAAAAGTAGATCGCTACGGAGTTCGCTATTCTGAACTTATTGCCCCGCTTATTAAAGCGGTACAAGAACTTTACGCTCGTTTTGTCGGAGTCGAAGCAGCACAAAATAATCAAGCCCGAGAAATTGCATCTATCAAGGCTGAAAATCAAAACCTAAAACTTGAAAATGAAGCCAAAGCAAAAGAAATGGTACAGCTAAAAAATCGCTTAGAAAGAATTGAAAAAGCGCTGCAAGCAAAATAAGTTGCAAGCACTGGCCGGTATGAATTACCAGGTATCTTGAAAAAGATCAGTTTTAATAACTTGCGCGCATCAATAAGATTAATCGAGCAGCTAAAGCTGATAAAATCCTATTCGTCTGCGCCTGGGAAGCGAATAGGCCCTATTGTTTCGAAGTCTCTCCAATCAAAAAAATCGTTTATTGGATCACTGCCAGAGGCTCCAGCAGTATCGGGATTGCCACCCTGTTTCAATTCAGAAATCATGTTCCACTCCCGAACCATGACTCGTATTCTGGCTTTTATTTCTCGGTTCCTATCATAGCAAATGTAGGTTTGAAAAGGGTTAGCAGTGACAACATCTGCAGTTGCCGTAACTGCAGGGTCAAAGGCGATTGGTGCATTTGTACCACCCAGCAAATCTATTGTTGGTGAATATGTGGAAAGGTGGGTGTGCTGTGCCGGATTGAAATAATTTGCGATCCAAACATTAGAATTTAGACCACTTTCAATTGGAGGGGTCATTTTTCTTGAAACAGCTAGCCCGCTTGTACTTTCAGTGTAAAGTTTTGACATAGGTCGGCCGATAGAATCTTTATCAAATTCTGCGATATTTGGCCCGCTTAAGCAGTTCGAAACTTTACCGGTATATTTTCCAGTTCGGGCAGGCTGTGTTGCTGTACCAGCAGAAATCGAAAAGTTTCCTTCACAACAATTAGGACCGCCACCACTTGTATAATCGAATGCGCAAACTGGATCAGTAGAGGTATATGCAAACGGTCCCGCGGGGCCCATACCAGCTAAGCGGCTGAAATACGTATAGGGCACTTCTAAAGCATAATCACACAATCCAGCAGGCACTGACATTTTCAAAGTAAGACCGCGGGCGTAAAGATCAAGTTCATGCGCTTCAACCAAACAAACGATATCCGCAGCAGAGGAATTAAAGTCGCCAACAGGAACCGAGCACGCCTGGGTCCAATCCGTGTCGCCACTAATTCCGCCAATTAATTTGTGCGTCTGATAAATTGAAAAAGAATCTCCCTTGTAACCAACCACGTAGAAGGATCCCGCTAAAGGAGCTTCAACAATAAGATCGTTTCCCAGAGAGGCTTCCTCTTTTTCTGCACCACAGCCACTGATAAAGATTAGAATGGTAGATAATAAAATGCGAAGATTAAATGCTATTTTTTTCATACTTACAGTATAGCAAAAAGGTATGAGTGAACTGTAGAATTAATTATATATCTAGCCAAAAGTCGTTCACGATCTAAGTCTTGAGTTCGCTGGTAAAATAAAGCAGTATCGCGGCATGAACAAAACAAAGTGACAAGGTACTTTGTTAAAGTTGCCAATTTCTATAACCTGGTCGCCGACGTCGCAATTTTTCTTTAGTGATGCGGCTCTGAACTATATTCAAATTCTACATTCTGAACTTATTGCCCCGCTTATTAAAGCGGTACAAGAACTTTACAACCGCATAGTTGGCATTGAAGCGGCGCAAAATAGTCAAGCCCGAGAAATTGCATCTATCAAGGCTGAAAATCAAAACCTAAAACTTGAAAATGAAGCCAAAGCCAAAGAAATGGCCGAATTAAAATCTCGTATTGAAAGAATTGAAAAAGCTCTTCAAGCAAAATAAATTTAAAATTATCACTAGGCTAATGTGTCCTTCAGAGCCTTTCCATGACATTGAAGGGGTGGTAAGGTTCAAGACCACAAGGCAGACGCAATCGTTGATAATAGCAAACTTCCGACAAGAACAGGTGTAGCTTTTTTTATTGGCGGCTACACCCACACGTGTCAAATTGGGTCGCAATTTCGATAGTTATTTATTTTAATCCAAGAGGGTGATTTAATGTCATAAATACTGACATGAATTTCACAAAGGATTGTATGAAGATTGCGGTCGTTGGATCTGGCATAAGTGGTTTAGGTGCGGCCTGGTTGCTATCGAAGCAGCACGATGTTCATCTTTTTGAAGCTGACAACCGACTGGGTGGTCATGCAAATACCGTATCCGTTGCCGAGCCCGATATGGCAGTTGCTTTGGGTTCAGCAATCCCGATGGATACAGGATTTCTTGTATACAATGAACTGACCTATCCTCATTTGACTGCTTTTTTTAAAACCCTGCAAGTGGAAACTGTTGATTCCAATATGTCGTTGTCAGTTCAAGTGCGGAACAAAAATTTGGAATGGAATGGAACTAACTTAAACGGTGTCTTTGGTCAGCGTCTGAATTTATTGAAACCCAGTTTTCACCGTATGCTTTTAGAAATTTTAAGATTTGGTAAAGAAGCCGAGCAGAACTTACTTGCTGCACGTAAAAATTCGTGGTCGTTAAATGATTTGCTAAGCTTCGGTCGTTACTCGGACAACTTCAAAATGGATTATTTGCTGCCAATAGGGGCTGCTATTTGGTCAACTCCTGAGTCTAGGATGTTAGAGTTTCCTGCGGAAACTTTTTTGCGATTTTTTATTAATCATAAATTATTACAAGTGAACGATCGTCCGGTATGGCGCACAGTAAAAAATGGCTCGATTAATTATGTTGAAAAAATCGCGTCTAGTTTAGGGCATGTGCATTTAAACACAGCCGTAGTTGCAGTCGAACGGGTTTCTGGTTCCGGAAAAGTAATTGTTCGGACACAAAATGAATCAACCGAGTTTGATAAGGTTGTGCTGGCCACCCATGCTCCGATCACCAACACGATATTAATGAATAAGTCCGATTTAGAGCAAAAAGTTTTATCAGCAGTAAAATTTGAGCCCAATCGCACGGTTCTGCACACGGACGCTTCGGTCATGCCAAAAAATGCCAGATGCTGGGCTTCGTGGAATGTGAATGGCACATTGACGCACGACCAGAAGCGGAAAGTTTCGCTCAGTTATTATTTAAACTTGCTACAACCACTTGAAACCAAAAAAAAATATTTCGTGACATTGAATGCGGACACGAACTTAGACAATACAATACAAGAATTTAATTACTCGCATCCGCAGTTTGACCGACTTGCAATACAGGCACAGGCCGAATTGCCTACTATCCAAGGACAGGGCGGTGTGTACTACGCAGGGGCATGGTCACGATATGGATTTCATGAAGATGGCCTGCTAAGTGCGGTAAATGTAGCCAAGTTGATTGGAACGCAAACTCCATGGAAGGTTGAAGATTCGAAATGATTTCACTGGGTAAAGGCCGCGTACATCATTCCAGGCATGAAGGTGCTAAAAATAATTTTAGCTATCCAACATTTTTTGTTCACTTTCCCTGCGACCTTGAATCTGACATGAAGCACACAATGCAAAAACTTTATAAAAATATTATTGCACTTGATGCCACAGACTATCTATTTAAAAAGACGGGTGGTTTTGAAACCAACATCAAAGAATTTTTACTTAATAACTGTAACTATGAAGCAGAGCAAATTTATTTACAAACCTTGCCGCGCATGTTCGGTTACGCTTTTAATCCTGTTAGCTTTTGGTATTGCTACCGTGATGCCAAACTTGAAGCGGTGCTGGTCGAAGTGCACAATACTTTTGGCGAACGGCATTTTTACTGGATAAAGCCAGCTGGCGGCGTCTGTAGCACCGACTGGTACCGGGCCGAAAAAGTTTTTCACGTTTCACCATTTTTTCCTGTTGATGGGTACTATAAGTTTCGTTTTCAAACAGATACGAATCGCACACGTGTTGATATTAATTACCATGCTCCAACCGATGAGTTACGACTAGCAACATGGGTAACCGGTGAACTGTCGCCGCTTAGTTCACATTCACTTTTATCAATTTTAGGCAATTACGGCTGGATGACCCCACTTGTGATTTTACGAATTCATTATCAAGCAGTTAAGCTATGGCTAAAAAAGTCTAAATTTTATTCTAAACCCGATCTTCCAGAAAAGAAGGTATCCCTATGAAAAGTCCATCAGTTCGAACACGAATGTTTATGCAAATTTTGCGTAAAGCGAAGCATGGAACAATTATTTTAACATTGCCTGATGGCAGTCGAAATATTTTCGGTGAAGGCGATCCAGCGATTAAAGTTCAAGTTAAAGAATGGACTGCGATCGATATGCTGTTTGATAAAGGTGATTTGGGATTAGCAAAAGCAATCATCAAAGATTTACTTGTGGTAGATGACGTTGCTGCTTTGGTTGAATGGGCATGCCGTAATGATCAGGATTTGGCACAAGCTTTACACGGCACGTGGTATGGGACCGTTGCCGCAAAGCTTCGCCATTTACTAAATGGTAATAACCGCGCGCA
>JAYTMU010000246.1:0-5574 GCA_043728195.1 Bdellovibrionales bacterium
AGATGTTCGACCGGCTCCAGAAAAATTTGTCGACCGAGCAAAAAAAATCTATTCAGTATTTACTGCAGGTAACAGATTACCCATTACATCAACTTATCAAGCAGGGGCATGTGGAATGGGGATTTGGCTTAAACACGGCGAAGGGCTTGTTGCAAGGGCAAATTGACCTTTGGGGAATTCATGACCAACAAATTTATATACTAGATTATAAAACCGGAAGCTCTCAGTATTCTGAAAAAGCGTACCAGCAGCTTTTATTCTATGCGCACTGTTTGTATAAAATGAATAAACTTGATTTCAATATGAAATTGAACTTTATAGTGACCTACCCATTAGAACAAAAAACATTAAGTAAATCTTATGAAAATTACGCTGCTCTGTTAAAGCAAACGACGCCAGCGGTATCTGCTCTTTTTGAATAAAACCCCAGCCTCTGATTTATCAGAGACTGGTTAATTTAAACCATGACTAGATTATTACTTTATCGAAGATTCGGGATCAATCAGTCCCGTATATAAGCTTAACTTACCCAGCGCTTCTAAAATCTTCACTTGTGATTCTTGCAACTTTTTGCCATCCATCATGTTTCTAACCACAGTTTCGCCGCTAAGCTCAGTCTTGTTTTGCAGCTTTGCTTTTAGGTTTGAAACGAAGCCAGTCATAAATGCATGACTTAATGAAAACAGAGGGACCGATTCAAGTTCTGAATTCTGCGCTTTAATCTGCTGTAGCTGTGGAATAATTCCGCTGATAGTTGCTTGTAACTGCTCCGGAGGTGTCGCAGTTAAAACTTCAAGTACGTTAACCACCAGACCAATTTGTCTAGACATCATCGAACGCAAGTATTCCACTTGGCTTGCAAAATTCATCACATTGTCTTCTTTGTCTAAAGTAAGGCTCATGATAGCTTCTTTGCTATTCAGTTCACGCAGTTTTGCCACAAGCAGTATCGCAACCCGATCGCCAGCAACTTTAAGCTTAGCAATTTCTGCGTTTTCACTAATGAACATTTCAACTGTCTTTTCACGAGCTGTTTTGCAAGCCGCAGTTTCTTCGACTTTACCTTCAGCATTAGCCGGGCATGCTTTAGAGACCTGTTCAGCCATAGTGGTCGCTAACAGTTTTCTAAAAGGTAAGTCAGCTGTGTACAAATCAGCCATTAATTTAAATAAAATGTCGCGATTTTCCAGTAACACTTCACTGGTGGCAGCGACGCGCACAAGCACATCACTGGCAACACCATTTTGCACAGCAAACATAACACGCGAATCGGACTTATCACGAACTTGGCCAGTTCGTACCACATTTAAACGATCTTTTGGTGCAGCACTAACATACGCACTGCCGACCTTGAATGCTTCTGCGTACGGGTCAAAACCACTGCGCTTGGCTTCAAATAATCCAATAACTGATGCAATAGCTGTCTGTTCACCCAAGTAACGATTAATTTCAACCGGCAGGCGCAGCTCCATTAACTGTCTGTTCGGAGTATAAAATCCAGCAGCTAAATTACCAGACATAATTTGTAACATCGTATTTATAGTCGGGGACTGCGATGGATCTTGAATTCCCATAAACCATTGCTCGAAATCTAAATACGAAATCGTGCTTAAATTGCTATCGTCAGTCGACGGAGCTGACGATGCTTGTAATAAAAACTGCATCGCAAAGATTTTGTCGTAGCCGATACCAATAGTATCCAGTTTGTCACGACTCATTGAAATGTCATACAGTGATCTTGATTCCAAAACTTTAATATCGCTACAAGCGATCGTTTCCTTTTCGCCTTTTACACAGTTTTCTGAATTGGTTTGCAAGTCATCATCAGAGCCTAAGTATTGATATGGAACCGCAATAAAGCGGTTTTGCTTATCGCCAGCACTAATTCCAGAAGCATCCGGAGTGCGCAAAACTTCGTGGAAAAACTGGTAACCCATCCGAGCTGCGTTCGTAAGCTCTGCAGTTTCAGCGCGGTCTTCTGGGGTTGTTCTTCCAGAACCTTGAATGATCGACATAACAGCTTCGTCTAAGTATCCTCGAATTGATTGAAACAAACTGATATTGCGATTGATAGATTCCATTTTCTGCGTCCAACCAAAGTTGATCTTGTCATGCACATAGTTTCTAGAAATGTAGCCGCGGTGGTAATCAGCAATTCGGTTCTTAACAATTTCAGACGCGCTTCCGCCGACGTCAAACTGAGCACACAAAGCATTTCTACCGACTCCACCGTCACTGCACTGAGCGTAGTGCTTAATCATGCCGGTTGCATTGATAGTATCTTTTGTGAAGTGCACCAGTGATGTCGAATCAGCCGCCTTCATAATATCTTCTATAGAAACCAAGTTCGTCCCAACTAACTTAGCGCCAAGTTCTTTCATTTTGGCAGAGCCCTGTTCAGTTACTTCTACTAGCCCTGTATAAGCTGCGCGAATGGCATGTGCATCGTAAGGCCCAGGACCAAAATAATTTTGGTCGATGTCTGAAATATAATCCATGATTGAAGAATAGTTACGACCGGTTTCTTCTTTGCCGAACTCGTAGTTAGTTTTATCAGTTGATCCCCTATAGTTATGTAATAATCCAAATGCATGGCCTAGCTCATGTGACAACGTGCTCATGACGTTGACTTTAAAATTCATCATTAAATTTTTCTCTGGGTCGGGATCCATCATCAGAGCTTGATCATTGGCATCGTCACGAGAATATTTAAAACAACCCGGGCGATTTGCGTTTTTCTTATCGAAGCGCACAGCCATCGCAAGTTGTTCTGATCTTTTTTGAAGGATAGCTTTAGACTGCTCATCCATGCCGCCAAATTTCATGAAGGCATTGTTCACAGCTAATTCGAACTCGTGCTTATTTTGCAATAAATTTTTGTTCATTGCTAGTTCAGTGATTTTTTTCAAAAACGTCGTTTGGTTGACTTCGTAATTTACTTTTTCACCTTTCGATAGTTCACGCAAGTTCTCTTGGCTTAAGATCTTTTTATCTTGCATTGGCGATTTACGCATCTTCATGTTCTTAATCGCAGTTTTTGCAGACAATGAATTTAATTGTAGCGCCTTGATTACTTGATTTAAATCGTACGCGATGCGCGTCGAGCGAGACTTGATTTGACCCACAGCCGCTGTATTTACCTTTGAAGTTTTTGTAGCTGCTTCTTGCGCGGCTGCGGCGACGATGTCTTTACTAGCTACAACAGTTTTAGCTATCTTAGCTTGTTCTATTGCAGTTTTTCGCATTTGCTCGACAGCGATTTCATATTCACGAGAAAGTGCAGTTAGTTTTAACAAACGACGCGCTTGATTTAAAGTATTGCCAGTGTAAACGATAACATTTGCCGATTCTATTGTTCCGGACCGTGGGTTTGCAGCAGGTTGTGCTACGCCAAGCAAGCCGTTTTCAGCTGGTAGTTCCTGAAGCCAAATGTAATTGCGGTCTAAATCTCCTAAGTGACCGATTGGCTCGTCTGTTGAGCCATCGTCAACAACAAGCTCAATGTAATTTTCTTTTCGTTCTAAGTCCGTGCCTTTGAAAGAGATATGTAAAGTTGCATTCCATTCGTCGACAACCTGCCTCGTTGCTTCAATAAGCATCTTTTTTCTCTCTGGATTTGTAGCTTCAGTATTTAATCCACCAAGGTAGTACTTTAGTTTTTTACCTTTTCTAAAATCATGGATGATCGGCATATATTTTTCGTTGTTGTCACGATTTGTAATCGTGCCATTCTCTGCAAGCAAATCTGCTAAGCCAAATGTTCCAAAGTTAAAGGCTTCTTGTGCCATAGATGAAATATTTGTCGCAAACTGAATGTCAGAAGCTTTGTTAATATGTTTCTTGAATGAAATGCGCTCTACAATATTATAATTGAATTGATAAGTACCTGACCAGTAAGCAGAATTTACGTCTTTCATTGCGATACAGTCAGTAGTTGGCTGCATAGTATAAGAGCCACTTAACGAAAAGTTAAGAACTCCATCTTTTGCTAATCGCATATCAGTATCCGTTACACGCTGAGACGAATTACTTAAAAAGCAGGCGCCATCAGCATAAAATGCTAAAGGTGAAGACGCATTTGGAACGGTGTTGTAAGTCCAATCGATAATTGCGTATTCTGCTTTTTCTTTCGTAGTCGCTTCAGCAACTGGAATAGTTAGCGCAGCACCATTAGCTGACACCTTATTCATGCGAACATATTTAACTGGAAAAGACATAATCTCTTCGCGGTCTTTAGGGCCTTGACCGGTGTATTTAATTAACGATTGTTGGCTACGCACAACTAAACGCTTATCTTCTAATTCAAACTGCACAATAAGCATGTCGCCCGATGTTCCGGTACGACCTAAAAACATATTCGATGCAGCCTCAAAAGTGCGGCGGTAAAAGAATTCGCCTTTTAAGTCGGCCAAACGTACTGCGCTGTCAGGATCTAGTGCGCCAGAAACATCTTTTTGTACAGCGGCCACATTTTTTTGAATTTCAACTAATCCAACTGATTGCGAACGTGGAACTTTTTTTACTTCGAAGTCGCCCGATTCGCTGCCGTCGTCATTTGCTTTAGCTAATTCTACGGTTGTATAGGAAACAGGAACATCTGCTTTTAATAAAAGGACACATTCCTTATCGCTTGAGTTAATGTACGCTTTTACCGATTCATCTGAACACGCAATAATTTCTTGGTTTCCAGCATTATTTTTTAATAGACGCGCTTGCGTTTCATTTAAAGCGCTTCGTGTTGTAACTTCATACACATGTAGCACATCCGCATCTAAGCGCGTGAATACCTGAGTTGCATCGTCGATAAATTTTAAGCCAATGTTTAAGTTTGATTGCAATTGGCCTGCAGTCATCACTTGATTATCAATTTTACTTTCGACGAAAAGCTGTTCGAAATCTTTAGCTTTACCAATAGCAGTTCTGCCATCCGCAAGAGATTTAATTTGAATATGCGTCGCATTTTTAAATTCAGTACCGGTTAATTTAAGCACAGCAGTATCTTCTTTTAACTCGTTTTTTGTACGTTGAATGATACCGTAGCCAGCTATTGCATACTTGGTAATCGGAACTAGTAGCGAACCTTCTTTTTTGCTCATTTTAATTAAATCTTTTTCGCCGTTGGCTTTCACTAATGACTGGTTAAGAACTTTAAGCTCTGCTTTTGTTGCGCGTAATGATTTTTCGATTAATGCAACTTCTTGCGTGGTCATTGCTAAACTTTTTTCGATGGCAGTTAGCTCTTTTGCATTTGTGACAACTTTAAAAGCGGTTACAAACTTTTTATCGACTAAAAATTTTATTTCAAATTTCTTAGCCGTTTGGCTAGATACCGGTAAGTTTTCAAACATAAATTTTAAGCGATTTGGCACCTTCACATCATCAGCTGACAGGCGGGTCGTCTGCGATTGCTCTAATGCTTTCATCGACACACGTGATGATTCAGATTCTTCCGAATCGCGTTCAGCTTGGTAGGTCCCACTAAATTCAGATATAGCTAAGATGTCAGCTTGCACATCTTCTGGCAATTCTGCCTTTCGTGATTTCGTACAAGATACGAAAGTTAAAAGGACAACC
>JAYTMU010000247.1:0-3067 GCA_043728195.1 Bdellovibrionales bacterium
ATGTCTAGCTCTTGATACTTAATTAATTCCTGAAAAATTAATTTTTCTTGAAGCTTTAAAAAACTTAAGTCTAAGTCGAAAGGAAATTTCTTCTCGAACTTTACTTTTGATAATGCAGGCATTTTGCGGCCAAGCTCGTGAAAAGCAACAAGGCCATAATAACCAAAGAAATCGCTTTCGGTGATAGCTTCTAAGACGGCTTTAGCTTCATCTTTTTTTTCTAATTTACTAAGGCATCTTGCGCGGTAAAATAGGGCTCGGGAGCGTTCACTGATATCAATCGTTGAATCAGCCAGCGATTGAAACGATTTTTCAGCTTCGGACCACTTTTTTTCTTTAAGTAAAATCCAAGATTTAAGCCAAAGAATTTTATCGACAGTAAATGACGTGGCACGGGGCTTAAACTCTTTAACGTCGTTAGCAGCCTTATCATAAAGTAAGACAGCTTTTTCCATATCAATTTTTTCTTCGGCCATACGAGCTTGAATGTAATAAATTTCAGCTACGGAAGAATCCTTTAAAATTTCAAGTGCCTCGGATAGAATATTATGGGCCTGGCTCATTTTGTCTTCGGTCCAATAGGCCCGCGATGTCAGTTGTGCTGCTTCGTAAAAGTGAGCCTGGGATTCCGCAGTTTTCTTTTTCTGTAATTCCTTTTTTGCCCATTGATGCATATCACGTGTTGTTTTTATAAAATCAGTGCGCTTGCCGCTGTTTTTTTGTTTTCCGCGAAGTTGCTTGTACGCACGTAATTTATCAGCTGGGGATTTGGCAATTTTAAGGCGTTGTTTTAAATCATCTATACTTAAGCTAGCTGTCGGGGCGGGGACATTAGGATCTAGTTCGTCAATTTGTTCCTGGTAGAAACGCTTTTCAAGATCGCTTAACGTTTTCATGTCGAATTTGTAATCGGGGCACCTTTTTTTAGCGACTAGCGAAGCTAGGCCTTTTAAAGCAAAATCGTCCTGTTTTGTTTTTTCAATAAGTACGTCACAGCTCCAGGTCGATAGTTTGCCCGTTACCACTACAGCCTTTGTGTCATTGGCAGCAGATGCGGCTTCAGAAACAGCCGGTGTGGTGCTGGGTTGGGTGCTGCAAGCAATTAAAAATAACACGAACAGAAACGATTTTTTCATGTGGCAAATTCCTTTTTAGCCTTACCCAAACTCTTTCTGAGAGTTGGCGTAAAATCAAAGTGTAAACGCTTTTTATCGTTTTCTGTAAGTAGTGAAACTTCGACCTTGCCGCCATTTTTAAGTTTACCAAATAAAATTTCATCAACAAGCTGCGATTTAACAAGCTGGTCTATTTTTCTTGAAATGGGCCGGGCACCGTACACCGGGTCAAAGCCAATTTCAGCCAAATAAGCTGTGACCGCTTCGGCGTAAATAAGCTCGATATTTTTCTGAGCTAGCGACTGGCGAAGCTCGGCCAAGAACTTTTCGACCACGTTTTCGATCTGAGCTTTTGAAAGCGAATTAAAGTAAACGACCTGGTCTAGGCGGTTTAAAAACTCGGGCGCGAACGTTCTTTTAATGGCGTCTTGGCTAACGCTTGTTCGGTCGCTAACCCCTAAACCCATGGTTCCTTTTGCAACATCTTGCGCGCCTGCATTTGAGGTCATAATTACAATCGTATTTTTAAAATTTACAGTGCGGCCGTTTCCGTCTGTTAACCTGCCGCCATCCATTACCTGCAATAAAATGCTATAAATATCCGGATGAGCTTTTTCGATCTCATCCATCAAAATTAACGAATACGGATTTTTACTAATCACTTCTGTTAACTGTCCACCTTGTTCGTAGCCCACGTATCCCGGTGGCGCCCCCACCAGTCTTGAAACCGCGTGTTTTTCCATGTATTCACTCATGTCAAAGCGCTGGAAATGAATCCCAAGTAAACGTGCAAGCTGTTTACAAACTTCTGTTTTACCCACTCCTGTAGGCCCTGCAAACAAATAAGACCCCCAGGGTTTTTCTTTGTTTTCTAATCCGCTATGCGCAAATTTGATCGACCGCACCAGCACATCGATGGCTTCATCTTGGCCAAAGACCACGGTTTTTAATTTCTTATCTAAATCTTTCAAATCTTTTAAATCATTTTGATTCATGTCGCTGACAGGAACCCCCGATAGGCGACTAACAACATCCATCACATCACTGGGTTCAATTACATTTTTTTCTGACGTTGATGTAGCTTTTAATTTCTTAAAGCTGCCCACTTCGTCCATCAGATCAATAGCTTTATCTGGCATTTTAGCTTGCGTTAAATATTTCAATGCTAAATCGACACAGGCTTTGACCGTTTCTTCGGTGTATTCCACACGGTGAAAATCTTCGAATTTACTTTTAATTCCTTTTAAAATAGTCAGTGTGTCATCAGCGGTTGGTTCCGACACATCTAATCTTTGAAAGCGTCTAGTTAAGGCCTTGTCTTTTTCAAAATGCTGACGGTACTCTTGAAAGGTGGTGGCACCAATGCATGTTAGGTCACCCTTGGTTAATGCCGGTTTTAGTAAATTGGACGCATCCATGGATCCACCCGAAGTCGATCCTGCACCGACAATGGTGTGAATTTCGTCGATAAATAAAATAATATTTTTTCGTTCGACAACTTCTTTTAAAATATTTTTTAAGCGACTTTCAAAATCGCCGCGGTACTTTGCACCTGCTAAGATAGATCCTAAATCAACCGAGTAAATAATTTTATCTTTTAAAAAATCAGGCACTTCGCCGGCAACTATTTTTTCAGCAAGCCCTTCCGCAATGGCTGTTTTTCCGACGCCAGAATCACCGATGAGCAATGGATTATTTTTGGTTCTGCGCCCTAATGTCTGAATCATTTTTTCAATTAAATCATTTCGACCTACAAGCGGATCTTTCTTTCCAGATTTAGCGTACTCATTCAAATTCAGAGCAAAATCTTCCAACGCCGATTTCTTAGCTGCAGGTGCAGCTTCATGACCATCCGAAGAATTTTCTAAGCCGGGTGTGCTACCAGCTTGTGACGACAAATCGTGGCTAACAATGGATATAACATCAAATTGCCGAACGCCTGCTTTTTCTAA
>JAYTMU010000248.1:0-2869 GCA_043728195.1 Bdellovibrionales bacterium
GACTTAGTTTCTGGAAAATTAAAGCCACTTCTTCAAATGGGAGCAGTGAATGATTTCGTTGATATGACATTAAACTCATCTCAAGAGCCGCAATGGAAAGATGAGCCTACTTTAAACAGAAGTATCCTGCCAAAACCACGACAAGATCTGATCGTAACCAGAAATCCACTGGATTTCGCAAAAATGCTTTGGAACTTACGCCCTGGTGAAAATATGTTTGCACCAACACTTCAAGGTCGTCAGTTTGCTATGGGAAGTCTTGAAACACGCCGGGCTCCAAACCCTAAAAATCCAGTCGAGAGAAAAGTCTCTGTTGTGTACTATGACATTTCAGGTTCTATGAACGGTCATCCTTTAGAAACCGTAGATGCACTTCTTATGGCTTTTGCAGACAAGGCTTTGTCAGAGGTCGATGCCATCGGAAGACCAACGCATGAAATTTATTTAATCCCGTTTGATGATAAGATTTACGAAGGCGTTCATATCTCGTCACGTGAGGACGCAAAGAATTTCTTAGCTAAAAAAATGAATATGCGAACCCAAGCTGCGGGTGGAACAGATATTCAAAAAGTCATAGAGAACTTCTACAGTTTAATTTCTTCAAGTTATCAGAATAAATCAGGTCAAGGTCGTGAAAAGTTATTTCAAAAGGCGAATATGGTCTTATTCACTGACGGTGGCTCAGCGATTGATATGCAAAGAATTGAAGAAGCCAGAAAAAAAATTCCAAGTGCGGTTCAGATTAATATGAATTTTGTGTCGATTGGCGATTCAGTTAATGAAACTCTTAAGGCTTTATCATCGAACAGCAAACTTTCAACTTTGATGCCGACATTCAGAGAAATGAATTCTGGGATGATTAGCTCGGTCGTTGGCGTTTCATCAAACTATGATCCAGCGGCTTTCGCGACTGCTGAAAAGCTTTCTGGTAGAACTTTGGCTGAAATTAACGAGCAACTTCAAAAAATTAATATCGACCCTAGACAGCCTGGCAATAAAGATCAGATCGACAAAGCTGTGTCACAGATCCAAATTACTAAATCTGATGTCAGCAAACTTTCTGGCCTTCGTGAAATTTTAAATCTGCAAAAACTTGAAACCGTCATTGATGACATGAAAATTAATCAAGTCACTAAGCAAAGATTGGTTCAAGCCATCGTTGAATCCTACACCGGGCTGACGGGCCGAAGTTGGAAAGATATGACTTATGAAGAGAAAGAAGCCTTAGAAAAATTAAAAAAATGGTCAAGCCAATAAAAAATCTAAATTCAGCTATCTCTAGGCGGCGGGCTTCACTTCCAAAATAAGCTGATAGCCCAAAATACTTAAAATTCGGTGAATTGTTTCGATTGTAGGGGTTCGTCGATGATCCCCATTTTCTAGCCGAGCAATCATGGGCTGACTCACCTTGGCTTTTTTGGCCACTTCAGCTTGAGAAAAACCTACTTTTTCACGCAAGTCTCGAATCAGGTGGGCGATCTGAAGATAAAAGCGTCTTTCTTCGTAAGCAATTTTGAACTCTTCATTTTTTTGATATTTTGAAACGATCTGATCCAAAGACTTGCTTGGAATTTTCTTTTTCATGATAATACCTCTTTCAGCCGTTTACGAGCGACTTCCAGTTCTTTTTTGGGAGCCTTCTGTCCTTGTTTTTTGTAAGCATGAAGACACATCATTTCCACGCTTGAAATCATCACATAAAAAATCCGGTATCCACCTTGTGGGGCCTTAATTTTAATTTCCCACAACTTTCCTTCAATCTGACGAAACTGACAGCCAGCTGCCGATAGGCCATATGTTTCCACATCCTTTAAAACGGCAATAACCGCCGCTTTGTCGCCCACGGCCAAGTCATCGATGAAATCTTCGACATAAGCAGCGACCGGAATAAGAAGAAAAGAACGACACCTTCATCTTTTGAATTATAACCAAATGGTTATATAAAATCAAGAACTATTTTGTTTCGGGCTATTTGTTCTCCAAGTTTTGAGCAGAAACAAGCATTGTTGGAGAACCGTTCTCCAGGCAGAGAACAAGCTTTAAAAACAAAGATCTTGTTCTCCATGCCCTCTTGGAATTTAAACTAAATCAATCACTTAGCAGCAAAGTGCTTTGCGCTAAGTCAGTTCGAAGTTCGACTGCTAGGGGGCACCAAACTGACAAGTATTCGAACTCTTATGCCCCCCTGCACATCACTTTCGTAATGGGAGAGATTTCATAAAATCCTGAGACGAGGCGATTTGCTTTTTATACCAGGGAATTGGATGTTTGTCCTAAACAGATAAGAGGTGAAAATAGAAAGATAAGCAAGATGTGTTTCATTATTTTTAGTATACCTAAGTTGGAAAAATTAAACTGGATAAGATCAGGATTTCGTCGTAGCTGCCCCAATTTACGAACGATAAAAGTGCGCCCAAACCCAAAGTGGGCCGTTATTTTGTTAATACTCCATCTTTCGACCCATCTTTTACTTGCCAGTTCAGTCAGATCGATTTTATTTTTAGTCCACACAAAACTGTAAGCCATTGATAGACTCAGAATTGTTGTTTCGAGTATTTGCGCTTGGCTTTCACCATTGTTATTTTTATTACATTTTTGTAACGGGTACTACTTTGCCACCTTTTATCATTGTCATCCAAACTTTTTTTGAACCGCTGTGGTTGCTGTCTTTAAATGACACTTGAAAGCCACCGACATCGGTTGATAAAGCATTAAGTGCTGTGCGGAAGCTATCGCGAGTTGGATTTGCTCCGGCTGCTTTAAGCGCCTCTACTGCAACTTTTGCAGAAATGTATCCCTCAAGACTTGTGTAATCGTAATCGGTTGCACCCATTGCGGCTTGATACTCTTTTACAACGGGAACAGTTGT
>JAYTMU010000249.1:0-4714 GCA_043728195.1 Bdellovibrionales bacterium
AAAATATTAAACTGACCCAGCACTCCTGAATTGGAAGCGTCTGATTTTGACAAGACGTTCGTCATCACCTTTAAATTTGTGAAACTAAAGGGTTGCCACTGAAGCCCGACGCGCAAATCTTGGTTGTCGCCGCCAAAATTCTGCGGAGAGTCTTTTAAATAAACTTCAACTAATGGACTTATTTGGGTTTTTTTATAAAGTAAAGTACTGCGAACCACTGAAAGCAAGTCACTTGAACTAACTTGGGGGATTAAAAAGCTTTCGCCGTAGGTGTCCAAAACCCAGTTTTCCACGATCTGATCGTACCTTGAATAAACAATGCCGTATCTATTTTCAGAATTTAAACGATTTGAAGTTGAATTGGTGGCTTCACTAAATGAAGTTTTCAATTGAAATTCGTGGTGCTCGTAATAGAGGTAAAGATTGTCGACGAATAATCGTTTGCGAAATTGTAGCATTGGGCCGTAACGTGTGTAATAAGATGGGTCATCTGCAGATTGATACAGCGAATGTATTCCAAGCGCAACTCGCGACGCTGTTAAAAACTCTTTGCCGACTAATAATTTCAGGTCAGCTTGAATGCCACCAATACTTGGGATATTTATAACTTCGGAATTGATTTGATAAAACGCGTTACCTTGAGCTGGCGCAATTATTGAAATGTAAATTGCCGACAGTAAACCCAAACGGAGAAACGCGATGGCTAACCCAAGTATACTTTTTGTTTTTGGTACCAGACCTGAATGCATTAAATTAGCCCCTTTAATTTTAGAAGCGCAAAAACGTTTGTTGACTGTCTACACCTGTTTTACCGGCCAGCATAGAGAAATGGCGAAGCCAATATTAGATTTCTTTAAAATTGGAATAGATTTCAATTTGCAAATTATGAAACCTGGACAATCCTTGAACGAAATATCTTCTGCGCTTTTTGAAAAGCTAGCGCCAGTGCTTTCTGCAAATCAAATAAAATTTCTTATTGTTCAAGGCGACACAACGACTGCAGCAGTTGCTGCTATGATGGCTTTTCAATCCAATATAGAAGTTGTGCACGTGGAAGCTGGATTACGAACAAATAATTTAAATTCTCCGTTTCCAGAAGAGTTCAACCGTCGAGTCATTAGCCTTGCAAGCAAATGGCACTTCGCTCCAACACAAAAAGCAGAACAAAACCTAGTTGCCGAGGGATTTGAAAAACAGAATATTTTTATGGTTGGTAACACAGGAATTGATGCACTTCGACTGGTAGTTAGTCAAATCCCAGTGAATAATTTAAAATATAAAACTTCAGAAGATTTTTTAATTCTGGTTACTTTGCATCGCCGTGAAAGTTTCGGTGATGAAATGGTCAGTATGATGGAGGGGATCAAAGATATTTGCAACCTTCACCCCAGCATAAAAATAGTATGGCCAATGCACCAAAATCCCAATGTTCGTGAAGCATTTAATAAAGTATTTTCCATTATTCCAGGCAATCTAATCGTAGAAAGCCCAATGGGTTACTTTGAATTCATTTCTGCTATGCATGAAGCTGACTTGATAATAACGGACTCTGGTGGTGTGCAAGAAGAGGCGCCATTTCTCGGAAAGCCGATACTCGTTTGCAGACTAAATACAGAGCGTCCTGAGTCGGTCGGCTGTGGTTCTGCTAAATTGGTAGGTACTGCACGTAAGTCTTTGGTAGCTGAGGTATTGAATCTATTTAATGATAAAGATGAGTATCTAAAAATGGCTGTTCGTAGAACCCCGTATGGAGACGGTTACGCCTCAAAGAAAATTATCGATGTTTTAACGAATCAGATGTTCTTACAAGATTTAGTGCAAGATGAAGTTATTCAGGCAACAAAAAAAGAAACAATCAAATCTCCATTAATTATATTACCTAGTGAGACTTTAACTGAACTTGTTCATGGCCTTTAATTTCATTTAAAAGTCTGCTTTTTTATTAATTTAATCGGCGTGTGATTAAAGACTTGCTGATTGCCATTAAGTCATCGTTATTCAAGCTGCTTGTTGCTAATTTTAAATTGATGAAGCTTGTTAATGCTTTCACGTTTATTTGTGCAAGTTCGTATTTGTAATCGTAAAGCTTATTTAGTTCGATTAATAATTTTGTATAGTCAGTGTTGCCAGTGTCGAACGCAGCTTGGGTCGACCTAACAACATCTTCAGTTAATGAAATAATCTCGCGCTGATTGTTAATTCCATTCACGGCAAGTGTGTAACCATTAATAGCCGAATCGGCATCAAAACGAGCCTGACGACGAACTGTTTCACTTTCAAGTTCCGCAGCATCTTTCTTAAAAACATGCTCTTTTGTAACTGCAGATCGTAAGCCACCATCATAAAGCGGAATGTTAATGAAAATTCCGATGTAACCTCCTTTAGAAAATTGGCTTTGATTGATTGTTTGGTAGCCGGGGCGGTTTGTCGACATGCCGGCATTCAAACTAACAGTTGGTGACGACAATGATCGTGCGCGCGCGATATCCTTATTTGCAATTTCTAATGCGACTTTTTGTATTTGTACCTTAAGCGAATTCTGCTCTGCTTCTTGTAACCAGTCTAATTTCAACTGCTGGTCGATTCGCGGAATGGATGCATTTCGTGCCGAAAGTGTTGCTTTAAATGAAACGCCGAATTCGTTTTCAAACTTAGTCGACGCTTCGTCGCGCTGCTGGGATGCTTCAAGCAATCGTAGCTGTGCTCGCTTTTGATCCGCCTGTACGTACGACAGTTGATCCTTAGAAAGGCGTGCCTGACTTACGCGCGCTTGGGTAAATTCAGCTAATTTATTTAAAGCACTTAATTTCTCGCCGGCTACTTTAACCTGGTCCTCCTTTAGAATCAAATCTAAGTAGGATTGGGCGACCAACACCATCAGCTGTTGCTGAGCTAGGACCAGCTGGCGTTCTGCCATCTGCACATCTAGTTCTGCTATATCCACATTTAAATTTAATTCTTTGTTATAAAGACTAAGCGAAGCATTAAGACCAGCGGAAGCAAATCGAGATATCGAAGTTTCTTGTCCGTATGATTTTTCAATACCTGCGCCTGCATTTGCCGAAACTTGGACCCGTTTGCGTGACTTAGCTTGTTGTATGCGAGTTAGTACCTGTTGATACTGTCGGTCATTGATGAGGTAAGGCAAGTTTTTTTGTAAGGCATTGTCGTAGACCTCAAGCAGAGTGTTCGTGGCTTGGATTTCTTCAAGTCGTTGAACGATTTCTTTCGTTGAACCTAATGACGTAGTCATTTTAAGTTGCTGGGCGTGGGCCTCCACACTTAAACACGCGATTGCTGCAAGAACCCCTAAATTAATTTTCGACTGTTTTTTCATGTTGCCTCCGAAGCAGAATTATTTTTTGTTATCAGACTTGTTATTTGCAAAGCATGTGACTTCATTAAAAGGCATATAATTTAACCAGGCATATTTTACCTGTACAAGTTTTTTACAGGTGCCGTAAAGTACATTTATTTTTCGGTTGGCTATTGCGGGCATGTCCCAAATAAGTACAGTTTTTTAGTTATCTTAAAAAACAAATAGTGGTTTTATAACTTTACTTAAGGTCAGGAGGCATTCGTACTTCGACTGCGAAAACTTTTATCTTAGCATCTTCACTGTAAAGTCCAATCGGGGCTTTTCTTGACGGTATCAATTTTAATTTTTCATCAGGCACATGATTCCAGCTGCCAGTATGATTTCTAAAAGAAAGCCCATTATGCTTTAAAATTTCGATAGTTTTCGTAAGGTATTTGGGCTCTGGTGCCGCAGCAAAATTACTAGTGAAAATAAAGTTTTGTCCTGTTTCAGAAAAAGCATGACCAACTTCATATCCACTTTTTTTAGCAATTAAATAGGCAGTATCTTTATGCGGGCCATTTTTCTGATAAGCCCAAAAAATCCAAAGTGTTTCCCACGAGTTTGGAACTGGCCGGTACTGCTCGGTGACTTCATAAAAAATTTTTAAATAGAAAGATTCTGCAGGAATTTCAAGTGTAGAAAGTAGCAGTGCTGCAGTAGTTTCATTGGCAATCAATGGACGTGGAGCGAAAGTTAAAACATTATTCTTAAAAACGACCTGCCCATGGCCATCATACTGAGTCTGCCAAAACGAGGGCCGCATCGGGATTTCAGTTTTTGGCCAGGTAAGATAAGAAGTGTCCACATCAGCGACACTTTGAAAAATAAAAAAAAGTGCAATCATGTCCTTTGCAACTTACGTTCGGACTGTACGGGTTGACAATGATAATTTGCAGATTTTTTTATTTAAACACTCGAGTTAGCATAGAATCAGCATGCGCCGTTTAGAATAGATGTGAGTTTTGCAAAAGCACCAGTTCGTTTGTCCTTTACCTTTACGGGTCGAGAAACTGAAACTGACCTTACCATTCCTATTCTCCATCTAAGAGCAATAGCCTATTGCGGCGAATAGAAACTTCAGGTGCCCAGATGATCGCGAATATGCTCAGGTAAAACAGTTTTGTGACTATGATTTGTAAAATAATTTTTTAGGTGAACCGTAGTTCTTTCGCGGCTGACGCAAAACACTCGGCAACTTCAAGGGGTGTTGTAAGCACTACATCCACGAAAGGTTTGCACTCGGCTATTTCCATCAGTAAGCGATCCATCAAGCCTGTTGTACAGGTAGTGGTTTGATACCCATAATAATGTCGGCTAGATTTTCGATATCTTCGATGGTCTTAGCTTTCGGGA
>JAYTMU010000250.1:0-1887 GCA_043728195.1 Bdellovibrionales bacterium
AATACTAGCTAGTATTATATACATATGTTTGTTAGCGTAGAAAGCGTTAATTAAGGGGGATACATGTTGAATTTGTCGCAACTCCAGACTTTTGTCACAGTCGTCGCTGAAGGTAGTATGACGGCCGCTGCAGACAAATTGTATCTGACTCAGCCGGCAGTTAGTCAGCAAATGAAAAATTTGGAAGACGAGCTTGGCGTTGAACTTATCGTACGTGGATCAAAACAAATTAAAATGACAGCCCAGGGTGAAGTTCTTTGCGAGCATGCAAAAAAGATTTTAAGTTTAGTGCAGCAAACTGAAATTTCAATTAAATCTGTAGGCGCGCAGTTACGTGGCGAATTACGCATCGGCACCTTAAATTCAATTGGCTTACATCTCATGAGCCCCGTTGTTAGCCGCCTGCTAAAATATAATCCTGATTTCAAAATCAAAGTTGATTATGCGTCAGGTGAGGCTTTAATTCAGAATTACAAAAAGGGCGAACTTGATATCTTAGTTCTGCCAGAAGTTGAAAAGCATTTTAAAGTGACTTTACCTGAATCAAAATCACAGATTTTATTTCAGGAAGAAATGTGGTTGGTAGGATCTGGAAAAGATGAATTTTACCCGCCAAGTCTAAAATTAGATGAAATCAAAAAGATTCCCTACGTGCATTTTTCGAATGAATTTCCGGAATTTGATCAACTTTTGAAAAGTAAAGTTGGCACGTTGCAGTCTGTGTTTGAATCATCGAACGTCGGTACCTTAAAGCGCGTTATTGAAGCAGGCCTTGGCATCGGATTTTTGCCATCACATTCAATTCGTAAACAGGTTCGTGGCGGTCGTCTTAATCATATACGGGTACTAGATTTCGATTACAAAATGGACTTTATCTATTACTTTAAATCGGCAGGAACAACTGCTGAGGCCGCACAGATTCTTTTTCAAGCAATCACTGGTGATCAAGAAAAAAGTTAAGCTAAGCGTCGCAAATTCACAACATTACGCTTGAATGTTGCGTTAGGTGAATATTCAGAAGACTCTACTAAGCGGAGGACTTCTTATGTCTAAATACAATGTTCTACAGTCGTTGGTCATTTCTTTAACGGTCGTATTAATTTCTGCGTGTTCATCTAACGTGAAAAAAGCAGATATTCCGAACACGGCAAATCCGCAAGAAGAGGTCGGCAAATTAGACGCCGACATCAATGCCGCAGTTTTAAAAAATATCGATGTGCTAGCAAAAGATGAATTTGAAAAAACTGTTAAGTTGTTTGACGAAGCTAAATCTGATTTAGATAATAAAAAGAACCAAGACGAAATTTTAGAAGACGTACGGACAGGTCGTGGATACTTAGAACAAGCCTATGCTGTCGCTGGAAACCGCGAAACCAAAGCAGCAACTTTGTTTCAAGCTCGTCAAGCAGCATTAACTGCTGGCGCTGGAATGCATCCGCAACTTCGAAGCGAACTTAAAGATGTCGATGGCGATGTAAGTAGTCGCGCTGACAAGTTAGAAACATTAAGCGCTGAAGCGACAATTAAATTACAAAATCGCTACATCGAATTAGAAAAAAACGCTGTGGTGCTAACTCAGCTTGCAACTCCGCAAGCAATTGTAAACGGAGCGCGAAAAGATGGGGCTACTCGCCGGGCGCCAATGACATTGAAAAAAGCTGAAGTATCTTTGAAAAATGCTGAAGGCGTGATTTCAACAAATGTGAGAAACCCAACAGGTTTTGAATCTGCTGTAACGCAAGCAAAAGCCGATGCTGTCATGCTATCTGAAGTGATGACAACAATTATGCAAAACGGAAAAAGTTTACCAGAAGGTACAGCTGTTAATTTAGTAATGCAGAATCGTCAGATCAAAAAATTAAAGACTACTTTGATTGCCTCTGAGCG
>JAYTMU010000251.1:0-1738 GCA_043728195.1 Bdellovibrionales bacterium
TTATACAGGTTTTGATCAACAATTTTTATATTCTGAGGAAGACCAAGCAGGTCAGCATTTTCCTGCACCAATAACGTTAAAAGCCCATGGATGGTTGAAATGTGAACACTGCTTTTTTTATTGATATGCTGAAATAGCTTATCGTCTTTTTTTTCAAGTGCCTTAACACTTAAGCGCTCTTTAACTTCTTGGGTAGCTTTCCGAGTAAAAGTCGTAATTGCTATGCGCGGAAGTCGCTTGTGCTGGATTTCAAATTCTGTGCAGAATTCGATAAACGTTTTAATCAATAGCGTAGTTTTACCTGCACCGGCTCCTGCACGAATTAATAATGAATTTTTGATTACATCAGATGCGGGGCTCTGCACAATTTGCTCCAGTTACAATCGTTACAAATTTTCGTATCAACAGGCTGCGCGGTGAAATCAAAAGTTTCAAGTTTTTTTAATAGACCTTGCAATAGGCCCGCAAATTTTTCTATAAGTTCAGCTTTCGTTTCATCATCGATCACACTTTTCTTTTTTCGGCCGCTAGTAAGATACGTGTTTTGAAACGTTTCATCCATTAACCCTTTTACAGTTTCAAATTTTCGGTAATCATAATAAAGCGAAGCGATTACTTTTTTCTCAGTATAAAGTAATTTTTCACAAGCCAACAAATACAAAATCAATTGAAATTCGCCCTCCTTTAGCCAGTCGCCATGATTTTTCAAATGTCCGGTAGAGGATTTATAATCATAAACGACAATTCCATTGCTAGTTTCATCGATGCGGTCAACTCGGCCCCTGATTTTAATTGTGTGGTTTGGATTATGATTGGCTGCGTTCACAAATTCGGCCGCATCCACATTAAAAAACATCTCAAAAGTCACTTCGGTCGCAGAAGTTAGGGCTTTTTTACGACTACTTTCAAAAAGTTGAAACTGTTGGCCAATTTGGGCCAATTTACTTTTTTGAATCAACCACATCAAATCATCCTGCGGATAAATGTTAAGATCTGCACGTTTGGTTTCTAAAAATTGGTCTATCGAAGCTGTTTCTTGAGGTTTAACCAAATGCTCGAACAGTAGGTGTAGCAAACTTCCCTTGTGACGTGGATCAAGATCGACTGCGACTTGCGGCAAATCACGAACCCGAAAACATTTTTGCACTAAAAGCTTAAATGGACATTTCCAATATTCTTCAATGTCTGAAGGCGAAACACTATCTAGTCGTTTAATCGGAACAATGTTTGGTGATGGAAACAGGTCACGTTTAAGGCCATCATTTGACATCGTAACTGGATCTACCATGGCAGCTAGCTGATTTTGAATTTGATCATGCCGAGTAAACATCGGCACCTGCAGTTGTTGCGATGAATTGTTTTCTAGAAAAAACAAGGCTGGGGTTAACGGCTCAGCTTCAAAACTGGAATTTGCACATAAGTAGAATTTTTCGCACGTCTTTTTTTTGGCCAACCAGCGTAAATTAAAATCGTAAAAACTTTCCTCAGGATAATCGATTGCAAAATCAAATTTTGTTTTTAATTCAAAAATATCATCTGTAGGAAGCAACGTTTTTTTATGGGCTGATACCGATTTTTCATCTGCACCAAGAAAAATTTGATATTCAGCTCTGGATAAATGGGATGACATTAAAGGTAAAATGCTAAGTCCACCTAAGGTTCCAGACTGCACTTTTAATTCTTTTCCGTTTATGCAAGATTGTAAGAAGCGGAACCAGCCTTTAAAGCTGCAAAGGGC
>JAYTMU010000252.1:0-19633 GCA_043728195.1 Bdellovibrionales bacterium
CATTGTTTCAAAACTGCAGTCAGCAAAAGTTTTCAAGCACCGCAAGTAAAATTAAGACGACAGATACGTCGCAAGGTATTCCAGTTCTACAAACTGATTCCACACCCGCTGAGATTGCAGTGGATAATCAGGCGGTGGCTACTGTGGTAACAACTCCGGTTGTCGTTGTAGATCCACCTGTGCCAGTTATGGTAACACCACCCGTGGTGGCGGCACCACCAACGCCGCCGCCTGTAGCCATTTGCGCAGCTTTTGATTCGAATCAAAGTTCCGTTGCAACCGAAGGGCTGAAAGCTGAGTTACGTTATTTAAATCCACAACTGGCGATGACCACGGCTGCGCGCGGTGCGATTTTATCAACTGAATACTTTAACGATCAAGATTCTCGCTTTATTCGTGTGACTGAACCTATTTATTTTTCTGACGTGAATGTACCGTCTCGCAATTTTGATCAAGGATTTACCACCTCAAAAGGCGTTGTTATGCGTGACAACCAAGGATCAATCTTACAAGAATACTTTGCGCTTAAGATGGAGACCGAGCTGCGCTTAGGTGCTAACGATCAAGTTGGATTTTACGAATTAGCGACAGTTTCCGATGATGGTACTGTAGTTGAGATCATGCAGAATGGCGCGTGGTCTACACTTATTAGTAATGACGGCGGACACAATACAAAGATGGGTTGTGGAGCTAATAAAATATATTTCGACCGTCAAACCCGAATTCCTATGCGTATGTTTTACAATCAAGGTCCGAAGGTAACGATCGCAAATGTTTTCTTTAAAAATTATCGTGGAGCCAAGCCAGTAACAGATTTATTGTTGCCCAGTGATGCGCTTGCGCATCTTCAGTGTAGTGTAAGTTCACAAGATGGTTTTTGGGATTCGGTAACGTCACAGCCTGGAAATCTATTTACGCAAATATCAGCGGCCGGTTGGAAGCCACTGATGTCAGATAATTTTCAGCTTAAGAATAATCAAATTAATCCGTGTGCGGGTCAATAATTAGCGAGTCAAAATTAAATTTACGCTTTTAATATAAGCCGGGTTTGTCGTACGAAGTTTAATTTTTTCTGCGCCCTGTCCCATGAAAAAACCAGTATTTGGAAAAATGCGGTAGTTTACCGTATCTTGCCCAAGTTGTAAGGTTTGACCCTGACGAGTATTATTGATGTGAACGGTCATTATTGATGTGTCCACAAGTGCTCCGGCAATGACATCCACTGCAACCAATCGAAAACCAACAAAATGCTCAACATTTTTTATGTAAGGGCGAATATCTACTTCTCCGTTGACGGTTGTATGCCTTTCAACTTTAACCTGCACCTGCGCGTACTGCGCTTCGGCAGCTACCGGGTTGACCATTAACATCATTGAAATAATTAAACTTGGAACTACTAAAGATAAAAAAGTTTTCACGAAGGAACTCCTTTTAATAGGTGTTATTACTGAATGTAACTTAAGCTGAGCACTATGAGAAAAGCAACACCTTTTACCCGCATACGAGGCACAGTCGTTGCATCCATAAATTCATGGCCAGTGTAAAAAAATATTCCTTGAAGCAAGCGCGTAACGATTTGCCGCATATCTTTAAGCACGAAAACAAAACTAGGGGTGGAAAATGCCTGATCATAGCTGGATCCACCGGGCAGTGGGGTGCAGCTGTACTGTGCGCGCAAGCAGCTGCCAGAATAGGTAGTGGCTACGTCTATGTTTTTGATAAGCAGGGTAGTTTTCCGACGTGCCAAAACCCTGATTTTCTTGTTGTCAAAAAATTTTCAAAGCTTGAGGGTTATAGCTCGGTAGCTATTGGGCCAGGGTACCAAAATCATAAAGAAATTATACAGCTAATAAAAAGTATGCAAAGGCAAAGTTTGCGCGCGGTCGTTTTAGATGCCGAAGCTTTAAACGCGCTAGCTACTTTACACAAGCCAATTCACTTACCCGCTGATTGGATTATCACGCCACACGAAGGCGAACTGTCGCGGCTTTTAAAAATTTCCGCAAAAGAAATTCGCAGTGATCGCAAGAAATTTGTATGCCTTGCTCAGAAAAAATTTGGGTGCATTGTTTTATTGAAGGGACATAAAACGTTAGTGGCATCGGCAACGACAATGACAGTGCATGAAATTCAATCCGGTAACGCGGCCTTAGCAAAGGCGGGTACTGGTGATGTGCTAACAGGTGTCATAGCTGGTTTACTTAGCCAGGGGCTGAAGCCTGTCAAAGCAGCCTGCTTAGGAGCATTTACGCATGGTTTCATTGCAGATCACTGGCTGCTGTCCAAACATGATCCTTTGTCATTGATGGCGTCAGACCTTATATTAGAAATGCCCAAAGTGTTAAAACTTATACGTTGACCAAAAGCGACTGTTTTTATAGGTATTTGTCTATGAAAAGAAAATTATTTATCAGCTTCGTATTTGGTGTAATGGCTCAGGCCGCAATAGCTTGTGATTTTCCCGTTGCAAAGTGCGTCTGCTATCCGGCGGTCCCATTCGAAGGTTTTCAAGTTTATGTACATGAACAGTGTGGAAATTCAGAGGGTTCGTATCGCTATGGTGAAACCATGCACGATACGGAGTTGATATGCAAACAGTGGATAGCAACGGACGCTAACTGCAAAAGCCTTTAATTGACTGACTTAAGCGTCTGATTTAAGTGTTTGGCTATTCGCACAGCGGTTCGATCATGTGGGTCTTTGCACTTCGGCATTCGCCCTCTAGAATCATTTCACCATTTCTTAAACGTGCAGAGCACACGCGCTTCTGATCAGAGACGCGCACAAAATGCACTAAAGCTTCTTTAGCACCTGGAAGAATTTCCATCAGGCCCCAGTGCTGAGTTTGTGGCGCGAAATATTTAGATTGAATTCTAAATCCATCTTCGTCATACGCCACGGTTCCTTCGTTTCGAACTTCACGACCAGAACCCGCAACAATAACTGGAACAGGGCCAAAATCTATAAATTCACTTAAATGATCATGCCCTAGAATTACCGCCGCAATTCGCGAGTGATTTATTTTGAAAAATTCACGCATCTGCAACTGGAAAGCGCGCTTCTCGGACCAAAAGTGTGATCTAGAGATCGTAAATGTAGGATGATGATAAACTAAAAAAACTAAACTTTCTTTCGCATTAGCTAATTCTTTTTTAAGCCAATTAAATTGTTCTGCTACATTAGCCGTGTTGTCGGAATTTAAAACTATAAAGCGGGCGCCTTCTTTAACTACAGAATAATATTCTCCGGGTGTTTTAAAATAATTAACTTCCTTTGAATAACCGCTATTGTGATTGCCGATGGCGACCACGTCAAATTTAAAGCCGCTGGTTTTCCAATTGTCCCAAACAGATTGGTAGCTTCCCGAATACAAATTATCTCCGGGCATAATGATAGATGTTACTTTTTCTTTTGTGACTGATGCTTTTAATTTGTCTAAACTTGCTCCAGCTTTTCCTGCATCGCCCATGATGGCCATTGCAGCGTTTGAATTGATAGCGAAACACAATATAAGTGAATAAAGCGCTAGTGCTTTTAAGATCGAAGATGAAGCCATAGTTCCTCCGTGAACGATGAATTGTTGTGATGATCACTACAATCACATCGTTGACAGAGAAAAAAGTAAAGTTAACTTCTGCTATGTGGACAAAGGACCTGTACGCTAAGCAGAAGTCTAAGACTTAGCGAAAAAACTTTTGATCGTTGGGCTGTTTATCCTTGTATTTCATCGTCATCAGCGAATTATCGTGGATGCCTTCGGCAAATTCTTCGATCATTTTTTTATTAAACGCTGGAATGTCCTCTGGTTTTCGACTTGTGACTAGACCATTGTCGGAAACAACGTCTTGATCGACCCAGTTTGCGCCCGCATTTTTTAAATCTGTCTTTAGTGACGGCCACGATGTCATTGTACGGCCATCTAGCATTCCTGTTTCAATGAGCACTTGTGGACCGTGGCATATCGATGCAATCGGTTTACCCGCATCTACAAACGTTTTTACAAATTTGATAACGGCTTCATTCATGCGCAGTTTGTCTGGGCTCATAACTCCGCCTGGAATTAATAGTGCATCAAAATCAAACGCTGATGCTTCTTCTAAGGTCATATCGACTGCGACACTATCGCCCCACTCTGAGTCTGACCAGCCAGTGATGCGCCCAGGTTTCATCGAAACAACAAGAGTTTCAGCCCCAGCTTCGTCCAATGCCATACGTGGCTTTGTTAGCTCGCTGTATTCGAATCCACTGGCGGAAAGAATGGCAACTTTTACGCCATCTAATTTTCTATCAAACATAATTTCTCCTTTGATTATTTAGTTGTTATGTAAAAACACTAAGCAAGATAAGTGCCTGCAAGATAAAAATCGCGTTTAGTTTCCTCAAGGAAGCTACTTCAGTTTAACCTTCAACCCATGCTGTGCTAAGCAACAGGTATGGGCACAGTCGGGACAACGGGTATAACACAGCAGCTGCAGGATCGTATTCATACTCAGCCATTCGAAGAGCCCATTCGCGATCAGATTTTCAGCTCTGATCGGTTACAGCAATTCGGTAAATATTTAGCACGGCAAATTCCAATTACTAAAAAGGTGACCGAGGGAAAGTCATTATTGCCCCGGGTTGCAGATAATGAAAAAAATCTGGTCGCAGCCTATAAAATATTTTCTGAGTCGGTAGAGAAAGGTCACACGTTGCCGCCGGCAGCAGAATGGCTAATCGACAATTTTCATATCATCGAAGACCAAGTTCGCGAAATTCAAGAAGATCTTCCAGAAAAATTTTACGTCGAGTTACCCAAATTAAGTGTTGGCGAGCTTGCCAATTATCCGCGCGTTTATGCTATAGCGTTAAGTGTAATTGCGCACACCGATAGCCATATTGATTGCGAGACTTTGAAAAGATTCATTCGAGAATTTCAGACCGAATCCCCATTAACCATTGGGGAAATCTGGGCTATTGCAATCGTACTTCGTATTGCTTTGGTTGAAAATTTAAGACGCATCATCATGCACGTGCTTTACACACATGAAATTGCTGAAAGCTCTAATCGCCTTGCTGATAGCGTACTAGAAAAAGTTGGCAAAAGTGACGACGAAAATTTTTCAGACGAACTGTCTGTAATAGCGAAATTTTTGGGACAATCAGAAGTTGCGGATTCGTCGATCACGTTACAGCTTTTACGCAGACTTCGTGATCAACATATTAGCGTGCGCTGCATTTGTGATAAACTTGATGCCCATTTATCTGAAAAAAATAAAACCTTTGAAAGCGTCTTGCAGTCAGAACATCAATTTCAGGCGTCAGCGCAGGTAACTGTAGGTAATATTGTAACTAGCATGCGGTTGATTTCTAATATCGACTGGGACGATTTTTTTGAAAGCGTTAACTTAATTGATCCCATTTTAGCGCAAGACCCAGCCGGCGCTTACAGCAAAATGGATTTTAGCAGCCGCGATCGCTACAGACATGTCATCGAACGTATTGCTAAACGAACTGAGATTTCCGAACAAACTGTGGCCGAGGCTTGCGTTACACTTGCAGCAGCCTCATTAAGTGCGCATCCGGCGGAAATAGCTAAATCCCATGTGGGCTACTATCTGCTAGAAGACGGCGTGACCGAGCTTGAAAAATTATTCGGTTACCGCTTACACCCTCGGGAACTGTTTCAGCGAATACTAAATCAGCAAGCGACCTATTTCTACTTTGGCACATTATTTTTGTTACTAAGTGTCGCTGCGCTACCGCTAGTATGGTATTTAAATTACTTAGGCAGTGACACTTACGATTACGTTTTAGTTTTTTTTGCGGCATTTTTTCCGCTGGTTGACAGCTGTTTAGCTGTGGTCAATTTGCTGATCACGCGCACCGTGCCCCCGCGGGTGCTTGCAAAAATTGATTTAAATGGCGGCATACCTACCGAGGCGCAAACTTTCGTTGTCATTCCAACGCTATTTGCGAACCTTTCAGCAGTTACCAAAATGATAGATTTTTTAGAAACCCGCTACTTATCAAATCCAGATGAAAATTTGTACTTTGCAATTTTAAGTGATTACCGAGATGCAGCTCATAAAATCGAACCGCAAGACTTTGCAATTGTTGGCCTTGCAAAAGAGAAAATTGCAGAACTTAACGAACGCTATCCTAACACCATTACAAGTGAAGATCGCTTTTATCTGTTTCACCGTGAACGCCTTTGGAACAAGGCTGAAAATAAGTGGATAGGGTGGGAGCGAAAACGCGGAAAGCTTCACCAGTTTAATCAATTTTTGCGCGGCACAGTAAGCACAGAGTTTATTGCAGCACCCGTGTTTTCAAGTTTTTTTCTTAAAACTCAGTACGTGATAACGTTAGATTCAGACACGCACTTACCACGGGGTTCAGCTAAGAAGTTAATCGGGACCATACTGCATCCGCTAAATCGGCCGCAGCTTAATGCCAATCGCGATCAAGTCATTGCGGGTTATGGAATTTTACAACCGCGAATTAGTATGACGCCAGAAAGTTCTGGCCGCTCTTACTTTTCTAGAATTTTTTCTGGTAACACGGGAATTGACCCCTATACAAAAGCTGTATCAGATGTTTACCAAGATCTTTTTAAAGAAGGCAGTTTTACAGGTAAGGGGCTGTATGCAGTTGATGCATTTGAAGCCAGCATGGCCAACCGCATTCCTGAAAATAGTCTTTTAAGTCATGATTTACTTGAAGGCTTATTTTGTCGTACCGCTTTGGTTACAGATATCGAATTTCTTGACGACTATCCGATCCACTACGAAGTATTTGCGAAGCGCCAACACCGCTGGACGCGCGGCGATTGGCAGTTATTACCTTGGCTACCGCAAAAAAGTTTATCGGTAATTTCACATTGGAAAATAGTTGATAATTTGCGCCGAAGCTTAGTCGCACCCTTTATTTTGCTTTGGCTTATCTTAGGTTGGACAGTTCTTCCGGGGGCGGCCGAGGTTTGGACATTAGCTGTGTTATTTTGTCTGGCACTGCCATCGTATGCGCACGCGACGAATAGTTTTTTATTTCACTCGGGCGACATTCCTTGGACCAGTCATTTCTGGAATATCTGGGGAGATTTTAAAACTAACACCGTCCAAATTGCGTTGCACATGGCTTGTCTGCTGCACCAGTCGTATCTGCAAACGGATGCGATTGTTAGAACACTTTTTCGTATTGGAATTACCAAAAAAAATCGTTTGCAGTGGGTTTCGGCTGCAGATGAAGAATCTAGGCTAAGTAAGCGTGGCTATTTTTCAAAGAACATTCTTCTGACTTCATTTGCAATGGTCACCGCTATTTGCATTTTAGTTTTTTTCACGCGTTTACAGTCGTTTTACGCGGCTGGAGTTTTCTTATTGATTTGGTCACTTTTTCCGGTCCTAGCAGAACAAATTAGCCACGTTCGTAAAGAAGTTATCCATCAACTATCGGACTCAGACGAAAATTTACTTAGAAAGATTGCTCGCAAAACTTGGAATTTTTATGAAAACTTTGTCGGCGAAAAAGATAACTGGCTTATTCCAGATAATTTTCAAGAAGAACCTAAGCCTGTCATTGCTCACCGAACATCACCAACAAATATAGGGCTGCTGTTGCTGTCAACGTGTTCGGCTTACGATTTTGGCTACATCACTGCAGCTGAATTAGCAGAACGGTTAGAAAAAACGTTTTCTTCACTTAAAAAATTAGAACAATTTAAGGGTCATTTCTACAATTGGTATGACACCCAGTCCTTAGCGCCTTTACATCCGAAGTATGTATCGACTGTCGATAGCGGAAATTTAGCAGGGCATTTGCTAGCCGTAAAACAAACATGCTTAGAAGTTGCAAGCAAACTAAGTTTTACGGCCAACAGTTGGGTAGGTCTTGCTGACACGATTTTGGTATTACAAGAAAAATTAAACCTAACTTATGGCCCATCGGTCCGCCTAGATGCTTTGCTGACGTTGATTCGAAAAAATGGCAGCCTGCAAATCATCCGCAGCGAATTTATAACCTTTCATAATAGTTTAAAGGCTGATGTTGCAACGTTAGGCTGGTCAGATAAATTTTTAAAAATGTTACAGCAGCTAGAGAAATTTGAAGAGCGCAAAGGCGAGCGCGACTTTGTCAGCGACTTAAGCGCGCGTTTGTACCAGCTAGCTGAAACTGCGCAGGACGTTTTCACTACAATGGAATTCGATTTTCTTTTCGATGAGCAACGAAAAGTTTTTACAATCGGGTATAATGTGTCAGACGGTCGTTTAGACAATGCATTCTACGATTTATTAGCATCTGAATCGCGCCTAACCAGTTTCATTGCGATCAGCAAGGGGAATGTTCCACAAAGTCATTGGTTTCATCTTGGTAGACAGATGACTTTATTATCTCAGCGCCGCAGTTTAGTATCGTGGTCGGCATCTATGTTTGAATACTTGATGCCACTTTTGGTGATGAAAAATTACAACGAATCATTACTGCATGAAACTCATTTGTCTGTGATTCAGCAGCAAAAAGATTACGGCGATAAAATGGGAATTCCGTGGGGTATTTCTGAATCTGGTTATAATGCTCGTGATTTGCAGCAGAATTATCAGTACGGACCATTTGGCGTTCCAGGTCTGGGCCTTAAGCGTGGCTTAAAAGATGACCTTGTGATTTCTCCGTACTCTACCTTTTTAGCTATAGTGGTTTCTGCTGGCACGGCCATAAAAAATATCAAGCGGCTAATTCAAGACGAATTATTAACTGACTTTGGATTTTACGAAGCCGTCGATTATACAAAAAATCGCTTACCACCGCAGCAATCCCGCGCGGTCATAAAAAGTTTCATGGCGCATCACCAGGGAATGATTTTTGTTTCACTAGATAATTTTCTTCACCATGGAATTATGCAAAAACGGTTTCACCAGGATGAAATTATTCGTGGCTCTGACTTGTTATTACAGGAGCGCGTTCCACGCAAAGTGGTCATGTCCCAGCTGCGGGCGGAAGAACTGCATTCCGATGAAAACTTTTTAAGTAAGACCAAGTCAGCACTGCGCGCAATACCGGATGTTAGAACGCTAAATCCAGTCACGCAGGTTCTATCAAATGGAAAATTCACCGTGCTATTAACGGCAGCAGGATCTGGTTTTTCTAGATTTGAAAATATGGCAATTACGCGGTGGCATGAAGATGCGACTCGTGATGCCGCGGGTACATTTTTCTTTTTACATGATCACGCGTCGCACGCTACATGGTCTGCCACAAAGCAACCGTTTAGTGGTGGCGGCGGCGGCGGTGGTGCTAGAAATTATTCAGCATTATTTTCTGAACACAAGGCTGAATTTCGCTGTGAAAATGATATTTGCGGCACACTGACTGAGGTCGTCGTATCTGCCGAGGACGACGCCGAAATACGTCGTATCACATTAACAAATTTAACGGATCAAAAAAGATCAATTGAAATTACCAGCTACCTTGAACCGCTACTGACCTCGCATGCTGCCGATTTAGCGCATCCAGCATTTAGTAATTTATTTATCGAAACAGAATTTATAACTCCAAAAGATGCGCTTCTGGTTCACCGTCGAAAGCGTTCAGCCAGTGAAGCCGATCACTGGGGGTTTCACCTGGTTACACTTGATTGGCAAGAGCTAGACCCCAATAACAAAACGCAGTTTGAAACAAGTCGGGCTCAGTTTATTGGACGCGGTTATGATATTACCAATCCGGAAGTTATCGCCAAGAGAAAATCGTTATCGAATACGACAGGTTTTGTACTTGATCCGTGTTTATCATTAAGAAAGAAAATTATTCTTCCTCCAAATTCGTCTTTAAAATTAAGTTTTGCAACGGGTGTGGCAAATTCGCGCGAAGAGGCTTTACGTTTAGTTGATAAATACCATGATCCGCATGCCTTCATGCGTGAGGAAGAAATGGCCTGGACGCGCGAACAAATGGATTTGCGCCACTTAAACATCGACGCGCAGGAAGCTGAGATTTTTCAAACGTTGTGCGGTGCCCTGTTGTTTTCTAATAAATTAGCGCGTGCCAAAGAAGAAATTTTGCAAGCCAATAGCCGGTCGCAATCGGCGCTATGGACTTACGGCATTAGTGGTGACTTGCCAGTTATGGTCGTTACGGTTAGCCGCGTTCGCGACATGGGGTTAATTAAACAACTGTTACGCTTCCATTCACGATTACGTATGAAAAGTATTGCGTTTGATTTGGTGCTGATCAGTCAGGAAAATTCAGGATATCGCTTGGATTTATTTGAAGAAATTCTTCAGCAAGTTCGTTCAGCCGGCGAAGGCCACTGGCTAAATAAGCATGGCGGAGTGTTCATACTAAGACGCGATATGCTACCAGATCAAGATTGGACATTGTTACAAAGCATCGCGCGCATCTATTTTGAAGCCGATCAATTTTCTTTAAAAGAAGTGGCGCAACGGTTAAAATCAAATAAGCGGGCGCAACGCGTGCAACAACCGGCAGTGGTCGCAAACAGTCCAAACTGGATACATCATTCGTTAAAGATTCCTGAAATGCATTTTTTCAATGGTTTAGGTGGTTTTTCTAGAGATGGTAGGCAGTATTTAATTCATCTGACAAAATCAAAAGCGACGCCCCTTCCATGGATTAACGTGGTCGCCAATAGCAAAGAATTCGGGTTTTTAATTTCTGAAAGCGGAAGCTCGTACACGTGGTCTGCAAATAGTCGCGAAAACAGATTAACCCCTTGGAATAATGACCAGGTTAGCGATGCTCCAAGTGAAGTGATTTACATTCAAGATAAGATAACTAAGCAATTGTGGTCGCCAACGCCTGCCTTAAAAAATCAGGACTTAGATTATTTAGTTACGCACGGTCAGGGATTTACAGCATTTGATCACATCAATTACGAGATCGAAACAAAACTCACGATGTTTGTGCCGTTAAATGATGAGGTTAAAATCACGAAGCTTCGCTTTAAAAACCGCAGTCAACAGAAGCGAACATTAGAGGTTACCTCGTACGTTGAATGGGTCCTGGGGCTACATAAATCTAAAACTGCTCATACTGTTATTACTAAGCGGGGACCCCAGCCAAATTCATTCTTAGCGCAAAATCCATTTAGCATTGAATTTGCAAAGCGTGTGGCCTATGCCGCCGTGTCTGAATCTGTAACGTCATTTACTTGCGACCGTCGTAGTTTTCTTGGAAGGCACGGACACTTTAAAAATCCGATTGGCCTGCAAAATGAAAAACTAGGCGGTGAAATTGGCGCGGGCTTTGATGCCTGCGTTGCGATTAAATGCGAAATCACGTTAGCTGCAAATGAAGAAAAAGAAATAGTTTTTTTACTAGGACAGTCTGATGGGGAAGTCGAAGTTAATTTGCAATTACAAAAATTTATTTTGAAAGAACGTGTTGAAAGTTCATTAACAGAGGTTCAGGATTTTTGGCAAAAAAGTTTAACACAGTTGACGGTGAAAACCCCGTTTCCCGAAATGGATGTTCTTGCCAATTCGTGGTTATTGTACCAAACGCTGGCGTGTCGGGTATGGGCGCGTTCGGGTTTTTATCAGTCGGGTGGGGCGTTCGGATACAGGGATCAATTGCAAGATGCGATGGCTTTAGTGTACATCGATCCAAAACTTTCAAAGCAAATTATTTGCAATGCAGCAGCTCATCAGTTCAAAGAAGGCGACGTACTTCACTGGTGGCACCCGCCGAAAAGTAAAGGGGTGCGCACGCATTTCTCTGATGATCTGTTGTGGCTTCCCTACGTGGTCAGCTTTTATATTGATGCTACGGGTGACACGGACATTTTAAATACACAGATTCAATTTTTAGAAGCGGACGCAATTCCTGAAGACCGTGAAGACATTTACATGGAGCCCCGAAAGTCTTTGGAGGTTGCAAGCATTTTTGAACATTGTGCTCGGGCGATTGATCGCAGTTTAAAAGTGGGTCAGCACGGCATCCCGTTAATAGGTTCTGGCGACTGGAACGACGGTATGAACCGGGTAGGACACGCCGGCAAAGGCGAAAGCGTTTGGATGGCCTGGTTTCTGGGATCTGTGTTAGAAAAATTTATGCCTTACTGCGAAGCTAACAAAGCTGAAAAAAGATTAGAAATTTATAAGGCTCATTTAGCAAATTTAAAAGTTGCGGTCGAAACTGAAGCTTGGGACGGGGAATGGTACGCACGGGCTTTTTATGACGATGGTTCGCTGTTAGGTTCAAGTCAGAACGAAGAATGTAAGATAGATTCCTTAGTTCAATCCTGGGCTGCAATTTCAAAACTTGGAAATTCGGAACGCACGCGCCAGGCGATGCAGGCCGTGGATCACCACTTGGTTAATCGCAGCGCGCAGCTGATTCGATTATTTACGCCAGCTTTTGATAAGACACCGAAAGATCCAGGCTACATAAAAGGTTACTTGCCCGGCGTACGAGAAAATGGCGGCCAATATACCCACGCAGCTATTTGGGTTTCAATCGCAAATGCAGCTATCGGTGAAGGTGATAAAGCCATCGAATTTTTACGCATGTTAAATCCACTACTGCACTCGCAAAATTCAGATGAGGTACAGAAGTATAAAGTTGAACCTTATGTTATCACTGCCGATGTTTACGCCGTAGAGCCCTATATCGGTCGTGGTGGTTGGTCTTGGTACACGGGATCTTCGGGTTGGTATTATCGGGCTTTTATCGAATCGATCTTAGGAATTCATTTGCGGGGATCATCACTAATGTTTCAGCCGTGCCAAGCAATAAGCCTTCCGCGATTTGAAGCCGTGTATAAATATGGAAGCTCAGTTTATCAGATCATGTTTGAAAACAACGTGGGCGCAAATTTAGAAAATGCGCCACGTAAAATTAAGGTAAGTGTCAACGGAGCGGAACAAAAGGGAAATAGCTTAAAGCTTATTGATGATGGTCAGACGTACCAAGTGAATGTACTTTTAACTGAATTGAATAATTCCCCTGAAGTCGCGACAGACTTTTTTCAAAAGTAATTAAGTTTAAATTTTCATAAAAATCAACTGCAGCGGTCATTGTGTTCCCATCTAGGTCGTCACGAAGCGATTGGGTCGAAATGTCGCCAGCTTGATTGAATTGGGGTAAAATGTCATTTATTTTATTAATTTCCATAAGATCTCCACCATGAACTATGTGCTACAAAAGATAGTGCAAAATAAATACCTAAAAGATTTTTTAACACCCGGAAAGCTCAGTTGACGTAGAATCGTTGTTGAACGACAGTAACTGCTGAAAGCTGGTGTGCGTGCAAATTTTATCTTCACTCGTAGTTATTATTCTACCGATTTTCTTTTACTCATGCCAAAGCGCGGTCGAACGCGCTGTGAAAGATACCAAATATTCAGCTTATGAATTTTTCGGAATTGAAAAACGCGATCTGTTTAAAAAAGAAGTTAAAAACGTAAAAAATGATCAGGAATCTACAGGTGAATCTTTTAAAAGTGCGCTTGATAAGTTGAAAGTAATCTATGCCTTAGATGGCGGTAATTTAGAAAAACAATACCGTTCACTAGAAGACTCTTACGAGCTAGCTGAATCACGGGTTAATGAAGTGCACAAAAGTGTAAAGCAAGTTGAAACTGTTGCGGGTGATCTGTTTACCGAATGGCGTAGTGAAATCGCGCAAATTAAATTGGCTGACTTACGTAGCAAAAGTAGCAGCAATTTGTTAGAGACACAACGTAAATACAGTGATTTTCACAGCGTCTTAAAAAAGTCTGAAGTCAAGATGAACCCAGTTTTAGCAAAACTAAAGGATCAAGTTTTGTTTTTGAAACACAATCTTAATACACAGGCAATTACAGGACTAAAAAAGAATCCGGTAAAATTCAAAATAATATTGAAGACCTAATGAAAGAAATGAACGCGTCTATCACGCAAGCAGAAGCTTTTATTAAGTCGATGTAATTTTCATACTAGTGGTGAAGTATGACGACTGGTTTTAACTATCGAGTTAACTAAACTGTTTATATCTATGGGTTTAGTTATGTGATCGGCAAATCCTGCAGATAAAGTGCGTTGGCGTTCCTCGATCATCGCGTGTGCCGTAAGGGCGATAACAGGAACATCATAATGCAACTTAAGTAAAATTCGTAAGGCCTCATAGCCGTCGATTCCGGGCATTTGTATATCCATAAGTATAATGTCGTAAGTATCGCTTAACGCTTTAGTTACACCTTCTGACCCGCTTGAGGCTTCCGAAACAAGTGCACCTTCTTTTTTTAATAAATGGGTAATTAAAATTCGGTTATCAGGGGAATCATCGACAATTAGTACTTTATGATTTGCTAATCTTTTTGGTCGTGCATTTGAAAACGGCTGTGCTGTTATCTGTAAGGTTTCAGTTGATTCACTCACAGATAATTCAGCTGTGATTTCAAAAAGAAACGTCGATCCCATACCTAAAGCACTTTTTTCGATCGTGACATCGCCGGACAATGCATTGGCTAATCTTTTGGAAAGCGCAAGCCCTAAGCCGGTTCCTCCGAACTTACGCGTGGTACTTTCGTCAGCTTGTGAAAATGGACGGAACAATTTTTCAGCTTGCAATGCACTTAGACCACTACCGGTATCAGTAATTCGAATTAAAAATTTGCTCGTGGTTGCAGTTAGTACGTTGCTATCTATGGTGACATTGACGCTACCACTGCTGGTAAATTTAAGTGCATTGCCTAGTAAATTAACGATCACCTGCCGAATACGCACAGGATCAGACAAAATTACAGTTACCGCATTTAACTTTGAGGTAAAGTTTAAGGTAATATTTTTGGAACGTGCTTGATCAGAAAAAAGTGAAACTACATCTTTAACTAAATCTTTTATCACCAGCGGAATATTTTCGATACCCAACTTGCCGGCTTCAACCTTAGACAAGTCCAAGATATCGTCGATAACATGGGTTAGGGCTTTCCCACTTCTAAGAATGATGTCTAAGTATTCTCGCTCTTCGCCGGTTAGCCGAGCGTCTTTTAAAAGATCTGTAAAACCTAAAATGGCTCCTAGCGGTGATCTAATTTCATGGCTCATGTTAGCTAGAAATGCTGACTTCGACGCATTAGCAAGTTCAGCTCGGTCTTTTGCAATCTTTAATTCTTCAGCAGCAGCCTTTTGATCAGTGGTATCAAGAAATGTTACAACTGCACCGGTGATGATGCCATTTTCAAATAGTGGAGTCGAACTGTAAGTTGCAAAAAAAGAAGTTCCATTTTTTTTCCAAAGTAATTCATTTTCTAAGTGAATTGCCTTACCTGATTTTAAGGATTTATGAATTGGACAATCTACCATGGGGTAGGGACTTCCATCCGGGTAGGAATGATGTACAAGTTCGTGCGAATTTTTGCCAATCATTTCGTCAGCTATGCTGTAACCAAAAAGTTTTACGGCTGATGGATTAACTAATGTTATTAAACCAGCGGTGTCCATCCCCCAAATTCCTTCCGCAGTCGAATTTAATAAATTACGCACAAGGGATTCGTTTGCTTCTGATTTTACGCGTAGTGCTTTTTCATTTTCAAAAAGAGCTTTATTTTCTTGTGTTAACCAGTAGGTCCGGCGATGGGTCTGTTCTTTGACGCGGTCTTTGTAATTCGCAAAAAAATCAGCAAGGCGGGGATCGGTAGTGATCAGCGGATCATAATGTTTTTTGACGCGTTCATCACTTTGATAATTAAGTTCCGGATGAGCTTCGGCCCAGGTTAATGCCGTTCTGTTATAGGCTAAGTATAACGTCAAGTGATTGTAAAACTCAGCCGGAAGCGCGGCTTGCAGTTTTTCCTGACACGATTCCGTATCTTGATTTAAGAAGATGGCGACACAGCAATTAAAAATAGCTATCTCAACCTCGCTGCCTGCAGCAGGCCACTTATCCAGTTTAAGAGTATGAAATTTTTGCGTTTGCTGAGCTAACTCGTCGGCGGTTGGAGGTTCTTGCTGCAATAAACATAAAACGTCGGATGAACCCATTCCAAGCGGGCGCAGTGCCGAACTATGACAAAGTAGGCAATATGGAACTGAACAGTATCGTGCCAGCGACGCTGCCAGCTGTTCTTTAAATAGTTCAGGTAATGGATTTTTTATATATCCATTTAAAGTCTGCTGCCACAAATTTTCTAAAATCACTGGTGAATCAAATGCAGGTTCAAAAAATGGAGGAAAAAAACCCATTTGGCTTTCAATTTCAAGCTTAATTTCGCTGCTAGTTCTACTTTGCAAATTTCCTACTGAGTTATGTGTTTAATCCTACTGGGGTCATACTTCTTTTCAGTAAAATTCGTGCGTATGTTTTTAACCCGTCCGACCGCGGCGTCGGTTTCGATGTCTTTGCGAAAACTTGCTAGTACTTGCGCTTCTGTATAAGCGGGAATTACTTTCTTTCCCTGCTTGCGTGCAGCTTCGATTTCACTACTTGAAATTCCCATTTGGCCCCAGCGAACAACAGCTAACGTGGTGGCGCCATCTGCAGACGGCTTTTTACCAATTGTTTGCATACCGCTACTTGCCTGCCCGTGAAACCATTCGCCAGAACTTGGGTAGTTGTAGTCGAATCCTGAAACGGATTGGGTTTCGTTAGCATTAACTTTCTTGGGTAGATTCGAACATGAAGTGAAACAAAAAAATATCCATGTAATGGGTAATATCGTTATAAATAATTTCAACCGAAATCTCCGTGGTTAGTTAATCAGATTAATCATTCAAAAATTAGACGCGTTCGGCAAGCACTTTCAATGCGTTGCCGGTGACTCGTTGTGTGGTCCATTCAGATAATGATGTTGCGCCCAGTTTTCTATAAAACTCAAGAGCTGGCGTATTCCAATCCAAAACGGACCATTCCAAGCGTCCGCAGTCGCGTTCAAGTGCAATGGTTGCTACGTACGAAAGTAATTGTTTGCCATAACCTTTACCGCGAAACTTTGATCCGACATACAGATCCTCCAGATAAATGCCGGGTTGCCCTAGAAATGTGGAATAATTGTGAAAAAATAATGCGAAGCCTACCTTGATAGAATCTTCTTCAAGAAAAATAACTTCCGCAAATTTTTTCTTGCCAAAAAGTGTTGCGGTTAGTTTTTCTGCCGTGACTGAAACTTCGTGTTCTAGCTTTTCGAACACCGCAAGTTCCGTGATGAACTTTAAGATATCTGGCACGTCGGTTTCTTTGGCGAATACAATTCGTGTTTGCATACGAAAATCTGATCGCACTGGTCGGTGGCAGTCAAGAATTAGTATTCTGTAATAAAATTACTTTTCAAATTTTGCACGGCCTGGGGTAAGTGTAAATTGGTAACTGGGATCCCATTTTATGATTCTCAAATTGAGATGTCGATCTAATATTCAAACCAGCAAAGTTAGACAATTTTTGTCGCTCAGTTAAATTCTGTCAGTTTAGCGCAGGAACGATAATTGAACTTACTTGCTTGAAAGATACCAACCATTTCGCTGCACCAGGAGTTTGTCATGAAAGAATTTGCCGGTTCTAAAATATCGAAGGTCAGCAGAAAGTATCTTTATCTTGGCTCAGGCATTTTTATGTTAGGTGTCACATATACCAACTGCAGTAAAATCCAGATTTCAGAAATTACAGCTACTGGCAAAGCCGCCACACTTGGTGCACCTAGTGAGGTTGTAGCACCGCAAAGTCCACAGTCACTTATGAATACGTGCGCTGAAGCAAAAGCTTCTGGTAGGCTAAGAACCAAACTTTTGACGGCGTCATACCCAGATACTGGTAAAGCCTGCGACTGGGGTGTTAATGGCAACCTAAGCACAATGGATGTATCAATACGTGCCCGTCATGAACAGCGCCAGGTATTTCAAGTTGCAAACATCGCAGATGGTAAAGTAGCAATTTGTAACATAAAACTTGCTAGTTCAGCCGTAAGTAAATTTTATTACGATGATAATGTCTTTATTACTTTAAATAATTACGTCTTAGCATCGACATCAGATTTTACACGGCATCTTGAATCAGCGAACGGATTTTTTCGCTATGATTGGAACCGTTTATTGAATAAGCCTGCGCAAAATTCGGGTGCAGACACAGTACCTAGTAAGCAATACTGCGCTGGTGCTTTTAGCGGACAATCAGCCTGTGAATTTCCGCAGACAGAAACCGAGGGCGTAGCTAAATTACACTTTGGTGAAACGGTTATTCAAAATATTTTAGGTATGACAAATTCGACACAATTTGAACTTAGCGTGATCACGACTGGTGATAATGATGCAACAGACTGTCAGCATGTACCGATCGATTTAAACCTGGATGTTGAATACGTGATCGAGTAATCGCTTTTGCATTCAGTCTTACAAATACAATGATATCGTTTCTATAATGGAATTAAGCCTGAGTGGCTTCACTAAAACTCCGCACGGATCGTTCATGTGTTTACCCATGCTAGTATCGGAATCACCGGTCATAACTATAACTGGAATGTTTTTTATTCTATCCGTCATATTTTGCTGAGCCCTAAATTCGTAGCCATCCATTACGGGCATCTGCGCATCTAAAAGAATAAGATCTGGCAAAGTTGATAATTCCAATAACATTTGTAGCGCTTCGTGACCGTTTGATGCACAGTGCACCGTGTAGCCATTAGATAGCAAAATTATTTTTAGAAGTTCTTGATTATCTGTAGAATCATCAACAATAAGTATATGTTTGCCGTTATTTTTTTGCACAGTTTACAAGTGTTAGCATGTTGGCTCTTACAGTGCAGCAAATGAATTAAAGATCAGTGGTATAAATGTTATTTGAATTTCTTGAAGACCACCGTCTAGAAATTTTAACACTTGCCGAAGAGAAGACGCTGAAGCTAGCAGGCTCGTTACCATCGTCAGCAGAGTTAAGAAAAGGCCTGCCGATTTTTTATAATCATCTTATTGAATATCTTAAGGGGGCTGTAAGCGGACCAAACGAGGTAAAAATCGTCGAGGGTGCGGCAGGACATGGCAAATAATTGTTAAGATTAAATTACACGTTGTCGCATGTGGTCCATGGCTACGGCGCCATGTGCCAAGCGGTTACTGAATTATCTCAATTACGAAAAGTGGGGATTACCACAGGGGAATTTAACGATCTTAATATGTGCTTAGACATAGCCATTGCATCTGCGGTATCTGAAATTCGTATGCGCGCCGATCCCGAAGTTCATATCGAAAAATTTCGCCTGGATGTTTTGGTTGATCAAATTATTATAACGGCACGAAGCGAAGCGAAAAATAAAAACCAAATTCTTTGTAACGATATTACAACCTCAGTTGAATTAGAAACTGATCGACAATTAGTTTTATCGGCGATTGCAAACCTAATTCAAAATGCTCTGAAGTATTCTAAAGCGGGTGGCCGCATATCAGTTCGCGCCGGGTATTCATCTGAAAACGTTATCATCGAAATAGAAGACGAATGCGGCGGTATACAGCCAGATGTTTTAAAAAATCTTTTTAAACCATTTACCTCGGCCGGGTTTGATCAGTCGGGCTTAGGCCTCGGGCTAACTATTGTTCAGCGCGCGGTGCTTCTGCTGCAAGGGCAAATTACAATAAACAATTTACCCGGACACGGTTGCGCTTTTCGTATTGAGCTTCCGAAAAAATTAACGGCTAAACCGCTAAGCCGAGCAAGTACTGGGGAAAAATCGGC
>JAYTMU010000253.1:0-9369 GCA_043728195.1 Bdellovibrionales bacterium
AGCGAAAATGCAGCGCAAAACTTTTTTAAAATGACTCAAAAAAATTATGAACATTTTTTTCCTGCCCAGGGCACAAGCCCTTTTCAGTTGGTCGAGCAGGTTCGAGGTGTTATGACTACTCAGGGTGTTTGCAACAGTAGCGCGTCTTAATCGCAATTTTTATAAGTTTTTAAAGAAGGCAGGAGCATTTCCCTGTCTTTTTCTTTTTGCGCCGACAGCTACTGCGCAATCTTTAGATTTTACTACGCTTGCTATGGATAGCGTTTGGCATAATCAGCTTCAGTACCGAGAAAATTTAACTGGTGGATATACAAGTCAGGCTGATGGCTCAGCTTTTTTTTTGGCGGCGAAGGGAAAAGAATCGCCGCTAGCAGAGCTGGAAGCTACCTACCACAAATTTTTAAATAATCCAGAAGAGCCCTGGGGCTATGCCCAACAACCCGTGATTTGTGCTTTTCCAACGCGGCGGGAATTTCTTGAAAAGAAATTAAATTTGAAATTCAAGTCCGTTTCATGTCCGGATCGCGACAAATGGAAAAAAGCCTTTTCAGATTCTAGGGTGTACATGGTTTTTAGCGATTCATTTCCGAATAATCCAGCGTCTATGTTTGGGCATACCTTTTTGCTGTTTTCGCGCGCAGAGCCTGTTGATTCTGGTGCAGGCCTACTTGATTACGCAATTAATTTTTCCGCTAACACAACCGGTGCTGAAGAGAAGTCTTTATTTTACACGATCAAAGGGTTACTGGGCGGATATCCGGGTCAATACCAAATTCAGCCATTTTACCAAATGCTAAATCAGTATGTAAAGTGGGATAGCCGCGATCTTTGGTACAGTAAGCTTCCGCTAGATAACGAACAAACTTCACGATTGACCGATCACATCTGGGAAATATTTTCGACAACGTACTTTGACTATTATTTTTTTGATGAAAATTGTTCGTACCGAATTCTTGCGGCACTTGATTATGCCGATCCGCAGTTAAAACTTTTGAATCGCTTTCATTATAAACTTCCGTTGTATTACGTTTCACCGATTGGAACGTATCAAGCGATTGCAAGAAGTTATAAACTGGAAGATGAGTTTTATTCGCCGTCAATTCGCCGCAGTTTTGAAGCCGAACTTACAGGCTTAAGCCCTTCCGAAGAAAAAAGATTTCATAATATTTTAAATGATCATCTTATGATTGAAGATGAGTCTTCTGTTCGCGTGTTGGACGCGCTCATATCCTATTTCGATTATTTAAAACGTACTGCATCGGCAAATTATTTACCTAAAGATGTCATTCCAGCGCTGGAAAGTACCTTGCGGCAGCGTGCGAAAATTGGTGGAATTTCGGCGCTGCCGGTGCCTGTAGAAAGGCCGTCCTCACCGCGGCAGGGGCATCCGAACCGAGCCATTTCGGTTGGGGTTAATAATGACGGCGGTTATGAACTTGCAGTTAAAGCTGGTTACCATGATTTACTTAGCCCCTCTGCGGGGTATGAGCGCTGGAGCCATTTAAATTTTTTAGATTTACATTTATTAAAAGACCAAGCGGCATTTCGACTGCAGTCGTTTTTAATAGCGGATATCATTTCATTCTTTCCGCTGACTAGCTTTGAAATAAAACCAAGTTGGCGCACGGTATTAGGATTTGATCGCTCACTGGGGGCTTTTGCGCAGGCAGGGGTAGGGTACTCAGTGCGATCAGAAGAAAATTTACATATCGGATACTTTTTTTTTAATCCGGTAGTTGCTGAAAAAAACCCGTATCAAAACAATGATAGCTTTTATGCTGTGCTAGAACTTGGCGTCGTCAGCGAGTGGAGCAGCCACATAAAAAGCTGGATTACGTACAAGGACTTAGTAAATGGGAAAAGCTGTAGCGTTAATGAGAACCGTGAGGAGGTATCGGCGACTGTAAATTACAGCTTAGATGCTGAGAATGAGTTGCGGGCGAGGGTGTTAAGATCCGCAACTACTGGCCAAACATCTGGTTACGCATCTATCATTTATCAGCGTAATCTTTAATGGCGCACCTTTTACCAAACATCTAAGTAGACTGCTGTTGGGTTACAATCGACGGGCTGAAAAGTGTGCTTGTTGATTGCTCTGAAGCGACATGTGTACTTTCCTGACCATGTGTACGGATCGTAAGTTCCACACGGAGACCCTGAAGAACCGCATAATTTTGAGCCATTAAATGGCACACTGATATATTTCTAACACCTTAGATCGCTTACCGTCTAAAAAAACTGGGTATGCGAATGGCAACTCTAAACAGAAAGCTGATCGCTATCAATTTGTGTAAAGGAAATTAATCCCAAATACGTGGCGGTAAAAAGATGAATATGAAAACCTTTATGCCAAAACTAGCTAACCTATTTTTAACCCTGACGCTGTTAAGCGGGCTAAATGCAATGGCTACTACAAGCACAGAAGATTTAGATGACCTTTTGTTTTTGCGAAAGAGTCAAACTGAAATGATTGCATTTTTAATGCAAATTACGAAAGAAGGTTCAGTACTTCGTACAACTGAGAATATAGAGCTCTTAAGATTCTTAAGTGAATCACAGCCTGCGCGAATTACTCATAGTGATGACCTTGGTATTAGTTTTATGCCTTCACCTTATAAGTTTGAAATCAAAGATTTAACCTACTGTCCCGAAGCCAGCGATTTAAGTCGTCTGTGCTTTAACGAAAAAGCGACTAAAGCCATACTTAATTTGTCTAAACTTTACATCAATGAATTAATTCGCACAGACTATAAATACAAAAGTGCACTGAACCTTGTTGCAAACTCTAGTTTAACTTCCGATCAACGAGCTGAGATTTCAGCTCGAGCAGCAGCTCTTGAAAAAGTGAATCAAGCCGTAGCAGACCTTAAGGCAAAGTTTGGTGACGCGCATGTTGCTTTAGTTAATTCCGTTACGCTTTTGATTGCTACACTAGCATTACTGGCAGTTTGCATTGGTCTAGTAGTTACTGCCACGATTGCCGGTCCAGGCATATTAGGTTTGCTTGCGTTTATTGCGATGCTTTCGACCGGAGTGGGTACGGTGGGTTTTGCGGGCTATGGAATTGCTAAAGGTATCTCGATTGAAAAACAATTAGTGCCGCTATTAAAGCGGCAGTCGCAACTGACTGAGCATACCCTTTTAGATAAAGATGTTCTAGCAATCATGAATAAGTCTATTGATGAAAAATTGGCCCCGAAGATTAAATTAACTTCACCGTAATACGAAGGTAATTCGGTATAGACCGTTTGAAATTGGTCGTCCTTGTAGGACTCGAACCTACGACCCCTTCCATGTCATGGAAATGCGCTACCAACTGCGCTAAAGGACGACTGTGTTGTATATTGGAAACTAGCAGGTTTGCGGTTTAGGTTCAAGCTTTCTTGCTTTTAATACCCATAGTGATTTATTCTTTGTTTGATGAACCATTTCAGCATATTACCTATTTTACTTACAGGACTAATGATAGCTAGCTTTCACGCCGCAATTCCGACCCACTGGTTGCCTTTCGTGATTGCGTCAAGAACGCAGCGCTGGAGCTGGAAAAAAACTCAGTCCATTCTGCTCATCGCGGGTCTTGGGCACGTTATTATGACGACAGTGCTAGGTGCAGTCATTTTTTACTTGGGCCTAGAATTTTTTGAAAAATACCAGCCCTATTTTTTAGCGGTGGCCTGTGCATCCATCGGATTTTTTGGAATTTACCAAATTACGCAGCACTTTCGTGGGCATAAACATTCGCACTGTGACCACACTCATCAACATCACCATTTTGAAGAGATTCAGAAAGCAAATCAAGATGGTTGGGCTATCCTAAGCTTACTGTCATTATTAACTTTTTCGCCATGTGAAAGTTTTTTGCCAGTTTATTTATCTGCAGTCCACGTTGGTTGGCCAGGCTTTGTTTTACTTAGTATTGTTCTAGCCATAGGAACTTTGTCAGCGATGTTATTACTTACCTGGCTATCGATGAAAAGCTTAACTAAATTTAAAATGAACTGGCTTGAAGACAACGAAAAATTGGTATCAGGCATTAGTTTAATTCTACTGTCGGGGCTTGTTTTTTTGATCGAATACTATCACCATTAAATAGTTATGAAAATAGTGATACCATGGACTGAAATTGAATGGACTTCGACACGCTCATCCGGAGCTGGTGGCCAACATGTCAATCGCACCAATTCCGCAGTACAGATTAGATACTCGGTTTCTGGTTCATCGTTATCGGACATACAAAAAGAAAAAGTTTTAAAACGCTTAGCGCACCGCTTAGTTCAAGCAGACGAAATACTTGTTCGAATCGAAGATCAACGCGATCAAAAAAGTAATAAGGATCGTGCCTACAAAGTACTTTGTGAAATGATTGGATTAGCCTTGGTAGATCCTAAAAAGCGGGTGGCTACTAAACCCAAAAAAAGTGCTGTGCGAAAACGCCTTAATGAAAAGAAACGACATTCTGAAGTAAAAAAAAATCGTTCAGAAAAATTTTAGTTTAGCTGACTTTTGACTGTTTAATAAGATCATTAGCTTGAGTCAGCGGACAAGTAATTCTAAATTGGGTATTAGGACTTTCTGACACATTTTGAACACGACCATTGTGTTTGCTGAGAATTTTTTGTGTTAAATATAGTCCGATGCCCGCATTTTCGGGCGTGTCTTTAGTGGAGAAGAACGAATTCATAATTTTCGGCTGATCTGCTTTTGCAATCCCGCTTCCGCTATCTGTGACGGTAATAAAGAATTCTGTATCGGTTTTTCCGGTTTGCAGTCGTACCCATTTTTCAGGCGCGTCTAGGGCGGCATCAAACGCGTTGTCTAGCAAATAAAAAACAATATGTGAAAGTTCGGGCGGCACAAATTCTACCACGATATCGTCTGCGGGTTCAATTTCAAGACTAATCCCTGCGCGCGAAAACTTGTGCTTGTGTAAACCGATGGCCTGTTCTGTGATTGTTTTTAGCGAACAAAATGTTGGGGGCTGATTTGTGTCGTGTTTTAAAATAGAACGTACGGCTGTAATGATGTCGCCTATTTTTCGCGTAGCTCCATTAATGCCAGTTAGTGATTTGGTGAAGAATTCAGGTTGAAAGTCATCGCAAGCAACCATTTCCAAAAGCTGATCAGATCTTAACTGAATTACTGCTAGGGGATTATTTATTTCATGAGAAATGCCACCTACCAGTTCGCCAAGCGTTACGGAATTTGCCGAAGTCATCGCGTGCTGCTGAATCCGAACATGATCATGCTGGGTTTCAATCATCCAGCTATCAAGATCTGATAAAAATAATTTCCACAGGTCTGGGTCTGGCGTGCACTCGGGCGTTAGATTATGGTTTTTAAGAATTTCGATAAGCCGCAGGTTTTTCATTTTAAGATTATCGGTAAAGTAGATGCGAAACTGAAGGTTTTTGTAAGTTGTGGTAATGGTTAAACTTGCGTGAAAACGGTTGTGTTCGGGATACCAATTCATTCATACTAAAACAGTGAAATCTACAGGGGCTTAACCATTGGATAAAAAAAAGATCCTTATTGTTGAAGATGATAACTACTTTCGGGAAGCTATTTGCGATCTACTAAAAAATAAATATGACGTAAGCGAAGCCCCGAATGGAAAAGCTGCGGTCGAGCAGATTTCACTGAATAATTTTGATTTGGTACTGACTGACATACAAATGCCAGGCTTTACGGGCATCGAATTACTTGAGTGGTCGAAAAAGAATAAGCCTGTACCGATTGTTATAATGACCGGGTTTTCTATGCTGCTTGAAACTAAAACTGCCTTCGATTTAGGTGCTGCTGCTTTTATTTCAAAACCTTTTAAAAATACTGAATTGATAACAACCCTTGCTGGCCTTTTAAAAGAACCGGACAGCGCCAGTGCACCCAAACAGAATCTTGAATTTTGCCGTGTTTCGATTGACGAGTTTGTCGCCAGATCACGAATTGATTTTGATGTGTATATTAAGCTTTCAGAAACTAAGAGTGTAAAATTAGTGAATAAGGGTGAAGTTATACCTACTGAGCGCGTTGAGTATTACAAACTTAAGGGTATCAAACACCTACATATTTTAAAGGAAGATTTTCCAAAGCTTGTCAATTTTAATTTAAATGTAACTAAAATTATAAAAGACCGATCTGACATTTCAGCTGAAAAAAAATTAAACTTCATAAAATTTACTGGCGAAGTTTTAATGGAAAAAGTTTTCGTTGTTGGCGTGGATAAACAAAGTTTTTACGATGCACAAACCTTTTTAAATATCTCGATGGAAGTTATTTCAGAATCAGACGAGCACGTTAATTTATTAAGTCTTTTGAACCGGCACTCGGATCATGTTTATGCGCACTCGGTTGGTGTTGCTTTGTATTCGGTAATGGTGGCTAAAAAAATGTTTTTTGAATCGTCTTCGGTACTTTTTAAATTAATGACTGCTGGGCTTTATCATGACATTGGAAAAAAAGAAATTGATCGCGAGATTTTAGAGAAGCCTCGCCATTTGCACACTAAGGAAGAACGCCGCATCTTTGAAACACACGTTGTGCGTGGCCAAGAAATTTTGATGAAAATTAACGGTGTTTCAGAAGACGTTGCACATTTAGTGTCTGAACATCATGAAGATATGGTTGGCCAAGGCTATCCTTTTGCAAAAAAAAGAAATGAACTGCACCCACTGTCAAAAATATTACAAGCGGTAAACATATTTATCGACTTAACTTTGGGAATTGGTGGAAAAGCCATGAGTGGTGCAAATGCAGTAAGCTACATGGAAAAAATTTATGATGGTCGAATAGAAAAGAATGTACTGGAAGCAATTAAAAGTATCATTGAAAAAACGTAATCAGTTGTAGTATTTTGATCTTCTGTTTGGTGTAAGGCGGATGAAGTAGCCGATTTACAAAATGAAAGCGACGTTGTTCGATGATACTGCGACGGTGGCTAAGCTCTAAAAAGCCGTGGTAGCCATGGTAAGAACCCAAACCGCTAGCGCCAACGCCACCAAATGGCAAATGCGGATTGGCCAGTTGCACAATCACGGCATTAATACCAACCCCACCCGAAGAGAATGTACAAAGCACTTTCTCGGTGAAAGCTTTGGAATTTGAAAAAACATACAGCGATAATGGCTTTTCAAAATGCAGCAGTATTTTCTGTAAATCCGCAAAATCTGAATAGCTAAGAATTGGCAGTACCGGACCAAAAATTTCTTCTTTCATTGCCGGATGATCTAAACTGGCCTGCGGAATTAAGGTAACCGATTGCTGCTTGATCGAAGGCGAAGCTGCAGTAAGTTGTGCAAGCCGATTTTCGTGCGCTAAAGAAATAATTCGGCCTTCCGTAAAGGCGTTGTGTTCTAAAATTAGGGTCTGCATACGTGTGGTAAATTCGGCAATTTTCGATTCATGAATGACGATGTAATCTGGGGCCACGCACGTTTGACCGCGATTTAAAAACTTACCCCAGAACACTTTCTCGGCCGTCATTTTCAAATCTGCTGTGGCATCAATTACTGTTGGTGATTTACCACCTAATTCTAAAGTGACGGGTATCAGGCGTTGTGCACACGCCGTTGAAACCAAGCGCCCCACAGCCGTAGAGCCCGTAAAGAACACGTGATCGAACTGATAGGATAGTAGTGCTTCAGTTACAGATTTATTACCTAATTCAATACGTACTTCGTTTTCCAAAAAACAATCGCCAATCATTTGAAACATAATATTTGAAGTCGAGGCTGTCATTTCAGACGGCTTAATTACAACTGTATTACCCGCACCAATGGCTGCAATCAAGGGTACAATGGATAGATTAAATGGATAATTCCAAGGACTTATAATTAAAACTACACCCTTATTTTCAAAGCGGATTTTACTACGATGTCCTAGCAGTGTAAAAGGTGTTGGCACAACTTGATCTTTCATCCACGTCGTCAAATTTTTTATGAAAAAATTTATTTCTTCTAAAACTGGCAGGATTTCAGTTAGTTTAGTTTCAAAATGAGGTTTTGCAAAATCTTTTTGTAACGCTAATAAGATACGAACTTCGTTCGTTGTGATCCACGTCTTTAATTTTTTAAGCTTTGTTATGCGTATCGAAGCTGCATCGAAACGCTGTTCCTGCGCTTTCGCTTTTAAGGCAGAAAATTGAAGGGGTGTCATAAGTCCTTAAAGTTAAATAGTTTTTGATCCAGTAAATGACTAGGCTTTGCATTTTCTAAGGCCTTTAAAAACGATCCCCCCAGATTGGGAATCTGCTGCTCAAGCTCGGTGACAAGCTTTTTCATTTTCTGGCGCTTTAAGCCGTCTTGTGATCCGCATAAATTGCACGGAATGACTGGAAAGTTCCAAACCTGTGAAAGCTCTGTTAAATCTTTTTCAGCCACGTAGGCTAAGGGCCTAAGTACAACATTTCGTTTGTCATCTGAACGTAGCTTTGCGGGCATGGTAGCAAGTTGACCCGAATAAAATAAATTCAGTAACGTGGTTTCAATGATGTCGTCACGGTGATGGCCAAGTGCCATTTTAGTAAAATTATTGGCTGCTGCATAATCATAAAGAATAGCTCTTCGAAGTTTTGAGCACAGGGAGCAAAAAGTGCCATTTGTTACTTTTTCCGTAACCACCGAGTACGTATCTTTGGCGATAATTTCAAGTGGGATATTTTCGTGTGCCATCCACGTCTTAAATCTTTCTGCATCAAAGCCTGGTTGACGTTGATCCAGCAGCACAGCTTGCATTGTAAATTCAAACGGTGCGCGTTTACGGATTTCGTCCATAAGAATTGATAGGATAGATGAATCTTTTCCGCCGGAAGCACAAATTAATAATTTATCGCCGGCGCGAAGCATATTAAAATCACTTAGCGCTTTCGTGATTTGCTTTCTAATTTGCAGTGCTAAGGGATGTTCCCGGTCTACGGTTTTGAAATCTTTAAATGCTTCGGGTACATTACTTAACATTTTGCACTTCTAGGTTTTGCGTATGGACGTTGATTGTCGGTCTGTGAAAGGGGACATCATTTTGCTGCAGCAGTTCCAGCGCGCGTTTACTTACCTTGTCGCCGACCACAAATTGCCGCCCATAATTGTCGATAAAATAAATAAGCTTTACGGTTACACCGTAATCATTCATCTCTTGAATGTACGCAAATGGACTTGGTAGGGCACGCACTTCACTAATTTGGCTGGCTGCCTGCTCAAGTATACCTATGGCTTTTTCGTAATCTACTAAAAAGGGAAATTTAAAGATTTGGCTACGTAAAATCGGTTGGCCTTCAGGCGAATAATTGCTGACTTGGCTTTGCGCGACTGTTTTGTTTGGCAGTGTTATCATTTCATCCGAAAAGCCAATAAGTAAAGTGGATCTCCAGGAAAGTTC
>JAYTMU010000254.1:0-4330 GCA_043728195.1 Bdellovibrionales bacterium
GCCGATACAGAGCCGCGAGTAACACCAATTTTGTTGGCAAATTCCTCCATATTGGGGAAAGTTACAGCGATCTTTTCTCTTAAGAAGTCTAAATTCATATGTCTCCTTAGATATATCTATTATATCGGTATGTAAAGCCAAAAGTTAAGTCATACTTTACATATGCAATGTAAATGCCTGTAAAAACATGTAAATGTAATGTTTATAATCGATTTGAACATTACAAGGTGTCAAATGTCCCGAATCGGGTCGTAAATTGGCCTTTATAGCACTTGCCGCTCTCTTTTCAAAATTGAATCGGCTGCTGGAAGTAACGCGAAGATCTTTCTGGGTCGAATCTTAAAATTACATAAAAACGATGTCCGCTTCGGAGAGGCCGCTCAAGAAATTCGCTCACAATTAGATTCAGGGGTGTCGATTGAGAATGTCAGAACAAGTTCAAACCATTTTCAGAAAGAACTAGACTAAAGTTTTAGGATACAACGATCGTTTAGGTGAAATTGGGAAAATCTGCCAGAGATTCACATTAAGGATTCTCGTAACATCATAAATCTTTCGTATTATCATGTTTTTATGTTCTGTTTTTTCTCGATATGAGAAAAGCAAGAGGTAGGTCGTGTAGCCTTATCTTTAAAAATACCTTAAAACCCTATAATCAGATTATTTATACCATAAAACCCTTGATTTTCCATATTTTTGACCGAATATACCTATATGGAATTACAAAAAAACCGTAAAACCCTAAGGTCAATACCGCAAAACGCCAACAAGTCTTTGCCACTTCTTCTTTTTCCGGCGCAAAGTAAAGCTGAAGAAGCTTGGCTTACAAAGCTAAAAAAAGAAAAAAAAATTCGCAAAATAGGACCACGTCTTTACACTTCAGTAGCGAAAGCACAGGAAAAAGCCGTCGTACGAAGCCAATGGACACAGATAGTTAGTCAGCTTTATCCCGAAGCCCTTTTAAGTCATCGCAGCGCTTTAGAATTCAAGGCATCACCTGAAAGTAAAATTATTCTGACTGGTACCACAAATCGGCAGGTGGTTTATCCTGGATTAACGCTTCATTTTTTACGAGGTCCAAAAGCTCAGCCTGAAGATCCGCAATTCGCAGGATTCCGTGTTTCTTCTGCTGCACGCGCGTATTTGGAAAATTTTTCGACGACGAAAGTAACACGTTGGCAATCCCTAGGTATAACAGAGCTGGAAAATAAATTGGAATCTTTGCTGCAAGTAAAAGGCGAGAGAAGTTTAAATGAAATTCGCGATGCGGCCCGAAAGATTTCTCAAAAATTATCCTGGGAAAAAGAATTTAAAAAATTTGATAAAATGATCAGTGCCCTGCTAGGGACTAGGTCTAACCAATCTTTGAAATCCCCTCGGGCACAAGCAAGATCGCGACAGCGCCCGTTTGATTTCGAGCGGGTCAGTCGTTTCGATTTACTTTTTGCTACACTGAAGTCAACTTCTTTGCCTGAATTCAAAGAAAACTTTCAAGGACCAAATCAGTTTAGAAATAAAGCTTTTATTGATGCATACTTTTCAAATTATATCGAAGGTACGATTTTTGAAATTGAAGAAGCTGAAGAAATTATTTTTGGCGGGAAAGTTCCGGCGGATCGTCCAAAAGACGCTCACGATATTTTAGGAACCTTTAGTATTGTTTCTGATCCTAATGAAATGAAAAGAAGACCGCATAGTTTTTCAGAATTAGAAGATCTTATTAAAGAGCGTCACTACACTTTAATGCACAACCGACCTGAAGTCTTACCTGGTAAATATAAAACCAAGCCGAACCGGGCAGGTGATACGCATTTTGTACATCCTGAAAATATCGAAGGAACATTAGAGCAGGGATTTCAAAGATATGTCGATCTGCCAGAAGGCCTGGCGCGCGCGATTTTTATTATGTTCTTAATTTCGGAAGTCCACCCATTTGGTGATGGCAACGGACGAATATGTCGAATTATGATGAACGCGGAACTTTACTCGACAAAAAACTCTACAATTATTATCCCCAACGTCTTTCGTGACGATTATATTTCAGGACTTCGGGCGTTGACACGCAGAGATCGACCGGATCCACTTATTAAGATGATAACCAGAGCTTATAAATTTTCTAATTTAGATTTCTCGGTTTATAAAAACACACTAAAAGAGATTGAAGTGAAAAACTGGTTTCGTGAACCTTCCGAGGCAAAATTAATCGAATAGTTAAAAAATTTAAGAGGATTTTAGGGTTTTAACGGTTCATGGCGGGACTCAAGCCGCGGACTTGAAAAGAAATAAACCTGCATTTCTGCAGGGTAACCTCACTTGTTGATACAACTTCAGGCAAAACCCGGGTTCCTGCCTACAAGCATTTTATCGAAAAGTGAATTGGAATTCAGCGGGGAAGATATGTAACAGTCTATACTTTCAGTGAAGAGCTTACTTTTTCAATGAAAGTTTTCTTTGTAAGAGGTTTTGATATGTAATCAGTGCAGCCAGAGGTGAGGCATTTTTCTTTTTCACCCTCAGCACAATGTGCCGTAACCGCAATAATCGGAATTTTGAATCCACGTTGTCGCAAAATTTTTGTCGCTTGATAACCGTCCATGACGGGCATTTGCATATCCATAAGAACTAAATCAAATACATTTTTTTTCTCGAAAATCATGTCTACAGCTAATTTTCCGTTTTCCACACATTCAACTGCCATGTCCTGTTGCTTCAAAAAGTAGGACATCAAAATTGCATTGTCAGCAGTATCATCCACTATAAGTACTTTCTTTTGAGTTGAATTCAGCACTGGGCTATCGTGGTTGGAAATATCAACCTGATTTAATGTTGTTTCAATTTTTGAAGTCACGATGACAGGAATTTCTACATCAAAACGAGTTCCCCGGTTTTTTTGACTTTTCACGCTTAAAGTGCCGCCAAGCATATCTATAAGTTTTGAGCAAAATGCTAATCCCAACCCTAATCCTCCGAATCGTCTAGACATTGAAGACTCTTCTTGAAAAAACGCAGTAAACAGTCCGTGAATTTTTTCATGTGCAACACCAATGCCCGTGTCCTCAATAGAAAAATGTAATTTTGCATTTAAATCAATTTGCAGAAAATCAACCTTTAATGTAATCCCACCCCGCTGAGTGAACTTTATAGCATTTTCTAATAGATGGATAACAATTTGCTTTATTGCAATCTTATCCGACTTTATAAAATCTGGAACTGATCCTTGGATACTAAGTCGTAAAAATAACTTTTTGCTTTTTGCATGCAGTTGAAACGGAGCGCAGACCTCATTAAAGAATTTAGCCACAGAAATTTCATCTTGAGCCAAAATTTTTTCACTTAATAGAACTCTGGAAAAATCAAAAATAGAGTTTAATGCCTCTAGCAAGTTGTCTTCACTTTTTTTCATGACTGAAAGCTCAACAGGAACATCACTGGATCCATTTTCCTCTAAATGGCGACTTATAAGAATGTCTGTGTAACCCATAATAGCGGTAAGTGGCGTTCTTAGTTCATGACTCATGTTGGCCAAAAAACTATTCTGCAGTCTTTTTAGTTTTTCAGTCTCATTTTTCCAATGCGCTTCGTTTGCTTTTAAGTGCACTGAAATTTCGCAAATCTGCGCAGTTAATAAATTAAAAAATAATGCCAATGACGAAAAAATCAGAAGTTCTAGGTTTGCTACTTTATGCAATTGATCAAACGTCACAACAGCAATTCCTAAAGTAGAAAATACCGCTCCTGCTTGTCCTACGCTATTTCCTGCAAATAGGGTTAAAAATGATATTGCCAGCAAATAATAGACAAGTGTTAATGCTGTGCTAGGAAGATAAAAATACATGATCATGATAGAAAAAAAACAAAAAATAAGAATACTTGTCACCCTAGTAGATTTAACAATTTGCGTGCTGCGACTGATAAAACAAAAAAGAATGAATACTAAGATAACTCCGCTAATGCCGGCTAAAAGATGGCATAGTAAAAAATAGAAAATCTTATCGGGATCTTTTGTGTAGAAAAAGTATAATGCTCCAAAAATAGCGCTTGCAAACGCCAGTGCAGATAATGAGGTAACCTATTGAACCTTTTTACCCACACCTTTATTGGCTAATTGAGCGACTCAAAGCGTGTCATGTTTAAATCTTGTATACGTGCCAAGTAAAGCATGATAGTATATGTAAGAGTGAAAACTTTAGCCTTTTTAATTGTTTTAGTATTGGCAGAGTTAAGCTGGACCCAGATCATTATCCCATTTGGTTTTTGGAACAATACCAGCGCCACACTAGTAATTTCAGATGCGACGACTTACAACTATGGTTCGATAAACATCAGTACT
>JAYTMU010000255.1:0-1526 GCA_043728195.1 Bdellovibrionales bacterium
CGGGTCCAATCCGTTTTTCGCTAAGAAAAAAAACTTTGGGGTGATTTCGTAGATAATATTTGAGTGTCATACTCTTCCACTGCCACGATGGCAGTGGAATCTGGGGCTCGGGGACTGGTCCCCGATTGCATGGATGCAGATACGTCGGATCTTAAGTGAATGGCATTGATTTATAGGCATACAAGTCTCAGAGGAAGTTTTAATTTATCGGAAAGAGCAAACCTAAGGAAACTATATAACGCCTCGGTTAACGTAATTTGAAACTCATGAGTCCAAGTCTCAAATTTTAAAATTTATTTCTGAGCTGCTAAACCTTGATACGTGTCTTGAATACGCTGCTGTTTTTCAGCCTCAGCACCCCAACGCTTTAACTCGCCTTCGTAGCCTTTTTTCTTGTTTGACCAAGTTGACTCTTCTGATGCGATCGTTCGAACAGACTGAATTGTTTTAGCTTCTTGCGCGCGTAATTCGCTTTCGCGGTCCTTCCAGGCTTTTTTCTCTTCGGTCGTCATACGTAATTGGTTTTGGTATTCCGCAATGTTGGTTTCACGTTGCACTTGATTTTGTTTTATTTGCGCTGTCATCTTTTCTAGTTGCTCTAACTGTTTCGCTTCAGCTTGTAATTTTTCTTTTTCTTGCGTCAGTAGGGTTGCGATATCGCGCTCTTGTACTAGCACCTTTTTCAACGAGTCATTATTTTTTACGATTTCTGTAGAAACAGTTTCTTTTTGTTTTAAGTAAGTTGATTTTGCCTTATTTACTTCGGCCAAATTTTTACTTACAACTTTCAAATTGCGATCATATTCTTTTTGATTCGCTTTTGAATTTTGTACGTTGGTTTTAATTTTATCTAAACCATCCGCTGCTGACATGGATTCAGCCTGAGCATTTAGGGCGGTTAGGGTAAAAGTTGCTAGTGTAATTAAAGTTAATTTTTTCATTTGTTTCTTCCTTTATTTTTGTGCGACTTCTTCGCTTGGGCATACATTTTTTAACGACGATCGATAGTGGCCAAGTTCATCATCCCAAACTTCGCCAGCATGTTTCCATTTGTAACTTTCTTTTTCTGCAGAAGCCAAAGAGGCTGTGTCACGCTCAGAAATTTCTCCACCAGCCATTTGAAAGCGGATGTGATCTCCGGCGCCCGAGTAGATCTCGTAAGATAATACATCTTTTTGATCGACCAAGTTACCAAGTGAGGTAACATAATCATTGAAACGTGTTTGCAAATTCTTTGACGCTTTCACGCGTAATACATCTTTTTCTTTATCAAGCCTTGCTACAGCTTCCATTCGAACTTTTTTAACGCCTTCACGCGCACGGCTGATAATCATGTGCTCAATACCTACCGCCAAAAATTGCTGCTCTTTAGCTTGAATCTTAGAGCTTGAAGCTTTATCACGCTTTAAAGCATTAAATTCGTTCTTTGCTTGCAGCATTTTAAGTCGTGCTTCACGTTCTTTGCGGATTAGATCAATCGCGATTTTGTTAAACTTAGAATTTTCATCCTCGTAATTGTTGATCTG
>JAYTMU010000256.1:0-4860 GCA_043728195.1 Bdellovibrionales bacterium
CACGATTTTCTTTGTGTTTGAAAATCAGTAATCTGATAGTTTTGGCCTTCGTTCATTTTTAAGTAGCAGGACTGATTCTGCGCATAGACCAAGGGCGAAAGTAAAATAAATATAAGTGGTAGCATTTGCATAGCGCGTATGTACGTTTCAATTCTTATTCCCCGCCCGAAACCAATGACGACTTTGCTAAGCTGCTTGAGTGTCTACAGTGTCGACATTTGGCCGGTTTAAAGCCGAGGCGAGCACTACCGCCATCTGGCAATGGGGAAATGGGGAAAGATTAAAACTAACTAATGCTGCCTTCATTACAAGCTTTGCATACTCACTACTATTTTATACTATGTACTTGACATCGCACAGTATCTGGCCTTATGCAGTACACCCAACGAATAAAAACTGAGGTTTTATGAATGCACAATTTAAAAAAGGCGTTCTAGAATTAAGTGTTCTGTCGATGATCAGTCGCAAGAACTACTACGGTTACGAACTTGTCGAAGAGATTTCTAAGATTCTAGAAATTTCTGAAGGCACGCTATACCCAATTCTAAGACGCTTGACCGAAGAAAATTATTTTGAAACGTATTTGCAAGAATCTAATGAAGGCCCTCCGCGCAAATACTACAGAATTACCAAAGTGGGTCGTGATTACCAAAAGACACTGTTTAAGCAATGGGTCGAATTCAATCAGCAAATAGAAAAACTAATTATCAAGGATAACAAATGAGCCAAAATGAATATTTAAAACAGTTAGAAATCGCCCTACAAACTAATGGCATTGCCCGCATTCAAGAAATTTTGGCTGATTACCGCGAACACTTCGTCATTGGCCTTGCTAATGGCAAAAGCGAAATTGAAATCGGACAAAAGCTGGGAGATCCCGATGTTATTGCTAAGGCTTATAAAACTGAAGATATGATCCGTGTAATTAAATGCCCAGAATCTGATTTTAGCTTTTCGTCTGCATTAAAAATTATGGGTAGATTAATTGTTCTAGCGCCTTTTAACTTTTTAATTGTACTTATTCCAGGAACTACCATATTGTACGGAAAGAAATGGATTAGGATTTCTAATTGATTAACGTTCCAGTATCAGCTGATCCCCGGGCCCTAAACCTGCGGGCAGCCTTCCAGCCGGAAATTCGATTACGCGTGCGGCACCGAAATAAATCAATGAAAATCGCCAGGGCTTAAATCCGCGAATTACTTTTACCACAGTGTTATTTTTTTTATAAAAACCACGGCCAAAGGAAATCGAACAAATGAATTATGCACAAATTTGCAGTTGGGGAAGTATATGCCGTCAAATTCGATCGGCGGGACTGGATAAAACATGTATCCTCGTAGCCGCGACGAAAATGTTGTCGCTAGTTTAACATTGCTTCCTAAAACAGTTTTGCTTTTTTCATGCTCGATTTTCATTTGGACATCTTACTACCCGATCCTTATAATTTTCAAACCGGGACCTAGTGTGGGCGTATCACGTTCGGGGTTTTGACTATCAAATTCATCTTTTGTCATCGTAAAGTGATAGATTTCAACTTTTACATTGGAAGCATCGGCTAATTCCTTTACCCTTGGCCAAGGTCCACCAATATCAAACACGACGTCTTTACCATTCATGATCGCTTCAGTTGCTCCGGCAATCATGATATCATGAGCCTTTCCCATGTGGCTTTCATAATCTTTAATGTCTTTAATAGGCTGATTAAAACTTTTGATGATTCCGTCTAACGAAAAAAAGACGGCGTACTATCCCGGTGTGATTTCACCACCACTGCGTCCTACAAAGCCATGTCAGAAAAAACATTTCCCAAATTGAGACGACAAACTTATTACAAACATCGGCAATTTTTGTTCGTGACGCCTTCATCTCTTATGAATTGATTAATAAGTTGCTTGCATAGGATCATGGTTTGCATGGTATTGCTTGGCAGGTGACTTATGCAATTAAAACGAACCGTGTACCGACAAATCCTTTTGCTTCTATGTCTTCAAATTTCAATGGCTTCACACGCCCGCGAGTTGTGTCATGGCCTTTTTACAACTGAAGTTATCTCAAGTGATGATGCGTTTCGTGCAACCGAAAAGCTACCGAAGCAGCAAAAAGCAACTGTCATTCATGATCTATTAAAGAACGCATTCTATCCCTTGATGGAACGTATACACGACCAGGGACAAAAAATTACGGCTAAAGAAATCCTTGAAAAACTTCGTCACTATCAAGCCACGAACCCGATCAACGAAACTCAGTATCAAATCGGATATGGAAATACCCGCTACCCTATCATGAACGCTCAGTCCGCTTGGGGATCAAGAACTCAGGGAATTGTTCAGCACTCTATAAGCACCGGCAATAACCAGTTTTATTCATGGCAAACAAATCCAGCCTTTGCAATGCACGCAAGTAATAAGGCGCTTTGGATTGAACCATCGCAGAATCAAGTCAAAGACTTCGGCATTTTTTTTCAAATGCTTTCGACGATTCCGACTCCGGTGAATGCCTACGGACAAAAGTTTTCGGCAAATTTGTTACGTACCACCCAGATCATGATGGAACTTGTGGGAAATGACCCCTTGCTTCGCGAAATGGCAACCAAAGCTTACCAACAAAATTTGAAACTTTTTTCAGAAGAAGTCGGCCGAGTGAAAATGGCTTCCTCAGAGGAAACGGACCCGAAAACGGCAGCAGTCTCAGGAGCGCTGGAAGGAATTCTTTCTTTTCACCAATTTCTGTCAAACACGTTGGGTGAAAAAATCGACGGAGCAGCGACGGGCGCTGATGCGCTTCGTATGATCGTTAATAACAGTGCAGATCAAAAGACCGGCCTAGTTGCCGAATTCACGTCGCGATTAACAATGGGTCTTAATGCACCGCTCTCTATTTCAGGTTACTATCTGAAGTCGGTTTATCAAGTTGAACCCAATGGCAAATTAAGTCTAACGGCGCAGCTTAAGGAAACTTTGGCAGCCTTCGCGAAAAAAGTTGTTGAACATCCTAGATTGCGAAAAGGACGCTGCCCGATGGCAGGACTATTTAAGCGTATGAATTTACCCGTCCCTCAGTTTATGCACCCAAAAGTCGAAACTGCAGAAATACCACAAGCTGTGGCACAAACAGAGTTTGCGCCCCCGGGCCTGCAGCTTTTAGCAGAAACGTATTTGCGTATTTTTACAATCGTCAATGATGCAGGTAACGCGCAGTAAATGTAAAAAAGATTCCTTGAAACAAGGGGACTAAAGAATAAGGCTTAGAATCCTTCACTTTCCCAAAAGCCCCCTGTTTCAGGGAACCTACCGGAACTCAAACTGCCTTCAAGATAATAGAATTTTAATGCGTGCACGCACGAGGCTGCCAAATGGTTCGGCTGCAAAGTAAACATGCAGAGTGACGAAACTTACTTAGTTAGACAATATTAGGTTTCATTATTGTTATGCTAAAAGGAGTCGATTCAAAAATCCACTAGTAAGCTTTGAGACTAATTTTCCCGTAGATGAGACATATTAGCAATCGCAATCCACAAAAAAACTTAGCTCTGTCGAATTCTGAAAATACCGTCGCTAGCAGGCTCCGCGGACTTCAACAATATTTTTCTTGTAAGCTATGACACATTATTTGATGTCGCTCATGCGTGATCTGGAAACTCAGCGAATTGAACATTCTGTGTTTGTTTTGAATTTTATAGATGGCACGAATAGCGCATTGTTAACTTGTGTTAAGATCCAAAACACTTTGTTTAACCGCAGCTTTCGATCGGCGCTAGTCGCGAATTAGATAAAAACCAAGATTGCAATGCGCGAAGGCGCGGAAATGAGAATCGAGTATGGCATCCGAACTTTTTGACATTACCCCGTATTTTGGAGCCGGTTTAATTGGGCTCTTCATTGCCATCTTTGCAGTATTTTTACTAGCCAATACTTTCTTCACGGTAAACCAGCAGACCACTGCTGTCGTTCAGAGATTAGGAAGATTTTTGCGGGAAGCCGGCCCTGGACTTCACTTTAAAATTCCTTTTGTGGATAGAGTTGTAGAACGTGTGAATTTGCGCGTGCAGCAACTCGACGTTAAAATCGAGACTAAAACAGAAGATAACGTATTCGTGCAAATGGTGGTCGCTGTTCAATATTATGTCTTGCCAGAAAAAGTATACGATGCGTTTTATAAACTCGACGATGCAACAAGGCAGATTACATCTTTTGTATTCGATGTCGTTCGGGCGCAAGTGCCAAAAATTAAGCTCGATGATGTTTTCGCAAAAAAAGATGATATCGCAAACATTGTTAAGAGTGAGCTTGCCCAGGTGATGGAAGGTTTTGGATATGGAATCATGAAAGCGCTAGTTACTGACATAGATCCTGATGCAAGAGTTAAAGAATCAATGAATGAGATTAATGCGGCTCAACGTATGCGGGTAGCTGCTACTGAAAAGGGCGAAGCAGATCGGATTATGAAAGTGAAAGCTGCCGAGGGCGATGCTCAGAGTAAGGCTCTCCAAGGGCGCGGAATTGCCGATCAAAGACAAGCTATTGTTGCGGGTTTGCGTGACTCTGTAGATGAGTTCCGAAAAGCTGTCGCTGGAACCACAGCAAAAGACGTCATGAATCTTGTGTTGATGACACAATATTTCGATATGTTGAAAGATATCGGAGCATCATCTAGAACAAACGCAATTCTCATTCCACATTCTCCGGGCAATCTTGCGAGTTTAACTGAACAAATGCGAAATGCCATGATCGAGGCTGATCAGATTGTAAAAGCACCTGATGCAAGTGATAAAAACTTATCTGAGGCAGAGTTACGCCTGGAGTCTGATGGATCTGCAACACTGCGCCACTAAGCTATTTGAGAATATCGTTCATTGCC
>JAYTMU010000257.1:0-11654 GCA_043728195.1 Bdellovibrionales bacterium
AGCACTTGGTATTCAGGAAAATGCGACAACGAGCGAGCTACTTTTTTTAACGTGTTCGGTAAGTATTTAAGATAGCGCTTATCCTGCCTGGTATTCATAAAGCTAGCAAAACTTCCGCAGGCTTTAAGACACCGCTGCACAGATTGCAGTTCGTACATCGTGTTGAATTTTTCCAAACTAAAATTCTTCGATTTCTTTAAATTAGAATTTTCAAAATAGTAATTCATCAGCGAATGCGAATAATCATCAGTTAATTCGACATAAGAATCTTTAAATAAACTAACTAAATCATATTGAACGGGGCCCAGGCGCGCATCTTGAAAATCGATAACGTACACTTGGCCAAGTTTAATCATAATATTTCTAGAATGATAATCGCGGTGACAAATAACTTTGGGTTCTTGATGTAGGCGTTCACAAAAATGAGTGAATACTTTATTCAATGCGGCAGATTTGCGCTCGTCCATTTTAAAATCTAAAAGTCCTGTAATTAAATGCTCTTTGGCATAATTCATTTCCCACATAAATTTGGCGGTATCGAACATAATTTCTGTCGCTGAGGTCTGATTTTTCAACACCGTAGCGTGGTCATGAATTTTTATAATCTCATCGACAGCCTGTTGGTAGAAAGCTTTCGAAAGTTTTTCGTTGGTATTTTCTAAATATTTTCGCTCTAATGTTAAGTCGCCTAAATCTTCTTGTAGCAGAACACCCAGTTGGCCATTTACAGCAAGAATGTTCGGCACGTAGACTGATGCTAATTTAAAATGTTTCTGCACGCTTAGGAACGGGTAGTTAGCTTCGTTGAAGGGTTCCCAGAACATTAAGATCCAGGTTTTTTCGCCAGCGATAATTCGGTAGTATTTTCTGGCAGAGGCATCGCCAGCTAGTTGGTAAATAGAAAATTCATCTGAAGACTGAATTTTTTCTTGAACCCATTGTTCAATATTTTTCGAGATTGGATTGCTAAGATCTGACACCATTTTCATTACGATATGGTGTCATTGCTTTTTCTAGAATGCAAGCCTAGGCCATAGGCTCGGTGTTTAGTTCAAAAAACAAAAGGTCAAGGATCTCGTGACTTGTTTGTTGTGCCAATGGAACGCGGTCAATATCGAAGTAGAATCCCATTAAATCATTCTTCAAGCGTGTGTTCCAGTCCTTAGATTCAAGTGAAGCCAGCGGCAAGCTAGAGCCCACTAAGATTATAGGTGTTGAATCCAAGTTGTCTTGCGTGATGCGACTTAAAAATAATTCCAATAGCTGCAGTTCTGAATTTGTAAGAACTTCGATATCTTCGATGAATACCGTTGTGTCGCTTAAAGTTAAAAGATCTTCAACAGTGGCGCTTGAGTTAACAATATCATGGAAACGAACAAATAGATTTCGTTGGCTCATTTCATGAATTTTGAAAGCAACCTTGTGGCGGCTCTGTACTGTATGTGACTTTAAATGAATAATCTGCGACAATAGCTTTTTAATCGCAGGTGGCTGGTAAACCTCATAATTATCAAATAGCTGCACAACTTTGTTTTTTTCCCGCGCATCATTTATTTTTTGGCTTAGCATATTTTCTTCAGTGGTTTTCAAATGAAGAGTATACACTTGGGGTTCGACCAAAAACTTAATAAGATCGACGATTTCGTTTTTTTGATCGTCGCTTAAAAATGATCCCCGGGTAACGATAACGTTTCCTAAGTCATAGTTTTTCAACGACAAAGGTATGACAAAGTCATCCCCATGCAAGTACGCTGATTTTTTTTGATCACTTAAAAGTTTAAGCGCGCGAAACTGTAACGTCTTACCGTACTTTTCTTCGATCAGTTTAAATGTCTTCTTCCAAGCTAAATTATCTAAAATCTCTTTCATTACACACCCCACAGCGTTAAATCGTGCTCTCCCGCAACCAACAGAATACAAACACTGTGCCGAAAATGGACTAGCTAACTTGTGCGCGCAAATTGTAATTTCAAAGATAAATTATTTGGGTAAGATGCTGATTTGAAACAGCATTTAGGATTGCACAATCTACCTGACAACAAAGTAGACGAAAAAAAAGCCCTTAAAACTTAATTTAAGGGCTTAGATCTATTAGTCATTATTGTAAAAACTATCGAGCTAGTTTTCGTTTATCTAAAGCATACTTTTCTACCTTCATAATCAAGCCGGCGCGGCTGATGCCCAGTTCTTTCGCCAATTTAGACTTATTCCAACCTGTGCGGCGAAGACCTTCTTTGATCATCTCGCGCTCAAGCTCTTCTAAGGCATCTTTCAGCTTTCCGTGTAATCGTGATCCCTGAACCTTCGTTTTTTCGCCTAGTTCAAGAATTTTAGGAGATAAAATTTCGTGTCCAATCTTTTGATCGTCACCAGAAAGAACGCAAAGCCGTTCAATTTCATTTTGTAATTCACGGACATTTCCTGGCCATGGATAATCATATAATTTTTCAATCGCACGACCCATAAGTGATTTCTTCGGCTTATGTGATGATTCAGCAGCCTTTGTTAAAAAGTATTCTACTAAAAGCGGAATATCTTCTTTACGTTCACGCAGTGGTGGCACGCGAATATTAATTACATTTAAACGATAATATAAGTCCTCACGAAACGTTCCCTGTTCAACCATTTCACGTAAATTTCTATTAGTTGCGGCAACGATCCGAACATCAACCTTACGCATTTCAGTAGAACCTACCGGAGTAAAAGTTCCCTCTTGCAGCACGCGAAGTAACTTTACTTGCATCTGCGGAGACGTATCACCAATTTCATCTAAGAAAAAAGTACCCTTGTCAGCCATTTCAAAAAGACCTTTTTTATCTTTTAGGGCGCCTGTAAATGAACCTTTGATATGTCCAAATAATTCAGATTCTAATAAGTTGTCGTTGAAGGCTGAACAGTTCTGAATAACGAAAGCTTTATCTTTACGATGAGAATTGTAGTGAATTGATTTAGCGATCAATTCTTTTCCAGTTCCATTTTCACCCTGCACCATTACTGTTGAGTCTGCAAATTTAATTTTATCCATCAACGCATATAGTGATTGCATTGGCTTCGACTTACCCATCATGTTGTCGTACTTAAAGCGGTTACCAAGTTCTTTGTTTAACTCGGTAATTTTATTTTCACGACTTGAAATTTCGACATGTAAAGTTACGATTTCTTGTGCAACCAGTTCAACCAATTCACAAAAGTGCTGACGGCTTGAATCGTCGACATATTGAAATTTGCTAACTGCCTTTTCAATTAACTCATTAGTGCAACCAAAAGCAGCTAAACGTTCGCGCACTTCGGAAACCCGCGCAGCGATTTGTGCGTCTTTGAAAAATCCCATGGCAACAACAGTTCCCACAAAATCATTTTCAATAATAATTGGAAATACACACACATCAAACCCAGCAGCGTCCCACTTTTTAATTAGGTAGCGGTTTTGTGACTGCCGTAAATCTTGAATCGAGTTTGCAACCAGTTCAGCTAAGCTGTTCTGAGTGCTTTCTTTGTTGACCAAGTAATTAACCGCAGGATTGGCGTAAGAAATTTTTTCGCCTTCGAAGCCTTTTAAGTGGCCGCGCTCGTCAGTGAAGACGATGTCGATATTCCACCAGGCGTGTAGAATGTGTTTTAATTTTTTAATCACATGTATATGTTCGAAATCATCCCAATTAATCATTTTAAAACTCCTCGTGTTTACTTTTATGTCGAATTATCAATCGTCAATAAAGTGTACAGACTTGAGGAATGTTACGAAAATAGTGGAAATAGTTTGGTCAGATCGAACTAGTTTATGATTAGATAATAGTCGTATCAGATTAGGATAGAAGGTCTAGTAGACGAACGTAGTGCTTAGCGCATCTGCGCTTCAAACAATTGTTTGTAAACGCCGTTGTTCGAAATCAATTCGGAATGACTGCCTGACTCGACGACAGTTCCCTTTTTTAAAACAAGTATTAAATCTGCTTTTTGAATCGTTGAAAGACGATGAGCAATCACAAATGTAGTTCGTCCCGCCATCAAGCTTTCAAGTCCCTTTTGAACTTGGACTTCGCTGACAGAATCTAGGGCGCTGGTAGCTTCATCAAGCACAAGTATGGGGGCGTCCTTATACAAAGCCCGCGCAATACCAACACGCTGCTTTTCACCACCGGAAAGTAAATTACCACGTTCACCTACGCGGGTTTCGTACTGGTGGCTTTGTTTCAAAATAAAATCATGGGCAAAGGCTGCTTTGGATGCTTCGATAATAGATTCGTCTTTTACAATTCCAGCCTTAATATTGTTTTCGATGGAATCAGCGAACAGAAAAACATCTTGCGAAACATAGCCGATGTTTTTTCTTAAGTCGGCCAGTTGAATGTCTTTTATATTTTGTGATCCGATTAAAATACTTCCAGCAGAAGGATCATAAAATCGCGCCAATAAATTGGCTAAAGTTGATTTGCCACTGCCGCTTTCACCAACAAAGGCCACAACCTGGCCTTTGTTAATGGTTAAGTTAAAATTGTTAATTAACGTTTCGTGCCCGTAACCAAAAGTAACATCGCGGTAGGTTATTGAATCCCAGGCCTGTGGAAAAGGTTGCGGAAAAGCAGCTTCAATGACTTCGCTGTCTTCGTTTAATATGTGAAAGACCCGTTCTGCTGCGACACGAGTTTCCTGGATGCGAACGTAAGCCTCTTGAAATTTTTTAATGGGTTCGTTTATCTGCAGTAACGCGGTAATGAAACCAATCAGTATACCGGCAGTTGCCACGCCCCGGGAAATCTGCTGGGAAAAGTAAAAAATGACAGCTAGAACTAAAAAGGTAGCAATCAGCTCGGTAATTGGACCCATTAACTCAACCCTAGAGTGAACACTTCTGCGCATGCGCACAAATTCGGAACCTAAAACGTGCAGACGATTATGCATCTTTGATTCTAAATTAAAAGATTGAATTGTACGGACCCCATCCAAAGATTCTTTAATTGTTGAAGTTATTTTTTCTAAATGCTCGATTCCGAATAATGATGCTTTACGAATCCCAACTGAAATTTTTCTTAGGAATAGAATCAAAACCGGTACAATTAAAAAGATATAAACGGTCAGTTGAGCGTCTAAAAAAAATAAATTGGAAATTAAAAAAATAAATATCAGTGGAGCGCTAAAAAGATCTGCAAACAACCTAAGGCCGTCCTGAATGACCCTAATGTCATTAAATGTACGACTTAGCAAACCGCCAGAACCTGCGGCGTAATTATTATGAAATTTTAAGTTTAAACGCATGAATTTTTTTTGCAGTTTTTCACGCAAAGACTGTACAACTTTTTCAGCAACCATATTCATAAGATAAATATGAAAGTAGCGGCTTATAGCAATACCAAAGGACAATGCAATTCCATACCAAGCTAAAGATTTCAGTTTTTCAGGATCGGCAGAAGCATCTATCATCTTTTGAATGAAGATAGCTATCTGACCTTTGCAGGCAGCCCCAACAATTCCAGTTACGGCGACAATTATAAGATATTTTTTTTGCAAAAATAATTCTTTTAAGGTCAGCCGCAATTCATTCGGAAGCATTACATCCCCACGTATTTTTTTAAGTACTGTCCTGTAAGGCTTTTTTTAGCAGCCATAATTTGTTCCGGCGAACCCGCAACAACGACAGTGCCCCCATTTTTACCAGCTTCTGGACCCATATCAATAACATAATCGGCATTTTTGATTACATCTAGATTGTGCTCGACCACGATAACTGATCCTCCGGATTCGATCAGTTTGTGTAACACCTTCATAAGCAAATCAACTTCACGAAAATGTAAACCAGTTGTGGGTTCATCTAGTATATACAAGGTGGCTTTTTGCGTAACCTGGGAAAGTTCTTTAGCTATCTTTAGGCGCTGCGATTCTCCGCCGCTTAACGAATTTGCAGGCTGTCCAAGGGTAAGGTAATCAAGGCCAACTTCTTTAAGTACTGACAACGGTTTTCTAATATTAGGGTAAGCCACAAAAAAGTTCATCGCTTCCGCAACTGTTAGCGACAGTATTTGGTGTACATTTTTATTTTGCAACGTGATTTCCAGAATTTCTGGTCGGTATTTCTTACCATCGCACACATCGCAAGGGATAATCACATTATCCATAAACTGCATGTCGATTTCTTCGTAACCAGTTCCTTTGCATGAAGGACACCGACCACCATCGACATTTAAACTAAAAGTTCCTGGCGTGTATCCGCGCTGAACAGATTCTGTAGTTCCCGCCATTAGGGTTCGAATAGCATCAAAAGCCTTCAAGTATGTGATTGGCGAACTACGGGCCGATTTTCCAATAGGAGACTGATCTATTAATAAAACATTTTTCAAATTCTCAGAGCCGTAAAGTTTAGAAAACTCTTGCACAGGCTCATATTCTATTTCAAGTTTGCGGGCTAGCGCCGGATACAATGTTTTACTTACCAAAGTCGATTTGCCAGAACCACTAACCCCGCTGACAACAACCAAGCGGTTTAGTGGGAAATCGACGGAAACGTTTTTTAAGTTGTGACCGTTGCAACCAATAAGTTCGATTTTGTAACGGTATTTTTCTAATTCTACCGGACGAGTTACCCGGAGCGAAATCCATTTTTGCGGCTTTAGAAATGGCGCAGTAATGGATTCTTTGGAATTATAGAAATCTTCTGTTTTGCCAGAGTAAATAATATTGCCGCCCAAAAATCCCGATCCCGGGCCCATTTCGATAATGTTCTCGGAATTTTTTATAACATCATGATCGTGCTCGACAACTACCAAAGTATTACCAAGGTCTTTTAAATCTTTTAAAATGGAAATCAAGCGATCGTTGTCGCGCGGATGCAAACCAACTGTTGGTTCATCCAACACATAAAGTGTTTGCGAAAGCCCCATACCCAGTTGATTAGCTAAGATCAACCGCTGGTATTCGCCGCCACTTAGTGTGCGGGTTTCACGGTCCATCGTTAAATAGTTAACCCCAACACGCATTAGAAAATTTAGTCGAGATCGCAGTTGCTTTAAAACTTCGCCGGCAACTTCAATTTGATAATCGGACAGCGTTATTTTTTCAAAGAATGTACAAAGGTCTTCTATTGTCAGCGAAGTCAGCTCAGAAATATTTTTTTTATTTATCAGAATTGTCTTAACTTCTTTTCGTAAGCGTGAACCATGACAGTCGTGGCACAGGCGGGGACTGCGGTATCTAGAAATAAAAACGCGCACATGCATTTTATATTTAATTTGTTCTAGGTATTGAAATAGCCCCTTAACCCCAAAAAAATCATCATTACCGTTCCACAACGTATCACGCGCAGCTTTTGGTAAATCCTTCCACGGTTTGTGCAAATCAATTTTCTTCTTTTTGCAATAGGCAAAAAGTGCTTTTTTGTCTTGTTCAGCACTTGGCATAGTGAAAGGGTGCAGCGCACCTTCGGACACTGACAAATTTGGTTTGGGGACGACTTTAGCTTCATCAAGTTCAAGAATATTACCAAAGCCCTTACACGTAGGGCAGGCCCCTATCGGTGAATTAAATGAAAATAATTTTGAAGTCATTGGTGGCGGTGTCCAACTGCAGATCGGGCATGAGGGTTCTTCACTTAATTTTAAAATGTCGCCATCAGTTGTAGTGACAATCGCTCTTCGAGTAACAGTGCCAATCATGTATTTGATGCTGGCATCATAAGCCTGGGTAATTGAATCGGTAAGACGACCTTTTTCATCAGCAGCAAACGACATACGATCGACAACAATATAAAACGTGTCGCTAGGAAGTCCTTTTTTGATATTCGCACTTTCAGCGTAGTCAACCAAGGGTCCTATTTCGTAAACAACGGGGTCAGTTTTGACTTTGCCTTTTTTTTCTTTCAAAGTCGTGATACGCAGAAAGCCGTCTTGTAACAGCAACGAAAGTAATTTTTTTCCTTCGACGATACGGTTGGCTTTTGGAATTTCAACTAAAATGTACCCACGCTTATCAGCGAACTTACTTAAAACCAAATCAGTTGCTTCCGTAGTAGATATTTTTAAAGCAGGTATATGATGTGTAGGGCAGAACGCCACACCAATCTTTTCATAAAAAAGGCGTAAGTAATCAATAATTTCGGTAGCTGTTCCTACCGTCGAGCGGCTGGATTTAATGGTATTTTTTTGTTCAATAGATATTGCTGGCGGGATGTTATCGATGCCTTCAATATCAGGCTTGGGTGCTTTATTTAAGAATTGCCGCGCATAATTCGACATACTTTCGATGAAGCGTCTTTGGCCTTCAGCAAATAAAGTTTCAAATGCTAACGAACTTTTACCCGAGCCTGATGGTCCGCAGACCACAGTTAATTTCCCGATCGGGATGCGCACATCAATATTTTTTAGATTATTTTGCTTAACGCCCCAGATGTGGATGTCTTTACTCATTTACATAAATACGATTACTCATCGATGTCCTGCTTTAAGTGATCTGTTGTTTCTTCAGATCGGCTTGCAGCAGCAGTTGGTTCTGTCCCATCAATATAGGCCTGAGTCACAATGCGGTTACTAGCCGAATGAGCCAGCTTACCAGTTTCAGAATCTATTTTCACTAATTTGACTCCGTCAGGCACAGGAAATGTGAGCATTGGCAAATTACGATGTGCGTCTTTCATATAGTCTAACCATATAGGCAGCGCCGATTTCCCCCCGACTTCAGATCGACCTAAAGATTTTTCTTTATCAAATCCAACCCAAACGCCAGTAGCAATATTTGGAGTATAACCTAAAAACCAGGCATCAACATATCCGTTCGTAGTTCCTGTTTTTCCAGCAACTTCGCGTCCCAAAGATGCTGCACGCGCACCGGTTCCGTTCGGGTCTTCTACCACACCTTTTAGCATGTTTGTAATAACGTAAGCAGTTTGTGGCCGAATCAACTGTTCGGCATTTTCAAAGTAAAAAGAGTTTACTGGTTTTACAAACTTAGGATCTGAATCTGCCGAGCCTTCTGTTGTTGGAACCACTGTTTTTGCCAGAAAAGCTTTTCGCTTTTCTTCAAAAGCATCTTCCATTTCTTTAGTTTCTTCTAAAAATCTAGATTCTAGTGAAATGGCTTCAACTAAAACTTTTCCTTCGCGGTCGACAACTTTTTTTATCATCATTGGCCGCGTGCGCACACCAAGCCGTCCGAACTGAGAAAACACTTTTGTCATTTCATATAAAGTTAAAGAACTAGAGCCCAATACCAACGTAAAATCGGGATTTAGTTTTGAAAAAATTCCTAAGCGGTGGGCAAATTCAGTTGCGTATGGAACACCTATATCTTCCATAATTTTTACGGCAGGAATATTTAACGATTTAACTAGGGCATTACGCATGGTAATTTCACCGCTAAATTCGCGACCATGATTGGACGGCTTCCAAACCTTTTCGTCACCTTGGCCTTCTTCGTCCGTGCCCACTTGCTTATAAATAATTGGTGCATCAATAATTTGTGTCGAGGGATTATACCCCTTATCAATAGCTGCCGCATAAATTAAGGCTTTAAAAGCAGAACCGGTTTGACGAGCCGCTTGCAATGTTCGATTAAATTCATTACGTAAGAAACTGTAACCGCCCACCATCGCCAGTACATCTTGCGTTTGTTGGTCAATTGATAACAGGGATCCTTCAACCAAAGGCTCTTGATCTAATTCCAGCGCAAGATAGATTTTTGCATCCGGTAAGGCCGCGCCTTTTTTAGTTTTAGTCACGTCCCATTGAAATTCTGCTTTAACAATTTTAGTTAAAATCACATCGCCTTTTTTTAGTGCCTGCGATGGTTTTTTAATTAAATCTAGTTCAGATTTTTTTTCAAAATTTGGTTTTCGTGCCCAGCTCATGGAATCAAATAAAATAAGTCCTTTAGCTTCAGGTAACTGCACCTCGACAAACCCGTTCGCATCATCAACGTTCAATACGATTCCTTCGTAAGTCGAATCCACTTTCATGAATGACGGTAGCTTTTCAGTTTGAACCTTTACAGCTTTCGGATTTTTCTTGGTGGCTAGCCATTCGATTTCGGCGAAAGTTCCATCAGGTAAAATAGTTCGCTCGGGGTTAGATTCGCTGATCAGTTTTTTCTTTTGCTTACTAAGGAATTCTTCAACTTCAGTTTCAACACTTAAATTACTTAGCGGCCCGCGAAACCCTTGGCGGCGGTCAAGTTCTTTTAAACCTTTTACCATCGAAACATTTGCAGCCTTTTGCGCGTCAAGATCAAGCGAGGTATAAACTTTTACTCCCTGATCTAGAATAATTTCTTCACCTAATTGCTGAATCAGCAGTTGGCGCACAGTTTCTAAATAGAATGGCGCCATTTGTTCGTAATCTTCACGCAGATATACTTTTAGTGGTAGTTGAATGGCGTCCTTAGCCTCGGCCTTTGTAAGAAAGCCGACGTCAGCCATACGATTTAAAACATAGATCTGTCGTTCTTTAGCGCGCGATGGGTTTTTAACCGGGGAATAATCTGACGGCGCTTTTGGTAAACCAGCTAAAATAGCCGCTTCGGCTACAGTCAATTGCTTCGTGGATTTTTTAAAATAGGTTTGTGCTGCCATTTCGATACCGTAAGCACTTTGTCCAAAGTAGATTTGGTTTAAATAAAGATAAAGTATTTCATCTTTCTTCAAGTTTTTTTCCATTTGCAGAGCTAGTAAAATGTCGCGCAATTTTCTAGATAGCGTTCGTTCGTTAGTTAACAACAAAGTTTTTGCAACCTGCTGAGTGATCGTCGATCCCCCTTGCACGTTACGACCGGCGCGCATATTCGTAATTGCAGCACGTAGTAGCGCTTGTAAATTTATTCCCTTATGCTGAAAAAACTGATCATCTTCTGCGGCTAAGAATGCATTGATGACATGTTTTGGAATATCTGTGTAGGGAACAAGCGCGCGACGTTCGCGAAAAAATTCACCGAACTTTTTATTGTTGCGGTCATACACTTGCGAAACCAATAGGGGTTTGTAATCTTCAACTTGGATAATTTCAGGTAATGATTTTTTTACCGATAAATAAAGTAAGTACAGACCTGCGGACGAAATTAACGTTAAAGCAAATATACCAATAAGCACTTTTTTAAGCATGATGACCTCTAAGACCTTAGAACTTATCACTGTTTGCAGGTCAGGTCAGTTGGAACGCAGCCAGCTAGACTGGGCGTTAGACTTAAAGAGGTATAAACCCGGGCAGTCCAGTTTCACTGATAATTGCTAATGAATAATGGGGCGGCAAAAACCACGCGATGGCTTCTAATATTCCATCGTGTTCTTCTTGTTTTGGATTTCCTAACGATTCTAAGGAAAAACATAAATCGTAGTTTATGTCATCGGTCGTAACCATTAGTATTTTCGGAGCAAAAACGGATTGATCAGCCAAAAAATCTTTTAAAATCTTTCGAGCGTAATCAGGAAAGTACGCGGACGACGGGGGGCCAAATTTAGCATGATCAACATTTTCGATCGATAGCAATTTACTTTCATCACGGTCTTCGTATTTAATAAAAAAACCAGTTTCGCGAAATGACCAGATCATTCCATACGAAAATACAAAGTCCGGATAGGGTAGACGAAGTGGATTAACAACCAAGCCAATGCCCCGGGTAGACAACCAGTGAAAAATTTTTTGTGCCGAGTCTTGCGATTCTGAACCTAAATTTGCTGC
>JAYTMU010000258.1:0-3383 GCA_043728195.1 Bdellovibrionales bacterium
ACTGTTTTTATTGCATCAATTTCAAAAGCTTTACCAGTAAAACTGGAGGAAACTTGCTGAACAAAATTAGACGAGGCTTCAAATTCAGGATCGAAAAAAGTTCCGTAGACATCTCGGATGCTACCCAGATTAGCTGGGTTTCGATACAACGCGGTTTCATCACTGCTGACAGCCACACTGCAACCACCCATACCTAGTGAACGCGTGTTATTGTAAAGCTCAAACCATTCGTTGTTAGCTTGCGAACTTGCGCTAAATATACTTAAAATTAAAAAGGCGCATCTTGCGCAATATGAAATCCGTTTCATACTTAACTCATCGACATTTCAGCGAAAAACTTGAGTCAATCTGATACATCTTGAGACATTCTAGACTTAGGTTACAGGATTTTTCCGATCAAATTCTTTACCTGCAGATCTAAATTATGTAATGTCGTTGAATTATCCAAACAGAAATTTGCTAAGGGTAGCTTTTCACTTAAAGGCATTTGCGCGCGCAAGCGTTCATCGATTTGCTGATCAGTTAAATTGTTTCTAGCTTTTAGTCTAGCCTTCTGAGTTTCCAAATCGCACCAGACTAAAATTGTGAAATCAAACTGTTGCTGCAAGTTTTTCTCAAACAATAAAGGCACATCATAAAAACAGATATGCTGGCCACTTTCCTGGTGCAGTTTTTTTTGCTTTTGAACTTCAGCTTGAATCAAAGGATGTAGTAATGCTTCAAGCTTCTGCTTTTGCTCGTCTGATTTGAAAATGATTTCGGCCAATGCCGACCTGTTTATGGCACCATCAGGCGATATAATGCTATTCCCAAAATGAGACACGACCAGGCGATAGCCTTGATGGGCTGGATCAACGACCAGTCTAGCAATTATATCCGCATCTATAACTTTATAACCTAAGCCTTCAAGAAGCTTCTTAGCTGCGCTTTTCCCCGTAGCAATACCTCCGGTCAGGCCAATCCATTTCAAAGTCCAATCCTTTCGCTTTTTCATCAAGAATTGTCATCTTTAAACCGATGTTTTGCAAGTAGGAGTAGTGAATTCATGTCATCAAAGCCCGAGCAACCATACGAAAAGTTTGGTAAATATGTGCTCTTAGAAAAAATCGCCGCGGGCGGCATGGCCGAAGTGTATCTAGCGAAGTCTGCAGTTGCTAACGGACTTAATAAGTTCGTGGCCGTCAAACGCATTCTGCCACAATATTTTAGTAATGAAGAATTTATTGAAATGTTTAAGGACGAAGCCAAAGTAGCGATCAATTTAAATCATGGCAACGTGGTTTCAATTTACGATTTCGGTATTGAGAAAAAGCAATTTTACTTAGTGATGGAATTCGTCGAAGGACGAAATTTACGCCAAGTAATCAACGAACTAAAGAAAAGCAACAAAAGTTTTCAAATTGATCAAGCCATTTTCATGGTTAAAGAAGTCGCTGCGGGTTTGGACCATGCGCATCGCTGTGTCGATGCAAATTCCGGTAGGCCGTTAAATATCACTCACCGTGATATGAGCCCTCAGAATATTATGATTTCTTTCGAAGGCGAAGTTAAGGTCATCGATTTTGGAATTGCAAAAGCTGAAACTGAAAAAGAAGAAACAAAAGCTGGAACGCTAAAGGGAAAATTCAGTTACATGAGTCCCGAACAAGCCGAAGGCGCCCTGATAGATCCGCGCACGGATATTTTTGCGATTGGTATAGTTTTATGGGAGCTCTTAGCAAATGATCGCCTATTTACTGGCAGCAACGAAGCGGCAATCTTAAGAAAAGTTCGTGATTGTCAAATTCCTCCGATACGAAAAGTAAACCCTTTAGTTCCTCAAGAGCTAGAGCGTATCGTTATGAAGGCACTGGCAAAAGATCGTAATGTACGCTATCAAACAGCGGCCAATCTTCACCGTGATTTGAATCGCTTTTTAAATATGCAGTACCCTGATTTTTCGTCACAGGATTTTAGTCAGTCATTAAAGGAATCTTTTAAAGTTCCGTACTATGAAGCCCGTGAAAAGTTAATTGAATACGCTAAAGTCGAGTTTGGTGTTCGTGAAGTAACAACCACCCAAACTGCGACAGCTACGGCTGCGCCACCGCCAAGTATGAAAGTTGATAATTCAACGGTTGTGCCTTTGCCACAAGTTCCTGAGGCGCCGCCAGAAGTAGAGACCGTGATTAAAATTAATTTAGATGGAGTCCTGGGCGCCAATATTGGTAAGGGTACAAAGCCGGCAACACAGCATTCGCCGTTTAACACAGGCACCCAAGCTGCAAAAGCCAAAGGGCAGACTGCTGGTAATCAGACCCGTGTCACGCAAATGACTCAGGAAAGCTATAAGAAAAATAATTCAACTGATTTCGTTGAAGTAACTTTAAAAATTTTGATCTTTTCATTGCTTGTTGCCGGTGGGGCTTGGGGATATCGAACTAATTTTAAGTTCAGTTCACAAGAATTATTAATAACGAAGAAAGCATCTGAAAATCAGCCTGGTCAAATTGATATGTCGGCAACCGCATCCGTTAAACTTTCAGTTACAAGTTCGCCAAGTGGGGCGCAAATCTTTGTTAATGGCAAAGATTTCGCCATGATTACACCGTCAATCATTTCGATTACTGCCAACAAAGACACTGTGATTATGCTACGAAAAGATGGTTTTCTACCTTACGAAACAAAGCAAAACTTAAATGAAACTGGCCGAGTCGCAGCAACGTTACAGTCAGCAGCGCAGGCAGCCTTTTTAAATATTTACTTATTAAATGGCGGACCCTCGACAAAAATTTATGTGAACGGCAAAGAACTTACGGAAAAAGCACCCGTTATGAAATACACGGTTTTAGCAAATGCAGAATCCGTAATTCGGGCTTATAACCCGATTACAAAACAAAAAGATGAACTTCGTTACAAACTTCGCGCAGGCGAAAACAAAAATGTAGAACTAATTCTTGGCCGGACCCCGGAAGTTATTCGCAAATGACGATCGGCAAATGGCTCATCGACCTACAACGCCGCCCCGCCGGCACTGCTCTTAAGTTTAAAGCTGCTGATGCATGGAATTCCATTTCATGGACCGAATATCTGCAACGAACAGTTTCTGCCGCTGAGCAATTGCAAAAGTTCGGCATACGCAAAAAAGATCATGTTGGTATTTTGTCAGCCACACGCTGGGAATGGGTCATTACGGACATGGCTATTGTCGGACTTGGCTGTGTGTCAGTTCCGCTTTATGCAAATTTAAGTGATGATGATTTGCTGTACATTATAAATCACTCCGAATTAAAAATGCTAGTTATCGAAGGCGCAAATTACGTAAAACAAATTGAACGAATTAAAAATCGCTTTGTTACGCCAGTCATAATTAAATCATTTGAAGATTTTGATTATTCCAACAC
>JAYTMU010000259.1:0-29972 GCA_043728195.1 Bdellovibrionales bacterium
CTTGATAAAGTAGACGACTATTTTTAAAATACGTTCGAAGAACAAGATATGTCACAAATAAATGGCATCGTTGTAAGAACGGGCACCGTCGACATTGCAGATGCCAAAGTTAAACTGATTGAAAGTATTGCGGCTGCACAAGAACGCATATTTTATCTTACATGGATTTTAATTGCTCTTGCAGTGGTTGTTTTTGCGATAGCGGGTTTTAGCAAGGCATTGCCAAGCTCGCAGTACATCATTCTGGTATTGGTTTTATTCGTGCTATTAATAAGTGGCGTAACAATCCCTATGATTGATCTTGAAGCAAAAATTTCCGAGATGAGCTTTGTGCTACTTGATCATCCGGTGAAGTTTTTAAATCAGGTTTTATATTTTCAGACAAAAAGTGTGCTGGATATTTTTTGGATCATGATTACCCATCAAGAAATTCAGATGAAAATTGTAGGAATATTGATGGTGCTATTTAGCGTTGTGTTTCCTGTAATAAAATTAGTTTCTTCAGTTATTTACTATTACAATCACTGGAATGCGCGGCAGAACAAGTATATCCAATTTTTTGTACTGAAGTCTGGAAAATGGTCCATGGCAGACGTCATGATCATTGCGATCTTTATGGCATACATCGGATTTAATGGTGTCATATCAAGCCAGTTTGGTAAATTAGATGTCGGTGGGGAAGAAGTAGTTCTACTAGCAACTAATGGTACGTCATTACAGCCAGGGTTTTATTTATTTTTAAGTTATACAGTTTTGGCACTATTTTTATCAGAGTTTTTAGTAAAAAAATCTAAAGGTATGGACGCCTGATTAAGCAGGCTATAGCTCTTCAGCGAAAACTTTCTCTGTGATTTTCCAGAACTTATCTTGTTTTCTGGCAATGACAAACGAAGGTAAGCGAAAAAGACTTTTAAAACGAATAACATCTTGGACTGTTTGTAAATCCACTGCAAGCTCTGGCCGCTTTAAATGCGACCTTAGAAAATTAATATTGAATTTTTTAATCGACGAATCATTATTGAAAAAATGGGCTTCACTGATGTACTGCGCATCAAAATCATAATATCTGATCTCTAGGTAGGGGTTAGAGTACTTATCAGTACGCTCATCGAAGGTAATCTTATCTGGTGTCAGTACATGAAAATTTTTAGAAAGTTTTGCCTGCTTTAGTTTAGCGTCGGCATCAATTAAAACAGCATCACATTTTTCACAAGCACGTGCTGTAATATCGTTTTCGGCGCCACAGCTGTGGCAAAGTTTAAGACGAAAGCGATAACCACACGGCGTGATCTTTAATGTTTCTGGATCTTGGGTTGCGCCTCTGCATTTTCGTCCAAAATGTTCGTAGACCATTCCATCGTCGTCAGCATAGCCCCAAAAACTATTTTCAAATTCGCATTTAGGACAAGTAACTTGCACAGGCACTGTATCTTTGCGTGGGCGTTTGTCGCTGATTTCTGGTGAATAAATATCGTGGCCCATCCCGGTGTAATCAAGGATGTAACAATCTTTTTTTTCATCTGAAAGCCGCAGGCCCCGGCCAACAATTTGCTGATACAAGCTGTTTGATTCTGTTGGTCTTAATATAGCAATGACATCTACATGGGGCGCATCAAATCCTGTAGTTAGCACAGACACATTTACTAAATACTTGAATTTTCTTTTTTTAAAATCGTCGACAATTTTATTTCGGTCGCTCATTTCAGTGTCACCAATAACTAAACGCGAATCGTCCGGTGGTAAATAAGACATAATTTCTTCAGCGTGCTTGACTGAGCTACTAAAAATCATGACGCCTTGTCGCGCAAAGCGCTCGGTGATGTCGATAATGTTTTTAATAATAAATGGTGTTAGTCGCTTTTGGCTTTTTAAAACCTCTTCGACTTCGGCAATTGTAAACGGTCGTTCCCGGTCAGTTAGTTCTGAAAAATCATAACAGGTGACCGGTATGTCTACTTTAACCGGAATTGTTAAGTAACCATGTTTGATCATGTACGACAGTGGTAATTCATACACACATTGTTTAAAGAACTTTTTCTTATCGGTTTTAAGTTCGCCAGCTTGTGCGTATTCGTAAATCCAGCCAACGCCCAAGCGGTAGGGTGTAGCGGTTAGCCCTAAAATGCACAACGTCGGGTTACGCTCTTGCAGTTTTTTTATGACCTCTTGATATTGGGTGGCGCCATCTTCGGCAACGCGGTGGCATTCATCAATTACAAGTAAGGAAAAATTATTGAAAAAATCATCGGGTGCGCGGGCGACCGACTGCACGCTGCCAAATATCGCTTTTTGGTCCCAGTCTTTCTTGCCAAGACTTGCAGAAAATATTCCAGCTGAAAGTTCATAGCTTCTGTATTTTTCATAGTTTTGTTCAACAAGCTCTTTTACATGGGCTAATACTAAAACCCGACCGCGCGCAATCTTAGCAAGTTCGGCAATGACTAAACTTTTACCTGCTCCGGTCGGCAAAACAACCACAGCTGGATCACGTTTTTTTTGAAAAAACTTGATTGTATTTGTCACGGCCTGTTGTTGGTAATCCCTAAGCTTGTACATAAATAGCATGTTATTAAAATATCAGCGCTTTGGACAGTTAAAATGTATGTCAGCTTTAAAACATGCTTGTTTGCTTAAAATTTCAATCCAAGTTAACGTTTTAATTAATGACCACCACAAGACCACTAAAACCCCACACAAATAGAAAAGTTATTACAGACACATTGTATATCTTTGCTGGAATTATTTCTGCAAGTATTGGGTTGAAAGGTTTTTTACTACCGAACGGGTTCTTTGATGGCGGGGCCATGGGTATTTCATTAGTTCTATATCATTTTACTAAGATTGATCCTGCATTTTTTATCATCGTGGTAAATGTTCCGTTTGTGCTTTTGGGCTATAAACAGATATCTCCGCTGTTCGCGTTGAAAAGTGCAGTGGCAATTTGTTTTTTAGCTTTGGCCATTTACTTTATTCATGTGCCTGCTTTTACTCAGGATAAACTATTAATCTCTATTTTTGGCGGCGTTCTTCTTGGCGCGGGTATTGGTTTATCCATGCGTGGCGGTGCGGTTATTGATGGAACAGAAGTGTTAGCGGTTCAGATCAGCAGAAAAACGGTACTAAGCGTCGGTGACTTCATTGGTTTATTTAATATTATTCTGTTTGCTAGTGTTGCAGCATTTATCAATATTGAATCTGCAATGTATTCTGCCCTAACGTATTTTGCAGCTTCTAAAACGGTCGATTTTTTACTTAACGGAATTGAAGAATATATCGGCGTAACGATTGTTTCAAATGAAGCCGAAAAAATTCAAGCCATGTTAATCCATAAACTTGAACGGGGGGTCACAGTTTATAAAACTGAAGGTGGCTACGGTAAAAAGGGATCAGTCGAAGTTGGCAAGGCACTTTTTTGTGTGGTAACCCGGTTAGAAGTGACCCGTATTCTAAATGAAATTAGCGACATAGATCCAGCAGCATTCGTGATTCAGCAGTCCATAAAAGATACTCGTGGTGGAATCATCAAGAAAAGAGCGCTACATTAAACAAAAGGATAAACTAAATATGAAATTTCAAATCTTTTTTAGTCTAGCATTTTTACTGCTAATTTATTCATGTGCTACGATCCCACAACAGACCAAGTCGGGAAAAGTAGCGCCGAAAGTTTTAAATCAAGTTAGTTACGGACAAGATGCGCTTCGTAAAGAGGCCAGCCCGTCTGCATACAAAATATCTGGATTGTGTAATGGATTACCTAAGGTTTCGATAAAAACAGCTCCTGGGTTTTGCGTTGGTTTAGTAGATAACGGCGAAGGTCTAATTAAACCACGCTACACATTTCAACTGGATGCAAATCACTTACTAGTTTCAGATATGGGCGGCTGGAAAGTTAACAATGGTAAATTCTATTTACTTACCTATGCCAATAGTAAGTGGAGCAGAAAGTTATTTTTCGATGCTAGCACAAGCAGCGCTGAAAAAAAATGTATTCTAGACCGCCCCCATCAAATAGTAGCGGGTCCGAACAACCAAATCTATTTAACTTCGGCTTCGTGCGTCGCAACCTTGCAGTGGCCGCTAAACGAAACTGTGGATAAATCTATTTCCATAAAAATAACTAATCTTCCGATGGATGGACTACATAGCGGTAAAGTTATTGTGTTTGATCAGCATGGTTCGATGTATTTAAACGTTGGGTCAGCCACTGATAATTGCGAACTTGAAACAACAGATCGCTGCGAAGAAGTTGAAGGCAATGCCGCGCGTGGGGTAATTCGAAAATACACTCGGCTAGGCGACCAAAGTTACGATCCTAACTTTGAAATTTATGCTCGTGGCCAAAGAAATTCAATGGCATTGTTTTGGGATGAAAAAACTCAAGTGCTCTGGGCAGGAGAAAATTCACGTGATTATATCGATCGAAAAGATTCGGCATTAAACGGCAATGAAAAACCCAGTGATGAACTAAACCTTATTCAGAAAGGTGATCAGCTAGATTGGCCTTATTGCTATGACGACGGAAAAAAAAGTCCCGAGTTTCCAAATGCTGATTGTGCTGCTTATAAAAAACCACATTTATTATTTCCAGCGCATGCGTCACCGCTTGGTTTTCTAATGTATACTGGAAAACTTTTTCCAAAGTGGTATCAGAATCGTCTACTGATTAGTTTTCATGGGTACGCACCTTATGGTCACCGTATTGTGGCTTACAAAAGAAACGACATGTTTCAACCGGTGGGCGAACCACTAAGTATCGTATACGGTTGGGGTGCAGCTGCCGGCCAGTCGGTAGGTTCGCCTGTGGGAATAACTCAAGCTTCTGACGGAAGTGTATTTATAACTGAAGATAACAGCCAAAAAATATTACAACTTTTTTATGATCCAAAACTGGGTGATGGAGCGCCAGTCGCAGAACTAAAATTGGGATCTATCAAGGTTGATAACAGTCAATTGGCAATCGATTTTAAAAAAGCGGAAGAAAAAAGAAAGCTTGTTATGGAAGCTAAGCTTAAAAAATCTGACGTGCCGTTGTTTTCACAAATTCAAAGTAAGCTGATTGATCAGAACTGCACCATGTGCCATGGCAGTTTAAGTTACCCAGGAATGCAGATTTTAAAGTATGACGATGTCGGTAATTATAAAAAATTAAAAGATCAATTATGGCTAAGGCTGCAAGGCCAAGGCATGGCGCAAATGCCACCGGGCGGAATCTTAACAAACAAAGATGAATTGTTAGACTTAGTCCGAAAATGGGTAGATGCCGGTAGCCCTGCGCCGTAGGTCAGAAGTTCTCAGGTGCTTGTCTAAATTCTGATTGTAGCTAGAATGTAATCGGAGACCACTGGCCATGCTAACAACACTAAACAACTTCAAAACCGAGACCACATTTTCAATCGAATCTGAAAAAGATTTAGTGAGTTCGTTTCGCGTGCGCGATCAAAAAAAACTAGTACTTCCTGCCGGGCTCAAATTTCCACTGCATATTCGGTCCTATTTCACTTGGAGCGAGGCGTCGGGAGTGTACGAATATCTAGTTTATAAAAATCCAAACTGGGATCTGCCACGCAGTATTGTGTTTAAACGCTTCTACCGCACAAGTGAATCAACCGGAAGCATGTGTGGCTGGTGCCATTCTTACGGCTCGGCAGATGAAGTTGGAATGATGTCCGTGTCATTCAATTCAAACACCAGCGCCGCCTATATACTTTGTCAAAATTTACGATGCATTGAAAAAATCGAAGAAGCTTCAAACCTTTCTGGAAAAAGTGTGGAAAAGGTTGTGGATCAACTTTATTCGCGGATTAATTTATTTTTTGAAGGTGTATTTAATTACAAACAGGATTAATAATCGCTATGATTTCAGCACATGGCCTAATGCGTATTAAATAAAACCACACTGACACCCTGAGCTGTGGTTCTTCCAACATTTTTGTAAGAATGCGGTTTATCACCGGGAAAAGTCAGCACATCGCCTTTTTCAAGTAAAAATAATTCACCGAGCACACCAATCTGAAACGATCCTTTAATGCAGGTAAAATATTCTTTAGTGCCCTCAATATGCGGCGATCCCGTTAATACACAATCAGGTTCTAGTATTAATTCATCCATTTCGGTTGCAGGAATTTTTTCCGGTAACAACTTTCTTAGTAAGACTCCAGATTTTGAACGCCGGTCCAGCGGAACTTCTGCGGCGCGAACAAGTTTGCAAACTGCACGTGGATTTGCGATCAGTTCATCCAATGAAATTCGAAGCGCCTGAGTTAGTTTTAATAGAACTTCTAGGGTAGGGTTTGCTTCCCGAGATTCGAGTAAAGCTACCGAAGCCCGACTTAATCCCGAAAGCTTCGCCAACTGGTGCTGTGAAACCCCTTTTCGTTGACGAATGCCGAGTAAATTTTTTGCAATATTCTGTCCTGCTTTGTCTATTGAAATAGCCATATGTCATTATAATAGCAATATTGTTATTAAAATGTCTAGATTATCTTACGATCTTTAGCAGGAGGACTTATATGTCTGCAAAATTAGATCACGTGAATATAACGGTAAGAAATTTAGAAGAAAGTATCGAATGGTATAAAAGAATTTTTGGATTTGAAAAGCTTGAAGGTGGAATTAGTGAACTTGGTAAAAAATGGGCCATTGTGGGATTTGAAGATTCTATGATTGCCATGTCCGAACACGCACAGCGCAGCCCCGCTATTAAACTAGCAGGTGATGCTCACCGCATTTACCACTTCGGATTACGCATACCCGACGCGAATGAATGGCGGCTGAAAGTTAGGTTGAACAATTTAAAACTTAAATACGGCGGTGAAGTCGAGTATCCTTTTTCGCGGTCATGGTACATACAAGATCCGTCAGGACACGAAATTGAAGTCTCTTGCACCAATGGTTTACCCTTGCAATTTCCGGTCGCGGAGTAACGTATGATTATTTACCTATACCGATGGAAAATTTTAGACGGAAGAAATGAACAATTCGAAAAAACTGGGCCGTTGTCACCGAAGCAATTCGGACCGAGTGCGGGAGTTATGGATCCAGGCTGCATAAAGCTGAAAACGGAGAATACGTAGGTTATGCGCAGTGGCCAGATGCGGGCACCCGGGAAGCGTGCCAGTTACACGAATCTACTCTTACAGCACGAACGCTAATGCGTGATGCCGTACAGTTTTCGTATCCTGATCAGATGCTCGAGTTGAAGGGGGATTTTCTAATATTTCCGCTATAGTTAAATAAACGAAACTGAGTCATAATTTTTCTAGCTTATAAATGGAATTCTTTAGATTTAATAGATTAGCTGATGCAATCGCACACACCTTAGTTACAGGGTGCGTTTTTAACTTCTTCAACTTTTGCTAATACGGCGTCGGCCCATTGCAATTCAAGCTCGTCAGTATTTTTCTTTTTGTCATTTTTTAAATTTCCAATGTGGCTAGCTTTAAAAATAATTTTTAAGTTATCGCGCGTAAGTGATTTTGCACGCGCAATAAATTCATCACGACCACGGCTAGAAATATTTAGCGGATAGTCTTTTTTCCCATCGCCAACTAGGAAATTACAAGTGCCTTCGCCAAATATAGTTGTGTTTTTGTAAGCTGATAAATCGCCGCGTGGATAATCAGCTGAAAAACCCTTTGATCCGCGCTTGCCTAAGCCGGCACCAAGATCGTGATACATTCCGATGACATGCTGACACTCTTTTTTATTTTGCTCAGAAGATTTTGTGCAAACAATTGCATTTTGCATATCTGAGGTGCTTGTAATTCCGACAAAGTGGCCTACTAGGGCTAGAACTTCAATTTCTTTTTTTATCTCCAGAGAAGATTTTCTGTGTAGGGCATTTAGCTCGGTCCACTTCCATGGTTGTTGTGTTGGGTCGTATAAACGCTTGGCTTGAAACTTAACTTCAATGTTGGCGTCAGCAAAGTTTACCAAAGCGTATTTACCATCTTGGATAACCGCAGACTTCAGTGGATTACTTTTGTTAAATGGGTCTGTATTACATCCGAAGCAAACAACTTTTTCGGTCATGTAATTAGAGTGCGCTGGTATTTGCAGTGCCCACAAAATTCGTGAGACCGCAGCACTTGTATAGTTTTCAACATTTCTTGATCCGCCATCTTGATAACGTACCTTTAAGATATCAGATTTTAAGAATTTTTCTTTACCATCTTTTTTACCGGCCTCGCTGATTTTTTGTCCGTTTTGGTCGATCAGAAATATGTCGTCTTCTTCGTCAATAGTTCCCACAGCCTGCTCGATTAAATCGCCTTTGCTTGAATATAATTGATTAGTTTCATTGGTTTTAGCGCAGCGAAACTTTGCAGAATCTCCATTTTGTTTTTGGTAAACAAAGCGGCAGTGAACGGTTGAATCATTAACTAACGTAGAATTTTTACTTAGTGGCTGAATAAGTTGTTTGCGAAATTCTTCGCTGATGGCAGTAGCGCTATCAATAGTCGGAAGTAGAAAACGAGCTTGATTCAGACACTGCACCCGATTTTTCTGCAATTCGTCTGCAGAGCTTCCTTTTTCAAGATCTAAGCATGCGGCTTGAGCATGACATAAATAAAGCGAGGCCAAAATTGCGATAGTGATGTTTTTCATATAATCCTCTTTCTGAATACTGCCTGAATACTTGCAACCCATGCCAGTGTCTCAGATTAAGACATCAGGCGGTCGCAATGATTTAAGCGGTTTACAGGTCGTCTAAGGATTTTTCATCTGCAGTCGCAGAATGTTACTTTTCGAATGAATTACCGGTAATCATTTCGCAAGGACGCTTTTACCTTCGGAAAATGCCGGACAGCGAACCGTTTGTAAATCTCTGATTTTTGTTTTAACCATATCTAGCCAGTCGGTTGCAGTTGTGCGCGATGCTTTGTCTGCTCGTGCCAAAAGGAACGCCTGCTTCCATTGATCGTCCGTAATTTTTTCTAGCCGACTTACAAGAAGTGCGCGTGCTTCATCACTTATTCTTGATCCCATAATTAACCCACCAACGGCCGGCCTTGGCTTAACTCCGCCCTTTGAATCTAGAATTCCTTTACACTCGTTCAATCCTGACTGAAACGTCGGATTCTGTGACCACCCCAATTGAAGATTTAAGTGGGTGTTAAAAGCATGACCGTAGTCGTGTGCATAGATAGCCGATCTTTCACATTCAACTGTTCCAGAAGAATCGGTTTTTGCTTTCAAACACGCAACGTGCTGGTTTTCTGCATGGGCGTCCGTGTGCTGTATAAAATGGAACCAAAGCATCCAAGCTTCACGCTCGATAAGTTTTCGTACGCGCTCAGCGTCATCAGCCTCAGATGCGTTGGGTAGTTTTGCTAATTTTAATTCGTCCCACTGGATCGTTTTTTTATCGTCACCTGTTGAGATAACATAACCAGGAAAATCAATATTGCTCATTGCATTTGGAAATTTAACCACCGCCCCTTCTTGTGCTGCGCTTGAGGCGTGGGAGTTCTTTTCCCAAGGATCATCAGAAGGACAGCCGATGCAAGTAATTTGCATTGGACAATAGAAGTTTGTCGGAAAGCCCATAAGCTTTGAAATTGAACTTGCTAAGATGACGTCAGGAACTTCACCTTTAAATTTAAATAAGTTTGCGTTCGAGTATTTAACCCGTCGAACTGATTTACCGCTTTTCTTTGTTGGATCATCAAATTCGCAAAGAAATTTTGGCGATCCGCCACCCAGTTTTTTCTTTGTTTGATCCGAATCAGCGATGTAACGACATGTGTATTCAGGCCACTTAACCTTGCCATTTTCAAGATAAGAAAAATTAGCGTCACAATTGGGTTTAACTAAATCCTCAACTATCTGCATAGATTCAACAGGCTTATCCTGCGGAATAAAAATCTCTGCATCAGCTATAATTTTTAAGCGTTCCGCGGAATCGGTTTTTTTAAAATGTTCTTTGTGTTTTTTGTGGTCTGAGTCATCAGCCTTTGCAATGTTACGTTCTAGTACAATAACCTGCTTGTGTTGACATCCAAAAACAAAAGCTAAAGTTAATATCATAAATGCGAAATATTTAAAAAAATTTGTAATTTTTTGCATGAAAATAGGATATGCTACTTCACATCCGAATTCCACAAGACCCGCCGTAAGGCCAACCTAGGAAGGAAATAAATTTGACGCAGAACCATAGTGATTTTTACTCGAAAGCAAAATATTACGACGTGGCTTTCAACTTTAAAAATGTGAAGGAAGAAAACCAATCATTGCTTGATGTTTTTGAACGCTTAGTAGAAAAAATAGCTACCTCATTTTTAGATATTGCCGCCGGTCCTGCAACTAATGCTGTGGAAATGGCTCAGCGGGGACTGCAAACTTTCGCATTAGATTATTCACCTGAGATGGTAATTTATGGTCTAGACAAAGCAAAACAGACAAAGGTCGAAATTAACTATCTGCAAGGCGACATGCGCTTTTTCGAATTACCCAGCCCGGTAGATCTTGCGGCAATATTTATGGACTCAACGTCGTATCTGCTGACTAACGACGACGTCATCAACCACCTAAGATCTGTCGCTAAGGCATTAAATAAAGATGGGCTGTATGCCCTTGAAATGTCGCACCCACGCGATGTATTTTCAGTTGGAACCTCAGCCAGTACAGAGTGGACCACAAAAGAAAACGACATCGAAGTGTCAGTAAAATGGGGTGATACAACAGATTCTTTCGACCCAATTCGACAGGTCACACGGGTGACGGCAAAATTAAATTACAAAACTAATCTTGAACACGGTGAAATTGTTGAAAGTTCCGAGCAGCGCTGCTTCACGTTTAATGAAATCGACGCACTTGTTCGAGCATCTGGCTGTTTTGAAATTGTTGATATTTTAGGCTCACTTAAGCCAAACGTCAAATTTTGTAATGATAAGGAATGCTGGCGCATGATTCCCGTGTTAAAAAAGAAGAATGTATAATCCGGCAAAATTTAAATCACAAAACATCAACGACGCTTTTGATTTAATGGACGCTTACCCGTTCGCAACGGTCATATCGGTAGATGAAGGCCTACCAATAATTTCACATCTTCCAGTCACACCAATAAAGGTCGATGAAGAAATTATTCTAATAAGTCATCTTGCACGTGCTAATCCACATTCGAAGATTCTAACAAAAGGACCAATTACTGCGATATTCCATGGACCACATACTTACATTTCACCAATGTGGTATGCCGAAAACGATGTGCCGACGTGGAATTATTCCGTTGTGCATGTCAGTGGAACAGCAGAGCTAATCGAAACAAATTCAGCTCTTATCGACTGTTTAAAAACGCTGACGACTCACGTGGAACGGCACTGGCCAAGCGGCTGGAATTTTTTTATTCCCGAGGATCTTCAGGGCGACGACCTAGCTAAACATATCGTGGGCTTCAAAGTGAAAATTGAAAAAATTGATTTTAAAAATAAGTTAAGTCAAAATCGTCCAGCAACAGACCATGAAGGAATTTTTAAAGGTCTTAAATCCCGCACTGACGAAAACAGCCGGCTTGTCGGTGAGGCCATGCGGAAACTATTTACTGCCGACACGAAGCCTAAAAACCTTTAGCCTGTTATTCAATGTAGAAAAAGTCACAGTTAAAACAGACTAATTTCTCGGCCTCTGTCGTTTTAGAAATTCTTAGAATTTCATTTAGTAGTTTTGATATTTCTTCTTTGATAACCAAAAAATCTTTTTGTGAAAGCGACATCGTAACAGTGTAAAGTTTCTCGTCGGGTGTTAAAACTTCACTACGTTCAATAGACTTTAATCTCCAGTTTAAATGGTGTTTCAAGAAATAAATTGATCCCCTGTCAATGTATGTTCGCTGCTGCCCCATTAAATAATAATTATCTTTAAGTTCGCACAATTGACTACTAACCAAAAAATTTAAATATTCAAGGGCGCGTGTTCGGGGCAAATGAAACTGATGCATGACTTCTTCTAATGTTTTACCCTGTTCAGCAGTACTACAGTAAAGTCTGATGGCCGAATAGATCCATGACGAATAAAAAATAGCTTTTTGTTCGTCCGTAAATTCTTCTTCCTTAGTAAAACGTTTTGAAACTTTTTGTACATCATCTTTAAGTTGTGACATTTTTTTTTCTAAATGCTGGCGGTAAACTTTGGTTCCTGCGCGCTCAATTTTCACTAGTAGCTGAAAATATTCGGATTCGACTTCGGAAAGCTCTAGGTATTTACACAGTTCGAAAGCTTGTTCTTCGTTAAAATCCCGTAGACCGGACATTATCTGGCTAACTAGGGTTGAATGAATGCGAAGCTGGTTTGCGATCCGTTGCAGTTCACCACGGCCTTTGCGCGGACGGGCTTCAAGCAGTTCTTTCAAATACACACGGTAATCTTTATGCTGAAATAGAGCCATAACTGCATGATATCATGAGCTAATCAAAAACCTTACAAAAATGTAAAGTTTATTGTTATAAATTTACAATTTTAATGTGGCGTTTACAGACTTTAGTCTGCTACTTCTAGCTGCAGGAATCTTGGGGGAAATATGAGCAGAATCAAACAAATTAAAATGCTTACTGTCGTTGGTCTTTTATCAATTGGTTCCGTAACATTTGCCCGTGGTGGCGGAGCGGATGTTGGCGGCGGCGATATTATCCGAGCCTATTTTTTAAATGTCGGCGATGCCGTCATTAGTTATCTAGTTCAGTCTAAGGACGGTCAGAAGTTAGTATTAGAAAATAAGTTAGATGTCGTAAATTTAAAAAAATCTTTAGACGTCAAATTTATACAAGTTGTCGACGGCCCGTTGATAGACCGAACCGGCTCCTTAGTAGATGCAACCGGAAAGCCCGGTGAAATTAAACTGAATAAAACCAGTTGGACCCAACACTTAAATAGTGATCTAGATATCTACTTTCTAGTTTTTCACGAAATGCTACGTGAAAATGGAATTAATGATGACAACTACATGATTTCAGCCAAAATTTCTCCGTTTCCCGAAGCCTATCGTTTGAAAAAAGGTTTAGCTTCTGCAAAAGAGCTAATTGCTGCGGATCGTTTGTCAGACACCATCAATAAAGATGAAATTACGTTTGCCGGAAGCGGCTGTCCTTCGACATCGCATTTGACATTTTCTAGATTTGATTCGACGAGCAACCAATTTGAAATTTTTCCGAAGGAAATGTCAGTCGTAGTTGAAAGCAAGGGGCGCACACTAGATCGAAAAAGCTGTCAGCTTGCAATTCCATACAAGGCAGCTAAAGGTAAAAAAGTAATCATTACCCAAGTGGATCTAGCTGGCGAGGTCGAGTCGCAAGTGCAGACGTCTGTGGATTTAACGTTCGAGGCCTTTGCGGCAGGTTCCCAAGGAAAAATTCAAACAAAAACAATTGTAGACAGCCAGTCCGGCGGATTTTTATTCCGTGAAAACACCGCATTTGCAAGTGACTGCGGCGGTGAAGGAATTCTACGCCTAAATTCAGCAGCATTGGCGCGCGAAGTTTCAAACGGTGCAAACGAAAAACCTACATTCGCAAAAGTAAATAAGATAACTGTTTCATTTAAAATCGCAACTTGTGTAGCGCGTACAAAGTAATTTAACTGCAGCGAAAGCTGCATTTACAGTTCAACAAATATAAAAAACGGAACTTAAACAATTAAGACATAGTCTTAAAGGGGAGCTTTTATGAAAAAATGGATGTTACTATTACTGGTGGGTCTAAATGCTGAAGCTAGCGTGGATTTCACATCTCTAACATATGCCGGTAGTGGTTGCCGCACCCAAGATAGCGAAGAAAACGTCAAAACCACGATCGGCGACGATAAATTAATTCTGCAATTTAAAGAATTGGATTTGTCATCAAGCCACTTGCCGATTGACCGCGCTAATTGTAGCGTGCGCTTAACAGTGCAAGCAAATCCCGGATATCAAGTCGGTATTGCACACGACGAAATAAGCGGAGCAGTTCGACTTCCATTAAATACGGTAGCAGCATTAACAAGCGAAGTTTTTTTCTCGGGCGCGAAGGGTTCAGAACTTGCGATAGAATGGAAAGGCAAAAAAAGTACTAAATTCCGTAGACTTGCCGGCGATACCGATGACAGTGTGCAGTGGTCTGCGTGTGGCCGTGATTCAATCCTCGCTATAAACACGGCGATAAATTATCGACGTACGGATAGCGATTTGAACAAGCCTGTAGTCATCGTCGTCGCAAAACAAAGTGTTCGGTATTTTGTTCGTCAGTGCCAATAATTTTAATTTAGTACTCTGACTTAGTTTTCCATGGGATATTTTGAATTTAGAAATAACCCATGGGAATCTGACCGAATGAAAGCCCGATTTCAAAAAAGATTAGCCAAAATAATTCCAGCCCGTTGGCACATGACCCTAATCTGTTTTACTATCTTAGCCTGTGGCATTTTATTAGTTGCCGTATGTACGGCAATCTTTGGCTCAAGCATTTACTTTATTTATCAAGCTCCTGAAATATTATTCGAAGCCGCATTCGAAGGTGTTCTTGTTGCCAGCTTATTTTGCCGGGGCAAAAAACTATAATCAGAAGGTTGGCGGTATTCTGTTTTTAAAAGAACCTGGAAGCCATTCGCAGTAGTATTAGTCATTGCATTATCTTTTGGATTTGTAATGAAAGCAAAGTGTCCAGCTGCAACTTCATTTGCGGACTATCGCGCCTTGTGTTGGAATAAAAATTAACTACGGCGGTTATAGAATGAAGTCCTACTACCAACAGTTTGAAAAACCTTCTATGCTTCGGCTAGTTCTTAGTGAAAACGGGGTTGATAATGGAAAATAAAATTCTAATTTATATCAAATCGTTCGTCGCAGGTATTCTATCAACACTTATTTTTCATCAGGGAATTTTATGGGTAATTAATTTATTCGTAGATATTTCATTTAAGCCTTACAGCATGGACCCAACAAAACCATTCGGCGTACCAAGTATTATATCTACCGCGTTTTTTGCGGGGCTATGGGCCGTGCTAATTTGGCAGCTGGTTAAGAATCGCACTGGGAAATCGCAAGTGGCTTATTCTATTATACTGGGTGCTGTGTTACCCACATTAGTCGCATTCGCTGTTGTGCTGCCATTAAAAGGAATTGAATTTAACTGGGTATTTATTCCACCTGGTCTAGTTCTTAACGGTATATGGGGCTTTGGCATTTGGGTCATAATGTATTTACTTTGTCGTAAGACAGTCACTAAAAGTTAAATTTTTTAAATTAAGTTCTGCAAGGGTGATTAATTTTAAGCATTGACGATACGCTTAATTTTTAACATTAGGAGTTAATGTGAAAAAACTAATCATAACTTTATGTTTTTGTTTCTCGGGTGTGGCTTCTGCTGAATTGATTTTAATTCCTCAATGTTTCGGCTCAGCACATGTAGCTCAAGAAGAGCCTTACATACTAACTTTGAATAACGCTAATCCTGCATATTTGAATCGCATGGTCAGCGACCTGACGAATTCAGGCTTGGTAGTTGTGAATGACTTAATGGACTTTGATTCAAGCCAAGTTCTTATGCTTTCTGTAGATTCTCACAAAGCAATGGTTCGCGTTAGCAGTCAGTCAAAAAGTGCAAGCTCTGTGAATAGGGCGGTCGCTCAAAAAGTTCGAGCAACATTTAGAAAGTATAAGACAAAATACTATCTAGAGTGCAACGGCAATATTATAGGCTAAATTCCGATTATTTTTTTGGTTTAGAAGGCTTTGGCACTTTGTGTTTAATTTTTTGATGTAGAACATCGTGGCCTTGATTCGCAACCCTAAATTCTTCACCAAATTTTTCTGATTCTATCATTTTTTTGCGTAGCTCGGATCCACGGACTTGGTGAACTTCAGAAGTCTCTTGTTTTTTATCAGTTTTCATAATGCCCCTTATTGAATGCTAATTCTGCATTCAACATTTCACAGAGCAAAAGCTATTCCAAATTAGCGCGTGCTACTTTTTAGCAGGGGTCTTGGGCTTTCCATGTATCATAAGCATTGTTTTTTCTGATGGCTTTGGCTTAGGTTTAAAAATCATTTTGGTTTTCGCAAAAGGCGCCGATTTTTTCACGGCGGCATTAGCTTTCGCTTTTACGGGGCGCGGATTCATCTGATCGCGCGGCACATGTAACCGTTTACCCTTATCATCTTTAAATCGATTTTTAAGTTCCTTTGGTGATTGGCCTTTTCCTTCAAGCGAAGCTATTAATCGAAGATCACGTTCAGTCACTAAGTTTATAACAAGACCTGCACGGCCCGCACGGGCCGTACGCCCAACGCGGTGAAGGTAATTTTCCATCTGTTTTGGTAGATGGTAATTGATGACTCGTCCAACATGTTCCAAATCTAACCCGCGGGCAGCTAAATCAGTAGAAACTAATAAATCATATTCACCTGCGCGAAATTTTTTAAGATTCATCCGCCGTTCACTTTTATCCATTTCACCGCGGTAAACTAAACATTGAAATCCTTTTTCTACAATTTCTTTTGCTAGCTTGTCACATTGGTCGCGCGTGTTCGTAAAAACAATTGTGCCACCAGAAACTTTTTGTTTTAAAAGTTTTTCAAAAAGTGGCCAACGCAAGCCATCGATCACAATTTCATTTTGTGTTTGTAATGTTTTAACAACTTTGCCACTACCGCTGCTGCGCACAACTTCGGCTTTAGCAAAAAGTGAATTAATCAGCTCTTGCACAGTTTTAGAGACTGTCGCTGAAAATAAGGCAAGTGGTGTATTAGGTTTACACTCGCTTACTATGCGGTTCGATTCTTCTAAAAAGCCTTTATCTAACATCTGATCAGCTTCATCAAAAATTAAAACTTTCACATCCGAAAGATTAATTAACTTTTTATCCATCAGTTGGATCAGGCGCCCAGGAGTTGCCAATAATATTTCAAACGGGCCGCCGATGTTTCGTCTAGCTTGTTCGAAAGTCATGCCGCCTAAGGCAGGACGCACACGTAAGCGCGTGTCATGTGTGTAATTCTTAAAAACTTTCGAAACTTGTTCGCCTAAATCACGCGTTGGTACCATGACGATAGCTCGGGGTGATGCATCTTTTGTTACTGGCTGACCTTGATCTTCAAGTGATTTTAAAAGATGTAGCAAAGGTAGCGCGTACGTTAATGTCTTTCCACTTCCTGTTTCAGAAACTCCGACCACAGTCTGACCCGACATCATTAAGGGTATGGCAAATTTTTGAATCTCGGTCGGAGTAAAAATACGCTGAGTTTTTAATGTTTTAAGTAAAGACGGAAGTAGGCCGAATTCAGGAAATGTGTTCATACGCAAAATGTCCTTTATAGTAGTGCAGGTTCGGGGACTGTAGCTGGAAAATGCCATAGGCTCTAGCACTATTTAAGGACAGGGTTGAAAAATGAAAACATACCCCCGATACCTTGTGCTTAATGTAGAAACTATTACATAGTGATAAACAGCAAAGGAAACTGTTTATGTCTAAAGTCCTACTTATTTATTGTCATCCAAACCCAAAGAGTTTTAACCACGCAATCTGTGAACGTCTAGAGAAAGAGCTAAAAGCTAATGGTGCTGAAGTACGCACCCGTGATTTGTACCAGATGAAATTTGATCCTCCCGTTTGGTGAAATTATCCACCTACACTTGATGCAGAAGATTTTACTGCTATGAAGTCTGGAACCACGCCAGCAGATATATCGGCCGAGCAAGCTGAAGTCACATGGGCTGATCGACTGGCTTTTGTCTATCCACTTTGGTGGTATGACCGACCAGCGATGCTTAAAGGCTACATCGACCGTGTGTACAGTTATGGGTTCGCTTTTAAGTATGGCGAAGCGGGGGCGATCGGATTGTTGCCTCACAAAAAATCCATGGTAATTATTACGACAGGAACACCCGAAGCAGGATTAGCACAAGTTAAAGAAATCTTACCTGTTGCCATGAAAGATGGAACTTTAAAATTTTGCGGAGTTAAAGAAGTGATGTGGAAAATGTTTTACGGTGTTGTCACGGCGACCGATGCAGACCGAAAAGCGATGTTAGAAGAAATCCCAGCACTGGCGAAGCAGTTTAATAGTTAAAAGATCATGTCGATTTACTAAAACCGTAGTCACTGCGGCCATTTTCGGCTATGTCTTTTGAATATGACCACATCTGAATTGGCAAGTCACAAAAGACAGAAAATAGAAGATGGTTATGGCGCCGCTTTTCACCGCGTGTATTCGATTTCTATACCGGCAACGTTCGAGCAAGCCCAAGTAGCAATGCACGAGCTACAAACGGATTTGAATAAATTTTCCTCCCAGCTAATGGCCAAATTTGAAAAGGTTACTGGTACTGCAGATAAATTGCGAGTTGATGATGAATTCCAAATTCATATCACAGGGCCTTGGAATGGTCCTGTCCGCGTCGCTAAGGCTAGTGAAACTGCTTTTCGTTTTGTCACCTTAAAAGGACACATGGAGGCTGGTGAAATTCAATTTGAAATAAAAAAAGAATCGGATAGCACCAGCATCTTCGAGATTGAATCTTTGGCGCGTAGTCGTGATGTGCTTGTTGATATTGTCTACGATAAATTGCCAATCGCAAAGCTTGCGCAGACTGAAATGTGGACTTTATTTTGTACTGCTTTTTCTGAGCGCTTAAGTGAAACAAAACCAAATGAAGTAGTTATTGTTACAGAGCGCCAAGATCAGGAGACTGGCCAGTGGAAAAAACTGTAGACTGGCGCGCTTTTGAAAAACAAATTCAAGGGCTGTCGGTCTTAGATTTCAATTACGATGATAAAGTCTATCATGCAGAAAAAGACAAACGCGGTTGGCATATTGATCGATATCATGCGACGTTGGCGATTGAGCGAATTGGGCCAGTTGTTTCAGGCGGCGCTTATGAATCCTGCAAACAGGTTATTGAACTTTACCAGTTCGCTGATCCAAAGTTAATAAAAGCCTATTTTGATTTCGAGCGACCTTTGCCAGGCCGTAACATGTTAATGCTGGCAACGTTTGCCGGATTTACATTTACATTCGGTGTCCGTGTTACCACTGTGATTGATGAAGTTAGAAAAAATGCCCAAGGCCAATCAGTGCAGGTGTGGGGCTATTCCTATAGAACTTTGCAAGACCATTTCGAAGTCGGAGAAATTCGTTTTGAAATAGGTAAAAATTTTGAAACCGGTGAAATTACATTTGATATTGATGCGTATTCTAAACCTGATCGAATTCCAAACTTATTCTATCGTATTGGATTTAAGTTGTTAGGGCGCAGTTTGCAAAAACATTTTGCAAACTCTTCGATTAAGCGGTTACAGGACGTAGCAACTAAAGCCACACATGCCATTTAATAATGGCGCATGCAGTATTAACTATTACTGATTAGGAACAGTATTTGTTGGTGTTGTCGTAGGCACTGGGACTGCATTGGTATTCGTACCTGCTGGCACTCCAGTTGTATCGGTATTTCGCGTATCCATAGTACCTTGAGTAGTGCTCTGTATTCCAGTAGTTGGAGCAACGGCATCGCGTCTTCCCATTAAAGCCATAACAATTAAAATCGCGGCGACGATTGCGATCGCCCACCATACTTTGTTTGCTGTTCTTGTCGGTTGACCCATTGTCGAAGTTGTAGCCATATAATCTCCTTGTTAAGATGTATAACATGGTTGAAGCACGATCTGGGCCAGCATAAGATAGGTTTAAAAGGACTGTGTCGGGGCAAAAGTACTCACCGTAACAAAACCAGGTAATTTATGAAAATAGATATGAACTTTTGGGAAAAAAAATTTGCAGAAAAAATTTTGCAAGTAGCAAGCGCAGACGATCCGGCCCATGACTTTTTACATTTCAAACGCGTGGTAGAAATGGCCAAAAAAATTTGTGCAGAAGAGGGTGGCAGGTTGGAAGTTGTCGTGCCCGCGGCATGGCTGCATGATTTAGTTAATGTTCCAAAAGATAGCCCACTTCGTAGCCAAGCCTCTAAACTTTCGGCTGTGGCTGCTACGGAATTTTTAAAAACAATAAATTATCCCACTGAATTTCATGCAGAAATTTCTCATGCAATCGAAGGTCATAGTTTTAGTGCAAACATTGTTGTAGAAACACTTGAGGCTAAAATTGTGCAAGATGCAGATCGACTAGACGGTCTTGGTGCAATCGGAATTGCGCGATGTTTTGCAATCGCAGGAATTTTAAAAAGACCTTTCTATGCAGATATTGATCCGTTTTGTAACAGCCGAGCGGTCGATGATTCTAAATATACAGTGGATCACTTTTATAAAAAATTATTTGCAACAGTCCAGACATTAAAAACCAAAGCTGGCAGAAGCGAAGGGCTTACCAGAGAATCGGTAATGAAAAATTTTCTACGTCAGTTGGAGTCTGAAATTTGTTAAAAAATGACTAATAGTTTTACGAACTTTGCTAACCCAAAGGTTGTATAAAGCCCTGTCTAATTAACTCCGATATGTTTTCTATGAGAATACAAAAAAGCATATCGGTCCTAATGAATTATTTTTTGGTACCGGTGCTAATACTTGTTACGCAGAGTTGTTCGAAAACCGGGATCAGTTTGGGATCGACCGAATCTATTACAAATAGCCCCTATTCTGCTAAGCCAACGTATTCCGAATTATATAAAAATATTTTCGAATCAAAATACCTATCGTGCCATGCGTCTGGCGGCACTAATTTTTCAAGCTATGAAGCGCTGATGGCAGGTGGCTCAGTGATGGCGCTAAACCCTAACGGCAGTAGTTTATACAAGCAGGTTGTTGCAGGACTGATGCCCATGGGATCACCTTCACTTTCTTCAAAAGATATCGAAGCTATTTCAACTTGGATTTCACAGGGCGTAGCCTCAGATGTGGCGCCCGAAGTTTTACCCGCGCCACCAAATTCGTTAACACGTGTTGCAACTTCATCGTCGCAAATTATTTTAAGCTGGAAACTACCAATGCAAACCTTACCGCAGCAAAAACTTATTTTTATCGTATTTACGTAAAGAATTCTTTGTGAAATTCAAATTTCTCAGATGTTGTTTCGCAGACCACTGAAAGTGTAGCGCCGACTCCAGCACCCACGCCAATACCAGCTTCTGATCCAGTACCGGCCCCAATTAACACGGCAACATTTAGTTGGCTTAAGACAAATGTATTTCAACCAAAGTGCTTTGCTTGCCATGCTGGTGGTCGTGCCGATGGCGGGTATGAAATGTCTACCTACAATGGTGTTAAATCTCGGGTGGTAGTTAATGACGCGAATATCAGCCTACTACATCAGACAGTGCTAAGTGGGGCGATGCCTCGTGGTGCAGCTAAGCTGCCAGTTAATCAGATCGATGCAATTAGAAATTGGATAAACAGCGGCGCTTTGAACAATTAGGCTTTTTTTACAAATTCTGATTTTAAATTCATGGCTCCGAAGCCTTCTATTTTACAAGAAATATTGTGATCGTCGTTGCCATCTGAATACGTATTTTGACTGCTGCATTTGGGGCAATTGGGTTGTGAATTCATGAAGTGCAATAAAACCACAGGGGCCTAGGTTTTGCAAAAATGATTTTCAAATTCGAAATAGCTTAAACACGAGAAAAAATGACCCATTTCAGAATATGAGGAAGATTATGACAAAGAATACAGATGATTCAGAGCGGTTCGCAAAATTAATTAAAGAAACTAAGTTTGCAATGTTAACGACAATTGCTGAAAGCGGCGAATTACACAGTAGGCCAATGACGCTTGTCGAGCATGAATTTGAAGGTCAGCTTTGGTTTTTTACCGGAAAAAATTCAGATTTAGCAAAACAAATACAGGCACATTCGAATGTAAATCTGGCTTTTGCAAATATCAAAGATAACTCTTATGTTTCTGCTTGCGGAGATGCGGCTATTCTGAAAGATTCAGCTAAAGAAAAGGAACTTTGGAACCCCCTTTACAAAGCGTGGTTTCCAGAGGGACTAGAAGATCCTAACTTATGTCTGCTAAAAGTGGATGTTCGAAGTGCTGATTATTGGGAATCTCCAGCAGCTACTATTGTAAAACTAGTCGGTTTTGCAAAGGCAGTTGTAACCGGAAAGCCGGCTGGATCTTCAGTGGGGCAGCACGGACATATCACAATAAGTTGATATAAATGAATACGCTAAAGGCGGGTTATAATTGCTTTATCGATTTCAAATTGAATTATCTGACATCGATCGCGGAGTATACGAAACTTTAGATTTCCGCATCGTGCAACACCCGTCAGAAACATTAATATACATGTTAACGCGACTGTTCGCCTACATTCTGAATTATGAACCAAATCTTATTTTTTCAGCAGCAGGGTTAAGTGATCCTGATTCGCCTGCAATGCAAATTGCAGACGGTAATGGCGCTATCAATCTATGGATCGAAATTGGCAATCCATCGACGAAAAAATTACATAAGGCAATGAAGTCAGCAAAAAATGTAACTGTATTTACATACAAAAGTGCGCAGGTACTTGTTGACGATATCAAAAGTAATGATGTGCACCGGGCGGCAGAAATTAAAATTGTTGCTGTCGATGCCAAATTTCTGCAGCAGCTTGAAACTCATGTCGCAAAGAATAATCGCTGGTCTATATTACACCAACACGATCAACTAGACATTAACACGGGGGCAAGTTCGTTGTCGTCGATTCTTAGGCGTATTACGGTGAAGGAGTTTCTGCTATGATCGAAGTTATCACCATTGAAAAGTTTAAATCAGACATTTTTGATTTCACACAAAACACAGAGTGGAAATTTGATCAAGCGACCCCAATTGTGTTAAATTTTACAGCTTCGTGGTGTGGTCCATGTCAAATGTTTGCGCCAACGTTAGAAAAAATTGCTAGTGAAAAGTCATCCGAATTAAAAGTCTATAAAATTGATATTGATAAAACTCCCGAGCTTGCTGCTTTGTTCGAGGTTAAAAGTGTCCCAACGACTTTGTTTATATCGGCTGGTCAGGATCCGGTAATGACGAACGGATTAATGACTGAAGAAAATTTGCAAAAAGCTATTCAAGAAATTTTTGTTTCCCCCGGCCAATAAGGGTTTGTTTTAATTTAGCATCATAAAGATCAAGCAGAATTTTTTGCACGTGCGGCCCTTCGATAATTCCTAATGCTAAGGCTATAGCTTGCAAAGTTGCCATTCCTTCTGGCGTGTGTTCTGTGCGCAAATGTAAATTAGATTTATTTACAGCACTTATTTTTACTTTTATCAGTGCTTTCAATTCAGGGTGCCTGGAAAAAACTTTGCTGGCTTGACGCCAATTACCATCAGGAACAATAAGCTGAATTGGTAAGGGACTGCTTTGCACAAGTTCTGGCGTTAGTTCAACGGCATCATCAGATGGAAAAAATAAATAGGATTGGTAATTTGCAGTTAGCAAATCAGATAAGTCCAAAGGCTCTTTATTTTGTTCTCCACGAATGCGCATTTCGCTGTTTACAAGGCTTTTTAGTGCCAACTGACCTGTGTTGGTAGTGCGTTTCAATTCTTTTCTATGGATAACTAATACTATTTTTGTCTTTAAATCTAAAGACGTTATAAGTTGGCAGATGCAGCGGTCTGGGTGCAAGCCGCAGCCCTGGCACGGATTTTTTGTTTTTCGTTTTCGAACCTTAAATGTCATTTAACCCAAGAATATTTTTACAGTTTTCCATTTTAGATTCGATTTCCGATATTAATCGTTGTAATTTTTGAAGCTCACGGGTGTCGAGTTCATTTTCAATAGCTGCAACAACCATTGGGTGTTTCTTTAGCCATTGTCCCTGTCTCGCAGCATAGGTTTCGGGTATGCCAGATCGCAGCGCTGCTTCCTTCGCATTCCCATCCACCAAATATTCTGCAATAAATTTTAATGTCTCAAGTGTTAAGATATTTTTATGAGCTTTAAGTCTTGATGAAAAACCCATTTGTCGAATTCTCATTGTGCATCCTTGCTTCAGCTACGAATATAACCGGGTGCAAAATATTTGTCTTGTCATATTCAGTAAATCCGTCAGATTATTGATTTTAGGATAAAATATGAGTAAACCAGAAATTCCAAAAAATGAAGAACAGCGCCTTGCAGCCCTAAAAAGTTATGACATTTTAGATTCAGCTCCAGAGGTTCTTTACGATGATATCGTAACTCTTGCGTCAGTTATTTGTGAAACATCTATCGCATTGGTCACCTTGATCGATAGTGATCGACAGTGGTTTAAAGCTAAAGTTGGTCTGGACGCAACCGAGACTAACCGCGATATTTCATTTTGTGCGCATGCAATCCATGATGTAAAAGTTTTTGAAATAAATGATGCGACATTGGATAAACGTTTTGCTGATAATCCATTTGTAGCCGACGGTCCCCGAATCAGGTTTTATGCTGGTGCTCCGCTGGTTACCTCGGACGGTTTAGCGTTAGGAACCCTATGTGTGATTGATAAAAATCCTAAAAAATTAACCGCTCAACAGTCAAAAGCGCTAGAAGCATTAGCAAGACAAGTTACATCGCACATTGAAACCCGAAAATGGGTTCAACTTATTAAACAACAACAAGGGCAATTAGTGCAGACTAGTCGCATGGCAGCTCTTGGGCAAATGGCCGGGGGTATTGCACACGAGATCAATACTCCGTTAGGCAGTTTGGCACTGGGCTTAGGTTTGCTGGAAGAAAAAGTTACTGAAAGCCAGCAGCATGATGTTCAGCGGTTAACGGGCGTCGTTTTCCAGATCTCAAAAATTATTAAAAACTTATTAGCATTCGCTGGTCAGTCAGAAAAAGAATCTTTTGCGAAGGTAGATATTCGCAGTGTTCTAGATGACTGTTTAAGTTTATGTAAAGAAAAGTTTAAATCCAATGCAGTCGAAGTAATTATCGATGAAAGTGTTATGCGTTCATCCTTTTTGCTAAAGCTACAGCAGATTGGAATTTCAAAATCTATTTTTAATTTATTAAGTAATTCGTTTGATGCCATTGTGAACAGTGATAAAAATAAGTGGATAAAAATATCACTACGAGAACTTCCGCACGAGGTCCAACTTTTGATTGCTGATTCAGGTGACACGATTTCCGAAGACGTTCGAAGCAAAATGTTTGAGCCATTTTACACGACTAAGATTGTTGGTAAAGGAATGGGAGTAGGGTTAAGCGCCGTTAAAGGTATCATGGAGGCTCATGAAGGCCGGCTTGAATATTTTGCCAATGAGCCGCACACAACATTCGCCCTTTGCTTTAAAAAAATATAATAAGCTAGTCCTTTGTGAATGAAATTAGAACTTCGCCAGTGTGAATTCCAAAATAATAAATTTTTGCTTTGTTTATAAGAACTTTATCGTCGACTAAATACATCCAGTCATCAAAACTAACGCGGTAACTAGAATCTTTAACTTTTAAATCCATTTTATATGTCCAGTGAAATGCATTCCCCGCAGATTCTCCAATAGCTACACCTAATATATCACCGGCGGTACCTTCGTATTTACCTTCAGCTAATTTTTTAATAGTCCAGATACGTTGGGTTTTTTCACCGTCGTTCCAATTAAAATCTTCGACAAGTGTGCCGACGTTATCTTTCCACGTTGTATTAATGGTTACAACGAATCGACGGGTGACTTCACTTGAGTCATTCATGACTAATCCATGCGCAATCATTTTTCCATTGAAATAGTTTTCGAGTACTAACTTTGGTTTCTCGTGTTCGTAATCTTTTATGTTGGTTGCGCACGCTGACACGATCGTACCTAAAATAAGTGCCAATGTAGATTTCAATATTTTTTTCATGCTAATTCTCTTTTCTAAAGGTTAAATGAGGTCGGTCATTAATTGTAGTCAATTTTTACAAACGGAGAATTTTATGGAAAAAATAACTTTGGGCGGAAAACTTGCTAACACAATAGGTGAATTACCTGCTGTTGGAAAAACAGTTACATTTTCCAAACTTTTGAAAAATAATATGACAGAAGTTTCTAGTGAAAGTTACGCCGGCAAAACAAAGGTACTAAGTATTTTCCCAAGTGTTGATACCGGAGTGTGTGCAGCTTCAATTCGTCGATTTAATAAGGAAGCGGCGCAATTAAAGAATACCGTCGTATTAAATATTTCAATGGATTTGCCATTTTCAAACGGCAGATTTTGCGGTAGCGAAGGAATTACAAATTGTGAAACCTTTTCAGCTTTTCGCAGTGATTTCGGTAAAGAAATGGGTTTAGTTATAAGCGATACCGCTTTTACTGGCTTACTTGCACGCGCTGTTCTAGTGCTGTCACCAGATAACAAAGTTATTCATAGCGAACTTGTTAGCGAAATTGGTACTGAGCCAAATTACGATGCTGCGTTAAAGAACTTGAAACAGTAGTATTTCTGAATGCTGATCATCTATGTGGATGCAGATGGGTGTGCGGTAAAACCTGAAATATATAAAGTTGCTGCACGCTATAAAATGAAAGTGTTTGTTGTTGCAAACAAATCCATGACAATTCCTTATGAAGATAATATTGAAATGATTGTGGTATCAGGTGGCTTTGATGCGGCTGATGACTGGATAGTTGATCACATTCAACCTGGAGACATCGCCGTAACAGCAGATATACTTCTAGCAGACAAAATAATCAAAAAGCAGGCACGGGTACTTGGGCCAAAAGGGAAAGAATTTACCGAAGATAGCATCGGCAGTGCATTGGCCAGCCGGGAACTAATGTCCAATTTGCGCCACATGGGTGAAACAGGCGGTGGTCCAAGTGCAATGCAACCAAAGGATCGGTCCCAGTTTTTAGCAACACTTGATCAAATAATTCAAAGTCTTCGCAAAAAGTATTCGGCTCATTTAAATTGATATTGTATATTCAATCGGTTTGCAATCGCCGGCATTGGTGTCGGGATCGGCGCATGCCGTAAGTCCTACAGTTAGATCCTCAAAGGCTTCAAAGTTTAGATTCGGCGTCTGTTACCTTAAATCAGTATAAAGGCAAAGTGCTTCTAATTGTAAACACGGCGTCTGGCTGCGGCTACACCCCGCAATATAATGACTTAGAAAATATCTATCAAAAGTATAAGGATCAAGGTTTCCTAGTGTTAGCCTTTCCTAGTAACGATTTCGGCGGGCAAGAGCTCGGCACAAATCAGCAAATTAAGAAATTTTGCGATGTAAAAGATGGTCAGTATAAAATTAGCTTCCCGCTGTATGGCAAATCAAACGTAAATTCAGAACTAAAAAATGCAGTATTTAAATTTTTAACAGAAAGCGCAAATTCAGATTTAACTGGACCAGTTAAATGGAATTTCGAAAAATTTCTGATTTCAAAAAATGGAAAATTAGTAAAGCGTTATGCATCCGCAGTTTTGCCCACGGCGCCCGAAGTGACACGGCAAATTGAAAAAGAGCTAAAGCCATAAAGATTTTTTTAACATTGATCACAGCAAGTCTTGCTTCCTTTTGTAATGCTGTTGAAGTAACGTCTGAACAAATCACTGAGGGGCATGGAGTCATATGGTCCATTTCGGAAGTAACAACTGATAAATTAATTTTTACGACTCGCTCAGGCGAATTCAAAATTTTAGATCTAAAAACGAAAAAAGTAGATTCAGTGAAAACAGATCTTAAGGTACTAGCACAAGGCCAAGGCGGCCTGCTGGACGTAAAAGTGCATCCAAATTTTAAAAACAATCAAAAAATATATTTTACCTATTCATGCCAAAAAGAAAAATCTTTGAACACGACGTGTTTGGGTTTTGCAAAACTTGATATCTTAAAACTAAGCCTAACCGATGCAAAAGAAGTTTTTGCCGTCCAACCTGCAGTTGATTCAAGCTTGTACTATGGTTCGCGTTTAGCTTGGAATGACAAAAATAATCTGTATATGTCGACCGGCGATCGCTACTTTAAAAAGGGCATGGCGCAAAGCTTACAAACTTATTTAGGAAAAGTTTTAAAACTAACTGACGACGGAAAGCCTGCACCCGGAAATCCGTTTACGAACATCAAAGATGCTAAGCCTGAAATATTTAGTTATGGCCACCGAAATGTACAGAGATTGTTTTATGATAAAACTAGCAATGTTCTATGGGAAACCGAACACGGTGCTAAGGGCGGGGACGAAATAAACCGTATAGAAGCCGGGAAAAATTACGGCTGGCCTATCATCACCCACGGCGTTGATTACAGCGGTGAAAAGATAGGTATTGGCAAAGAAAAGGCCGGGTTAGAGCAGCCGGAACATTTTTACGTTCTCTCAATTGCTCCGTCAGGCTTAATTGTCTACAGCGGAAATAAATATAAGCAATGGATGGGCCACTTGTTTTTAGGCGCGCTTGTGCTTGAGCATATCAATCAGGTTGAAATGGCAACGCCGCCTAAAGAAACGCGTTTTTTCACAAAATTAAGCGAGCGTATACGTGATATTACCGAAACCAAATCTGGCGATATTTATTTCTCTACGGATTCTGGTAAAATTTTTAAGTTTGTAGTCAAGTAAGGACTGTATGGGAATCTCAACGAAATTTAAAGAAAAGATTACTAAGCTTAATCAGGATGATAAAGATCGACTCGTGCGAATGGGCTGGGAAGATCGTACAACTTTCGATGTTATTGAAAAGCAATTTGGATTTACCCCGAATGAATTTGTGCAATTTATGCGTACGCAGTTGGAACGAAAGACATATGATCGTTGGCGTAAAAGAGCAAATCAACAGGCCAAGTTAGCGTAACTGTTTTATTTTTAATTTTAACTAGTCTAGCCATTTGATCTAACAGATTGTCGTCATCTATATAAGCCGATTCCCGAAGTGGTAGATAATCTAAACGAAAAAGTTGTAGCGGTACCCTAGCTTCTTTGGCAATTTCAAAGGCATCTTTTTTCCAAGGCTTTTCTTCGTAAAGACAGGTAGTTCCCGAGGGAAAAATGGCTACGACTGATTTTTTCTCATGTAAGACTTTCGCCACCTGAGTTCGAACATGGCTTCGGTCGCTTCCAGTGCCACGATTAACAAATATAGTTCCTAGGGCTTTGGCACCATTACCGATAATTGGCCACTTTAATAAGTCGTCTTTAGCAACGAAAGTAACTTCAGGAAGTGCAGCAAGTAAAACCGGAATGTCTAAGAAGCTAATGTGATTTCCCACAAGAATACATGAGATGCCTACGGGCGCATCACCAATAATCTGCAGATTAAAACCAAAAGAATTCAGTATCATTTGCGCCCAGTCTTTTTTTAGTCGTAGGCGTTCAGACTCAGTTTTATTGTAGAACTGAAAATGATAATGCAGGGTCTTTGCGAAAACACGGGCAACAGCTAGATTCAACAGCGATGTCATTTTCATTTTTTAAGTCTTAAGCGAATGGGTCCTTTAAAATCACTAGGATTCACAACCTTGCCCCCTTGCATAATTTCAATAATATTCTGCGCAGCTAACAATCTAGCACAACGTCGAGCGTGCTCCATAATTGTTTTATCCTGTTTCAATTCATTCGGTAAAACCTCTCTAGGACAAATCGTTTTTGAACTGTCACGAGCACTCAGTAATTTTAGAATTTGATCTTTGTAGTCGTGCTTATTTTTGTTTTTTTGCACGAGTCGCTTCAGTACTTTACTTGATCCCAAACTTTTTCCCACTTTTTTCGGTACTCGAATGAGCGACCGCAGCTTTCACAAATTTTTTCATCCAAATTTTTTCATCCAGCGTATCTTTAGACATATGGAACTCCTAGTATCCAGCCTTCGTATTTGCAGATAATTTTGCTATCTAATAAATTCCTTGTCGACCTAGAGGCACCGAAGGCAAGTACAAAACTATCTGCTTGGTCCATATTCTTAAATTTTAGTTTTGTAAATTTCTTTTTCAGAACATCTAAATTTCGGTGTGAACTTTTAATTTGCGTTCTCCAAAAATACGACGGATATCCTTCAGCAATAATAAACTGCTTGTCTAGCTTATCAAATGGCCATAAGGAAAACCACTTTGTACCTGTAGCTAAATTTTTAATAATACGAAAACTGCCGCAGCCAATATTTTTTTGATAGGGTTGCAAATT
>JAYTMU010000260.1:0-1530 GCA_043728195.1 Bdellovibrionales bacterium
TGGTGCCCTGGGCCGGACTTGAACCGGCACGCCCCATTCCTGGAAGCTCAGAATTTTAAGATCTTAAGGACGAATTTCATAAACCGTTAAAAACAATGAAGTTTTTTAATAATACCAAGAAGTTAGCTTGCATTTCTGATGACCGCCGAATCCCCTATTTGACCGCTGATATCAGACTGTTGTCAGCATTTTGTCACTACGATCATTTAATAACTTTACTAATTGTCTATAATACCGTACAATCTAAGAAGGAACAGGCAGAAATGGATAAGCAGCTTAAATTTCAAGTTTTAAGGTCACTAGAATTTAATAGTTGGTTCGAAGAGCAAACAAAGCCAACTCAAGGATTAATTCTTGCTCGTTTGCACCGAATTTCTGTTGAAGGACATTTTGGAACGACAAATTATTTTGACGACTTAATAGAACTTAAATGGGTTTCTGGCCTACGTGTTTACACCACTCGAATTGGCCAAATGGTAATCGTTGTACTCGGAGGAGGAAATAAAAATGGACAAAGCAAAGACATCAAAAAAGCAAAAAAAACACTCGAAAAAATCAAAAAGTCCTTTATTGGCAGTCCATGATCCCTTTTCTTCAGAACTCGCCGATCCTAAACTGATAAAACAAGCTGTTTTACAGGCCCTTATTGACGGAGACTTAGAAGCCGTTCGAGATGTTCTCATTGCGCATCTGCAAACAATTAATAAATCAAAACTAGCTTCTAAAGCCAAGCTCGGAAGGCAAACTTTGTACGACTTAATGGATTCTAAAAAAGAATTTAACCCGTCCATTAAAACTTTAACCACCATACTTGATAGCATTGCAGCCTAAACATATGAAGAAGAAGCGAAACATTTTTGATGAATTGATGTCTGGCATTGAAAGCATGAAACGGCAAAGCATGGGTAAAGTCGCGTCTATAAAGCCTAAGTCTCAAAAATTAGGAAAAACTAAGACATCAAAAAATCCATTGAAAACCAATAAATAATTTCCAAAGCCGAATAAACTGCAAATGAAGAAAACCACAAGCACAAGACAAAGCAAATTTGGTTTACGATACTTGTTACCAAGCTTGCTTTTCGAAATAGCGTAACCCCTGCGCATTACGCAGGTTGACGGTGTGATCGGGTTCGGCGTGGGTAGACTAACGGGGTTTCAAGTTCTTCACCATTGGCAACCCTGTGAAGGCACATCGCTAAGGCTGTTATCACGATTTTATCATTACGATTGATGGCGACAGCACATCTTTTAAACATAATTTCCGCATCAAAGTTGAATCCTGATTTTGACTAACGCATTGATCAGTTTATACTGCACGTGTGTCGGCAAAAAAAAACCAAGCTCTTAAAAAAATAGTTCACACCTTGAAGGAAGAGTTCAGTCCCTCAAGATTATTTCTTTTTGGTTCCCAGGCAAAAGGATTAGCTTCGGCTGATAGTGATTATGACTTTGTCGTTGTGGTTCCTGAAAAAAAGGATTCTCGTTTAAAAAGTATGGCCCAGGCGCGAAGTTTGTTGCATGAGAAATGCA
>JAYTMU010000261.1:0-6962 GCA_043728195.1 Bdellovibrionales bacterium
CGCCCATCCAGCGCGAGGCCCAAGATCCAGATTTAGAGCCTTTCGGCAACACAGCATACTGTGTGCCGCGCGCGCTGCGATTTTGTCTAGTTAGCAAAATTGCCATAGTCACATGAACTATAAGTGCTAATACCAAAACAGATTCAGCGCCGTACAAAACTAATTTGTTTGAAACTAGCGCATGCCCGTAGCTGTTATACATATCTGGGCTTACGAAAATTAGCATGTTACCCGCCATGTGAACGATGACAAATCCCATCCATACAAGTCCAGTTAGGCCCATAATATATTTTCGGCCCACAGTCGACTTTAGAAAATCAAGCATAGAGAAATCCTTAATTGGTTTAGTTTAATTATTCTTTTCATTCATAAATTTACCTAGGTATTCTACACTTGTCATTTTCGCTCTGATTTTGCAACATGTTATGTGTAAAATATATTTCTGTTTTCAGGCACTTAGGCTAGAACTGAGGGCTTGGTTACCGAGTTCAACAAGGTGGTTTTATGAAAGTTTTTGTTTGTCTGAAACAGGTCCCCGATACCGAAACGAAAATCAAAATTTTGCCTGATGGTTCGGGCATCGATACTGCCGGTATTAAGTGGGTTATGAACCCTTATGATGAATTTGCGGTTGAAGAGGCCGTAAAATTCAAAGAAAAAAATCCATCAGCGCAAGTTTGGGCTGTTACCGTCGGGCCGAAAGCTCGCGCAGCAGAAGTTCTGCGCACCGCGCTTGCAATGGGTGCGGACGAAGCCATTGTTATTAATTCCCCGGACAGTCTTGACGCCTCTTCAACTGCGCAGGCGTTAGCAAAAACAATTCAGGCAGAAGGCGGTGCTCATCTTGTGTTGGCCGGCAAAATTGCAATAGATAACTCGCAGTCTAGCGTTCCGCAAATGGTGGCTGAGTTTTTAAACATTCCTCACGCAACAGTTGTTTCAAAGTTCGAAGCAACTCAAGAATCCTTCAACGTCGAGCGTGATGCCGATGGCGGAACAAAAGAAATGGTTCAGCTTATGTCACCAGCTCTTGTGGCCACCAACAAGGGTCTTAATATGCCCAGATACGCAAGCCTTCCGGGAATAATGAAGGCAAAGAAAAAAGTTATTAAAGAGGTCGAGTTTTCTTCCTTAGGAATTTCGGCCGCTGAACAAAAAGTAAAGTATGCCGGATTTTCATTACCTAGCGAGAAGGCTGCTGTAAAAATGCTAAGCGGTGATGCGGCAACACAAGTTTCACAACTGGTCGGCGCCCTAAGAAATGACTCAAAAGTTATTTAATTCTATAAATTAAGGAGTTTATTTATGTCAAAAATTCTAGTTTTCACTGAAACAAGTTCTGGAAAAATAAAGCGCAGTTCGCAAGAGCTTTTGCAATTTGCCGCATCGACTGGCCAACCCGTCGTAGCGTTGGTTTTAGATTCGGCAGGCTTTGTTGCTCAAGAGGCTGCCCATCATGGTGCCGGCGAAGTCTTAATTAGCAAGGCTGCAGATTTTACTAATTACAATCCTGAGGTTTATGCTGCGGCCGTTTGCGAGGCCGTGAAAAAAACAAGCGCGACACTTATTTTGGCTTCGTCATCGGCGACTGGTAAGGATTTATTTCCCCGGGTTGCAGCCAGGTTAAAAGCCGGCGTCGTATCAGATGGTATAGAGCTTCAATTAAGCGGAGCTGATTTGAAAGTAAAAAAGCCTTTCTATGCAGGACGTTGTTTCGCAACAGCTACCTTTCAAAATACGGATTTAAAAATTGTGCTTATGCGTCCAAATCAGTTACCCGTAGCTGCTGCCGATATAACAAAAACGGCTGCCGAGTCTGAACTTTCCTTCGAGAAACCCGCATTAAAAACAATTATTAAAAATATTGTGAAAGGAACTTCAGAAAAATTAGATCTGACTGAGGCCAATATCGTTGTGTCTGGCGGACGGGGATTAAAGGAAGCCGGCAATTTTAAAATGTTACAAGATCTGGCCGATGTGCTTGGCGCAACTGTTGGAGCTTCACGCGCCGTGGTTGATGCGGGTTGGGTCGGGCATTCGATGCAAGTTGGGCAAACAGGAAAAACTGTAGCGCCATCTTTATACATAGCGGTTGGTTTGTCTGGCGCCATTCAACACCTGGCAGGCATGAGTGGTAGCAAAGTTATCGTTGCAATTAATAACGATGCGAATGCCCCAATTTTTCAAAAAGCTACTTACGGTTTGGTTGGGGACGCTTTCGAAATACTTCCGCTACTAACTGCAGAATTTAAAAAAGTCCTACAACATTAAAATGCTGCACAAAGCGCGCGGCTGGTTACTGGGAATTTTAGTTTGGATAATTTATAAAACGCTTTCGCTAACGTGGCGGGTACAGATTATTGAAGATAGCTTCTTAATTGCTGACCGTGCTGCAAAAAAACCCGTTGTACTTGCCCATTTTCACCAAGATGAGCTGGTGTTGTTATCACTGGTCCCAAGTTACAACGTCGCTACCATGACTTCGACAAGCAAAGACGGGGAAATTATGTTTGCGGTTCTGTGTCTGATGCGTGCGCGCGTATCGCGCGGATCATCAACCCGTGGCGGAGTCAGCGCATTGAAAGGACTTATCCAACTTTGTAAAACTGGACGAAACAGCACTTTTGCAATCGATGGGCCTAAGGGTCCTATTTACGAGCCAAAGCCTGGGGTTTTTGAATTATCTCGGCTAATAAAATCTCCAATTTATGCTGCCGGAGTTTACTGTGACCGGGCCTGGCACTTTCCACGCGCCTGGAATAAAACTTTTTTGCCAAAGCCATTTGCTGTCATAAAAGTTGTCTGGAATAAAGCTCTGGACCCGGTGACAAAGGACCAGGATCCAAGAGGTCCAGATTTAGCAAAAACCCTGAAGAATCAACTCTTTGCTGCGCGGCAGCATGCGACCAATTTGTTTGGCGCCACTGGCTCGTAACTGTAGCATTAAGATTAGACAATTTCAGTATCTATCATACAACAAAGGATTGGTTTGTTATGAAGTGGTTGCTTTCAATTTTACTATTTGTTTCGGCGGTGTCGTTTGCGCAGTCGGGATCGCAGGTTGTTGCTACGGTTGGAAATAAAAAGATAACGCTGGATGATTTTAATAAAAAATATGCAGAAGTAACATCCCAAGTTTTAGTTAATCCTCCTGCAAAAAAAGTTTTCTTAGAAGATTTAGTGCGCTATGAAGTCGGCGTGCAAGAGGCCCGCAAGCGCGGATTAGACAAAGATCCAATTGTTTTAGATCGCTTTAATCAAGAAATGTATAAGGCTTTACTAGAAAAAGAACTTGGCAAAAAAGTACAAGAAAACTCAGTGTCAGAATCCGAAATGAAGACTTGGTATGCGAAAAACCCACAAATTCGCTTATCAGATATTTTGATTGAAATAAAACCTGGGGCGACTACCGAACAGCGGGCCGAAGCAAAAAAGCGAGCCGATGAAATTTTAGCTGAGGTTAAAAAGTCGAAGCGTCCTTTTGAAGAACTTGTACGGCTTTATTCTGACGATTCTACTACAAAAAATTTGGGTGGAGATGTTGGCTGGCAATCAAAAATTACGCTTGTGCCGACGTACTACGATGCGGCCATAGCGCTTAAAGTTAATGAAGTGACGCCGAATCTGGTCGAAACTCCGTTTGGTTTTCATATTTTAAAGTTAACCGGACGCCGCGGCTACGAAGAGGCTACCAAGCGAGAAATCCGTATGGCTGTTTTTGATGATAAAAGAAAAGCTGTTTTTGATGAATTTTTTAACCGTGTAAAGAAGCAGTATCAAATAAATGTTAATTCCAAGTTGGTCGAATAAATTTTTTCTAAAAACTTCTGGAAAAAAAAGCCCTGCGCGATCGGGGCTTTTTCTTTTCGTGGTTTGTCTTTCCGTCATGCTGCCGGGCTGTGATTTTTTTTCTAATCGGGTATTAAATAAAACTGTTGTGGAAGTTGGCGCCCATCGCATGACAACGCAAGAGTTTTCGAAGCTTCTTGCTTCAAAATTAAAAAATTTAGATGCGTTGTCAGCAAAAGATCCGGCTATTTTAACAAAATTTAAATCGAAAATAATTTCTGATTTTGTTGTCGAATCTTTAATTTTAATATGGTTCGAAGAACAAGGCCTCGAGCTTACTGCAGCAGAAATTGAAAAAGAATTGAAACAACTGCAGAATGGCTATCCAGATGATAAAAGCTTTCGCTTAACACTGTCCGAAGAGTCCATTGCGTATTCGCAGTGGAAAAAACAAGTCGAGCACAGTTTAAAACGTAAAAAAGCCTTTGCCCATATGAATCAGGGCCTAGCAACTCCTTCCGAAGAAGAACTGCTTTCGTATTATAATAACAACAAAGATCGCTACGAGCAGAAAGAAGCATTGCGACTTACTCATATATTGGTCTTGGATGAAAACCAGGCTGAAATTGTAAAAAAACTGACTCGCACGCAGAACTTTCCCGAAATCGTCAAAAAATTCTCCATGAGTCCTGATGCGGCTTTCGGAGGAAGCTACGGTTGGGTCGAGCGTGACGCCAGCAGTGATTTAGAGCGCTTATTCAAAATGCGCAATGGGGAAATTTCACCCCCGTTTAAGCTACTAGATGGTTATCACATCTTTCGTATCGACTCTCGGCGCAGTCAGCGGCAAAAACTATTTACTGAGGTGCGCGAGCGGGCAAAAAACGACGTGATCGCGTTGCGCCAGACAGCAAAGTTCTCTGCGTGGTTGGATGAACAAATAAAAAAGTATAAAGTCTTTAAAAATGTACAGGCCATTGACGGCCTATATGTCGAAACTCAGGATGGGCCAGCACAGAAATAGGGCGGTACACGTGTCTCATAAAATTTTGTTTTTGTTTGTCGTCTCGGTAAGTTTAACAGCGCTCTCGGCCAAAGAGGTTGTCGACAAGGTCGTCGTTACAGTTAATTCCGAAGTCATTTTAATGTCTGATATAAAAAAACTGCAAGCGCGTGTAGCTAGGCCTGGCGCCATAGATGAATCTTTATTGCTTGGCGAAAAGCTTGATACATTGAAAAACAACCGGGCGGCGCAGTTGCAATTTCTGATTCGTGAAAAACTTATAGCTGCAGAAATTAAGCGCCAAGGGCTTTCGATTGGCAACGAGCGCGTCGAAACTGAAATTAATGTAATGGCAAAGCGTGGTCAAATGAATAAGCCCGAGTTTACTACGTACCTTAGCAAACAAGGTTTTTCGATGGAGGATTACAAGGACGTTCTGCGTAACAAATTAGAGCGCCAATCTTTCTTTGAATCTGAGATTGTTTCAAAACTACGAATCACTGACGAAGATGCGTACGGCGAATATCAAACCAAAAATCCAAATTACGCACCGAATGTAAACGAATTCACCATAGGACAGATATTTTTTGATCCACGCAAGGGGACCCCCGAAGCCGCATTGGCGCGAGCTAAATCTGCAGTTGAAAAATTAAAGGGCGGAGAAGCTTTCGAAGTCATAGCAAACCGAGAAAGTGAAGATGGCTCTGCCAGTAAAGATGGAGTTCTTGGTACATTTAAAACCGGGGAGTTTAACCCAGAAATTGAGCGCGCAGTAAGCGGCCTTGCAGTTAATGATTACACTGACGTAGTTCGAAGCAAGCAAGGTTTTCATATCTTTAAATTGTTATCAAAAAAAACGACGGTGGATCCTCAATTTCTAAAATACAAAGAGTCCATTAAGGCCTCTTTGATTGAAAAGAATTTTTCTCGCCAATTAAAGAATTGGTTTGAATCGAAAAAACAAGATGCCTACATTAAAAACTTCGACAACACACTTTAGTAAAACTGCTCTGACGTCTGGCGATCCCACAGGAATTGGGTTCGAAGTAATTTGCAAAGCGCTTTCAAACATTGGCCCGCAAAATAAAACATTATTTTTTCTGTACCGCGATCACTTGCAAACCAAAAGACAGCCACGCTTTTTTAAATTGCTGGACCGAAAGTTTTATAGACTGACATTTTCCTCGGAACAAGAAGCACTAAGCCACGTCGACCAAATGATCAAAAACAGAACTGTTCCAAAAAATTTGCTGATTGACCTTTCGTTGGAAGATACTGCAGCACACTGGATCCTATCAGCTGCAAAGGCCTGTTTACGCGGTGACCTTACTAGCATGGCAACGGGTCCAATTTCAAAAACACTAATTAAAAAATCTGGTTTTAAATTCATGGGTCACACCGGAGCTTTTCGCAAGCTTTGTCCCAAAGCTAATCTGCATATGGCTTTTATCGGCGATAAGTTTAACGTACTTCTAGCTACCGATCATATCCCTTTAAACAAGGTTCCGGCGCGATTAAGTTCAAAAACCATAAATAGCGCCCTTGCGGCGGCACGACAATTAAAGGCGTTAACTCGGTCGAAAAAAAATATTGGTTTACTAGGATTAAACCCCCATGCTGGCGAATCAGGATTGATTGGCACATTCGAAAAGAAGTGTTGTCAAAAATTATCAAACGATATTTCTGGGCCGCTAGTTCCTGATGCCGCATTTCTAAAGAAGAACTGGGGCAAGTATTCGGTCTACGTTTGTCTTTATCACGACCAGGGGCTTATCCCATTCAAACTGGTTCACGGCCAGGATAGCGGCGTGCATATAACGCTTGGTTTACCTTTTGTAAGAACTAGCGTAGATCATGGTACAGCCTTCGACATATACAATAAAAACTTGGCAAATCCGGCGTCTATGATAGATGCTATACGACTTAATTTGAAACTAACTCGAGGTTAACAATGTTCGAACCCGTTATTTTTCGCGAATACGATATCCGTGGTATTTACAATCAGCAGTTTGATTTAGATTTTGCTTATCAGCTTGGAAAAACGTTCACATCTTATGTGTTAAAAAAATCAGGCAAAAAAAAGATGCGGCTTTCGGTGGGTTATGATGCGCGCACTTCGTCGATCCCAATTATGGAAAAGGTTACGCAAGGCATGAAAGAGTCTGGCGCC
>JAYTMU010000262.1:0-11777 GCA_043728195.1 Bdellovibrionales bacterium
AGCCAAGAAAAATATTATGGCGCATTACGATTTAGGAAATGATTTTTATCGTCTTTGGTTAGACCCATCGATGACGTATTCATCTGCAATCTTTGATAAACCAAATGAACCGCTTTTTGATGCCCAGATGAAAAAATATGACCGCATCATTGATTCTTTAAATTTGAAATCTAGCGACCACTTGTTAGAAATTGGCTGTGGTTGGGGCGGTTTTTTTAGCCGTGCTGTTGAACGCACCGGCTGCAAAGTGACTGCGGTTATGAATTCCCCTGAACAGGCGCGCCACAACCAGCTGCGAATTAATCAGCAAAAAATGGATTCACATGTTAATTTAGTGCAACAAGATTACCGCGATATAAAGGGACAGTTTGATAAAATAGTTTCCATCGAAATGATCGAAGCAGTCGGGGAAAAGTACTGGAATACATTTTTTGATAAAATTGGCTCATCGCTAAAAAGCAAAGGCGCTGTTGTCATTCAAGGTATTACTATTCGTGAAGACTTATTTTATTCCTATCGTAAAAGCACCGACTTTATCCAGCAATATGTTTTCCCTGGGGGCATGTTATTAACCAATACTGCTTTTTTAGAACAAGGAGAAAAAAGCGGTATGAGATTATCAAATGTTTACGAATTTGGTTTATCTTACGCCGCGACACTAAAGGTGTGGCGTGAAAATTTTCAAAAGGCCCATCCGCAGGTCATGCAACTGGGGTTTGATGAAAAGTTTATTCGGCTTTGGAATTTGTACTTGTCCTACTGTGAAGGGGCTTTCCGGGCTGGACGTATCAATGTGGGACAATTTTTACTTGAAAAATAGCCAGCCGTTCAGCTAGTAAAACTGTTAGGACTTAAATATTTCCATCAAACTTCCGATGAATCAGCTAACGGGAGTTTTTTGTGAAAATTTCAAAATCAAAATCTAGTTTGGTATTCGGTTTTTTAGCTTTGTTCATAACGGGAATAGGTTTTTTCAACCTGCAGTCCGCTTCGAAACAACGGCAGAATTCGGTCAACCTTTCTGAAAAATCTTTGCCCAGCGTAAGTCGGGTGAACGAGATTAAAATTAATGTCACCCAATTCAGATTAGCAGAGCTTGATTACGTGCTTTCAACTGATACTGATAAACGCGCAGCATTGGCGACGACAATGGAAGAACGTCTACAAAACCTTTTCATTTATAGAAAGACTTACGAACCACTTCTTGAGACCGAAGCGGAAAAAGCACTTTTCGAACAATTCGTAGCGGCGTGGGATAAATATGTCGAAATTCACGAAAAAGTGATGGCTGCAGGCAATCAAAAAAAACAAGTTGAAGCCGATGAGTTAGTTGACACCGGTGAGCCACTGTTCGAAACCATGAGTTCGGTACTACTTAAATTATCAAATCAACATTTTGATGCGGCTATTGAAACGACAACCTTGGCTGGCGTTTCGTACGACCGCGCCAAATGGCTACTTGGTGGTTTAGAGGCTTTGTCGGTCGTACTCGTTTTAATGGGTGGAGCGTTTATTCGTTACGAATCACAAAAGCAATTAGGTCCAATCGCAGTTGCCACGGGGCAGTCTTCGGAAAAGATTTTTGGTAGCGTCGAAGTTTTAGTTTCATCTACGTCTAGCTTAAGTGAAAGTGCTACTGAATCTGCGGCCTCGTTAGAAGAAACTGTTGCTGCTATGGAAGAACTAGCAGCACTTGTTAAAGTAAATACCGCTACTGCGCAACGGGCAGCGACATTATCTTTAGAAAGTCAAAATTCAGTTTCACGTGGACAAGAGCAAATTCAGTTCATGATAGAAAATATTAAAGACGTTCACAAATCGTCTTCAAAAATTACTGAAATTTTAGTGCTGATTGAAGACATTGCGTTTCAAACAAATTTGTTGGCACTAAATGCAGCTGTAGAAGCGGCCCGAGCCGGCGAGCACGGTAAAGGTTTCGCAGTCGTTGCCGAAGCCGTTCGCAGTTTAGCGCAGAACAGCGCAAAGTCGGCAAAAGAAATCGGTGAACTCATTCACATATCTAGTAATAAAACCGACCGCGGCGTGAAAATTGCGACCGAATCCGAAAAATCTTTACGGGAAATTGTTGAATCAGTCGGAAGTGTTGCTGGTTTAATTCAAGACATAGCTGCAGCAGCTCAAGAACAGCATTTAGGAATTAACCAAATTACGATTGCGCTGACACAGATTGATCAAGCCATTCAGTTAAACGTTTCAAGTACAGAAAAAATATCTGGCCTTAGCTCGGATATGCAACAGCAGTCCATGTCATTAGGAAGCTTAGCTGAAAACTTGCGGGAATTTGCGGGAATTAAACCACAAGCTGAATTCGACCAAGACCAGGACGTAAGTCAAATTGACAAAAATTCTGGAAGTCATCACACTTTAAAAGCCAGCTAACTAAATAAAAGGAAGTATACATGAAAGCAACATTGTTTATCGCAGCAGTAACATTGGTATCAGCAACAGCATTCGCAGGTGATTGCACAATCTCGATCACACGTTCAGCATGTGCGGGTAAAGAGACCGAAGCATTCAAGCCTTACGGTGGAAAAACAACAACAGAAGAGAAAAAAGATGTTGCAGACATAGCGGCTTGTAGCGCTTTTGCAGACAAAACGTCTAAAATCGTACGTAAGGGAACTTTATCAAAAAAAGTTGTTAAAGGTACTTTCGCCGGAGCTGACTTAGGTAAGTCTTTCGAAGACGCTAAAGACTGCAAATAATATTTTTTTAATTTAGAGAAAAAAAGGGATAAGCATTGCTTATCCCTTTTTTTCGTTTCATCATTTCAACTAGTTATAAAACTGTTAAGGTCACTTTCATATTACCCCGAGTTGCATTTGAATACGGGCAGACAATGTGCGCTTGCTCTACTAAGCTGCGGGCTTGGGCTTTGTCCATTCCCGGAATGGTGATTTTTAACTCAGCTTCAATCCCAAATCCGGTGGGTATTGGCCCAATTCCCACATGTCCTTGAATATGTGTATCATCAGATAATTTCACCTTTTGCTGCCCAGCTGCATATTTCAAAGCTCCTAAGAAGCAAGCCGAATAACCCGCAGCAAATAGCTGCTCAGGGTTAGTTCCCGTGCCGCCAGCACCGCCTAATTCCTTAGGGGTGGATAAACGAACTTCCAGTACGCCGTCTGTTGATTTTGCGACGCCTTCGCGGCCACCACGTGCGGATGCTGCGGCTGTGTAAAGTACTTTATCAATATTTGTCATATAGAACTCCTTGTTAATTTAAGGTTAGGGAACGTCTTTTATCAAGTCTGTAGAAATTAAAATCGCACACAATTAAGTTGTATACAATCTAATTATCCCTATTAAATTGGAACTTGTGTTTTTTGTCCTGATTTGATAGTATTTTCCAATGAAAAAGAAACCAGATTCAAAACTTAACCCGCTGCATTTAGACCAACAGCTGTGTTTCGCACTGTATTCGTCATCACGTATGATCGTGCAGGCCTACGACGAATATTTGCAAAGGTTAAACATCACCTATTTACAGTTTTTAGTGCTATCAGCCCTGTGGCAAAAAGATAAGGCATCGGTGAAGGAACTGGGTCGCATTCTGTTACTTGATTCAGGGACACTTTCGCCACTGTTAAAAAAGCTTCAAACTAAGGGATTGATTAAAAAATTGCGCGACAAGGCAGACGAGCGCGTAGTTTATATTGAATTAACCGCTGCCGGAAAAGCAATGCAAAAAGACGCGGTAAAAATACCTCCGCAGATGTTTTGCAAACTGGATTTGAAAGAAAAAGAGGTCAGTGATTTGCGCCGCCAGCTGCAGACGCTAACTAAGGCATTAAAAGAAAACGAGACTTAAAAAAGGCATTATGAAAAAGGTAAGATGGAAATTAAAAACGACCTTAATGTTGAAGCTTTAGATCGAAACATTGCGACAATCCATAAAATGCGGCAAAAGTCCGACGAAAAGCGCAGGTGGGATCAGAAAATTGCTGACCATGTCGCAAGTTTTCTTGGTCGACCCATAAACCTTTATTTGCATCTTATTTTATATTTCATAGGCCCCGCATTGATTTTTTACCGCTCGACGTACACGGAAAGTGACTGGCAAGTTCAGCTTGGTGTATTGGGTGCACTTGCTTCAGCTGAGTGCGTATTTTTCACCATATTTATTTTAATGAATCAGCGTCACATGGACGTCCTAGAACGTAGAAATTCAGATTTGCATTTGCAAATGAGTATGCTGGCCGAACATGAAATAACTAGGTTGATTCGAATTAACGACCAAATTGCAAAGCACTTAGGAATTAAGATCGAAGGCAATTCGAAGGATTTAGAAGAGCTAAAAAAAGATGTTAATCCGGACCAAATTGTTGAAAAAATATTTAAGCATGAAGCGCAGACGCCGACCAATTCTACAGGCGGCAAATCATAGCTACGGTTAAGCTTTGTGAAGAAGTCTTAGCAATTCAAATCACAGTTGAAATACCTAATCACCGCACTTAATATTTAGTAAATCTTAAAAAGGATGTCGCATGGCAATTATCAGTACGATCGTGATTGGATTTTTGGTTGGTTTGGTTGCTCGCTTCATTAAGCCTGGCAATGACGGTATGGGCTTCATTGTTACAACACTTGTAGGAATTGCCGGTGCGTTTGTTGGATCTTATCTTGGCCAAGCTATGGGCATTTACCATGTTGGCGAGCCTGCTGGATTTATCGGTGCAGTCATCGGAGCAGTTTTAGTGTTAGTTCTTCTGAAGTTAGTTTTTGGACGTAAACGCTAGCTCATGTCCAAGTTATCTCTTAAGAAGAGCGTTCCGTCAGAGCATCCACTATGCAATAGTAAAGACGAAGCTAAAGCACTGACTGAAGTTCTAAATAAAAAAATCTACGATCTTCTTTATTTAATGTTCGCTCATAACAAATACTCACTGTTAATTATTTTGCACGGAATTGATGCGTCTGGAAAAGACGGCACTGTACGCCATATTTTTTCAGCTGCTAATCCCCAAGGGCTGAAAGTCTTTTCATTCAAAAAGCCAACAACCGAAGAGTCCCGTCACGATTTTTTGTGGCGTTGTCATTTGCACACTCCCGAAAGCGGATTAGCCACTATTTTTAATCGCTCCTACTATGAAGAAGTTACTACTGTTATGGTGCACCCTGAAATATTGCAAGAACAGCACATACCCAGCGAATTTTTAAATCGAAAAGATTTTTTTAAACGGCGGTACGAGCGTATTAATGATTTCGAAAAACACGTGTCGCAAAGAGGCACTAAAATTTTAAAATTCTTTCTTCATATTTCGAAAGAAGAGCAAAAAAAACGCATTCAAGAGCGTCTAGACGACCGCAGTAAGAACTGGAAATTTTCCGAATCCGATATTCAAGAGAGAAAACATTGGGATAGTTACATGCAAGTGTTCGAAAAAATGATTGCCAACACGAACACAAAGCATTCGCCGTGGCATATTGTACCAAGCGATAATAAGTGGTACCGCGATTACATTGTTTCAACTAAAATTGTAGAAGCCTTAGAAAGCATGAAAATGAGTTTTCCTAAAATCACTGCGACAAGCACAAAAGTGAAGTAAAAGTTTTCTATTTTTCAGCTTTTGCTTCGGCCATCATTTTTTGGCATTCCAGTTTTGACATTTCGACACGGCAGTCTTTCATTAATACTTCATCGCATTTTGCTTGGTTATTTTGCGATTTTATACAAGCAGTTTGCAGACTTTGCATATGGGACGTGGACATTTTTCCTAAAAAACCGGCGCGGTGATCAAGAGTGGTGGGCTCGGTATTTACTTTTGCAGTCTCCTTACAATTGATAGGTGCAACACCTTGGCCACAATTATCATATGAGAATTAACAAATTAACTAGCTTTTTTTGAATGCTGAGAATTAATCCAGTTTCGAATAGATTGCAATTCCTGGGCAGTGGGATCTGCATAAATAACTTGAAACCAGCCCGGCTTTGTCCGATCGGCAGTGCATTCGAAAGCAGTCAAAGTCAGGTCACGAACACCTAATTGTTTATACACATCACTTTTTATTGTGCTCTGCTTTGACTGCATTTTCCAAAGCCAGTACGTGCTGACGAACCTGTCCCAGGGGAATCATTATTGAAGAATCGGCTTTAAGCGCTGCTAACATTTCTGTGGTATCAGCAGATTCATCTAAGGTAACTAACTTTTTTACAGCGTGAACAATTTCCGCTACGTCGAAAGGTAAATCTTTTTTGTCATCAACAATTGTATCAATCTGTACGATAAGCTCAGAAAATTTTCGTAACCAGGAAAAGCGGGGATCATTTAAGGATAAATTTAGCAGATCATACGGCGCATATTTGCGTCCGTCTATTTTTTCGGCCATCTCAGTTTGAAAGACCAATAGACCGCGGTGAAATTTTAATAAAGCCGAACTTAAGTCTTTTAATAATGGTTTCATATGTTCCTACTAAATATAAAACTAATTTTTTACATAATACAAATCAACTTTAATAAAAGCCCAGCGTTTTTACATTACAAAATTCATTGAATCCATACAATCCAAGCTCGCGTCCATAGCCCGATTGTTTTACGCCGCCAAAGGGTAGGTTAGGCGCCGATTTAACCATATCGTTAATAGCTACAAAACCGGCTTCCATTTTTCGCGCGAAATTTTCGGCAAAGTCCTGATCGCTAGAAAAAACTGCGCCGCCCAAGCCGTAATCCGAGCGATTAACAAGGTCCAGGGCTTCAGCCGCGGTGTTAAAACTTTGCAACAAGGCTACGGGTCCAAAAAATTCTTCAGTGAATACTTTTGGCTCTGTGTTGGATACTAAATACGCTCGTGCCGCAAAAAATGCTGAACCGCTTGCATGGTCCGTGGTGATTTCGTTTGCTAAATTAAAGATTTCTTGCGATTGGCCTGCTGCCAATAATTGATCGCATTGCTGCAACAGCTGGGTCTGAAATTTTTTTGCTGCCAGGGATCCAACTTTACTTTCGGACTTTAGCGGATTGCCCGGTATGTAGGTTCGTAATTCAGCCTTAAACAGTTCAATGAATTGATCCAGTGCTGGCTTTTCGATTAAAAATCTTTTGGCAGCAACACAGCTTTGTCCATTGTTGACCATTCGCGACTGCGCGCAAATTTTGGCTGCATGGGCTAAGTCGGCATTCGCAAATACGACATAGGCATCACTACCACCAAGCTCAAGAACGCTTTTTTTCAAATTTTCACCGGCAATTTTTGCAATGGCCCGGCCTGCCTTGGTGCTACCTGTTAAGGTTACTGCCCGAACGCGCGGATCCCGAATTACCAGTGCTGCTTGATCATGATTGATGGTTAAATTAAAAAGTAAATTCTTTGAAACTCCATTGAATATTTCTTGTAACAGCTTTGCGGTACCAGCAGTCACTTCCGAATGTTTTAATAAAATAGGATTACCGATACCAACTGCTGGTGCAGCAAAGCGCACCAACTGCCACAATGGAAAATTCCAGGGCATCACACTTAATATTGGTCCAATCGCATCTTTGACTATTTTCGACTTTTTGTAGTCAGATGGTACATCCTGCGAAGCTAGAAAGCTTTCTAAATTTTGCGAAAAATAGTCAAAGGCTAAGGCGCATTTTTCCACTTCGGCTGAAGAATCTTTCAGTGGCTTACCCATCTCTGAACTAACCTGTACAGCTAAAGTCTGACGTTGCTGGCGAAAAGATTTGGCCAAGTCACTTAACATCTGCGCACGTAAATTTACCGATAGATCTTCGGTCGTGTAACTTTTAAATGCGGACGTAATTACTTTATCAACCTCAGTGTCAGTCATTAATGAATAATTTTTTAAGACTTCACCTGTTGCTGGATTTACTGTTTTAAACATGGCGCCACCAGTCGGATTGCGGGGTTGGTTCATTTAATCTAAAAATTTCTCCAATTGTTGGTGTTGCAATACTTAAATTTAGTTCGCGGGCCTTGACCAGAAGCCTTTCAATGGGTTCTGTCCATGGGTGTACAGATAAAATAAATTTTCCCCAATGCACTGGCATTAGAATTTTCGCGTTTAAATCTATTGCTGCTTGTGCAGTTTCTTCAGGTAACATATGAATGTACGGCCAGTTTTCATTGTATTGACCACATTCTAGAATCGCTAAATCAAATGTGTTAAATTTTTCGCCAATCTTTTTGAACTGATCGTCGTACCCAGAGTCACCACCAATAAAAATTTTGAAATCTGCAAGTTGCAGCACAAACGATGCCCACAACGTCTTGTTCCTAGTTAGACCGCGGCCCGAAAAGTGCCTGGCAGGTGTGGCTGTTACTTTAATGTTTTCAGCGGTGTCGGTAGTGCCCCACCAATCAAGCTCGGTAATATTTTGTGCGGGGTAACCCCAATGTTCAAGATGTTCACCGACACCCAGCGGACAAATAACACGCTTAACGTATTTTAAAGCCACGACGGTTTCAAAATCAATGTGGTCATAGTGGTCATGGGTTAAAAGAAGTATATCAATTTTTGGTAAGTCGCCAACACTGTAAGCGTCCGTTCCTGGAAATGCTTTTACCGCAGCCCTGATCGGAGATGCATACCCGCTGTAAACGGGATCAACCAAAATATTAAAGTCTTTGTATTTAATTAAATAAGAAGAATGCCCAAACCAAATGACAGTGGGTGCCACTGCTTGCAGCGACGTTAAATCCGTTTTCACGCTGGGAATTATATTTTTTGGTTTTATATTTTGTGGCTTTTTGGTGGTTAAAAAATTCCAGGCTGTTTTTAGGGCAGATCCGCCAGCAGGGTACATGCTTGTTAAATTTACGTTATGAAATGATTTATTAATGAAGTACGGCGAACTTCGAATTTGGTCTATGCGCTTAGAATTATTAGGATGTTTACCAAAAGCCTTCATAAAGTAGACATTAACTTGACTGCAGTCTTAAGTCCACAGGCCTGCGGCCACTGGATTGTTTAAGAGTTTACAACATAATCAATCTTCAATACATTGGCAGATGAGTGTGCTACCCCTAGATGAGTTATATTTCAGGAGTTTTTTTGTTAGTAAATTCAAAAAATTCATATTTTTTAAATGAAAAAAAAATTGCGTGGGCACTTTTTGCACTTATTTTTTTGGCTTTATCTTTGGGCGCGGTATCGTTTTTATCTTTAAAAAATATCACCGCTATATCTGACCGCGTAGTTTATGATTCTTCGGAACGTATCAAAAACATTGAAGCCATGCGGTTTGCTGCAGAAAAGAAAATGTCCCATGGTAGCGAATATTTATTGCTTCGAGATCATCGAAACGTAGAACCCCTAGGACAAGCGGATCAGGATTTTGTCGATGCACTTGATTTTTTAGATCAAAGCATCACATCAATGACTGGTCACGACTATTTAAAAAACATTCGCAATTTAAATGATCAGCACCGCGAGGTCCTTCGCGAAATTTTAACAATGAAAGAAAAAGGGGAATCTAACAACCGCATTGCAAAAGCCTTCGACACCGAGCTTTTGCCACTGCGACAAGACTTAGAAAACAAGTTGGACGATTTTAAAACTCTCGAGCAGCAATTAATTAATGAAATGAAACGCAAAGCCAAACAGGACGCGGCTTCTGCCGGCGCCATGGTTATAGCCGTAACTTTCCTAATCGCACTGTTGATTGTAGGGATTGCACATTTGCTTTTGCGCGGCTTTCAGCGACAAGCAAGTGCTGAAAAAAAAATTGCAGAAAGTTTCGCAGCGCAAACGAAGTCTAATCAAGAACTAGCAACTGAACAGCACAAGTTACAAACTATTTTTCATGATTCACCTGCTCTGATGGCTTTATGGAGAGGTCCTGATCTAATTTTTGAAATGGCAAATCCGCGCTACTTGCAGGCCTTTACGGGTAGGAAAATCTTAGGCCGAAAGTTACTTGAGGTCTTTCCCGAACTTCAGTCACAGCATTTTTTTGAGACAATTAAAACCGTATACGAAACGGGAGACTCTGTCTCTTTAACTGATGCGTTAGTGCGAGTAGCAAAACTTCCTGGCGAGCATCCAGAAGTTCGTTATTTCGATACGGCGTTTGTACAAATCAAAGATTCAAATGGTAACCCTTACGGCGTTTATAACCATGCTGTTGAAGTTACCGACCGCGTGTTAGCTAAAAAATCAATAGAAGATAAACAACGCAGTCTTGATTTGGCTTTAGACGCTGGACAAATGGGAATTTATTTTATCGATCTAAAAACCAATGTTCTTAGTGCGTCACCTCGAGCGGCCATGCTGCACGGTGTGCCGCATTTGGATGGTGATATCGGAGATACAATTTTTCAGCACGTACATCCGGATGATCAGAAAAGAGTTACTTACGAGCTTGAGCAGTCCATTAAAAATCAGGCTGCATTGGCAGCCGAATTACGCATCAACCATGGGGACGGTAGCGTCAGATGGCTTTACACGCGGGGATCAACCGAATACACACACGGAAAACCAAATCGTTTTTTGGGAATTATTATGGACATTACCGACAGAAAAATGGCGGAAATTCAGCTTTCCAACAGTCGCGACGAACTTGAACGGGCCAAATTTATTGCCGAAGAGGCTAGCAAAGCAAAAACCTCATTTTTAGCAAACATGAGTCACGAAATACGCACACCGATCGGAGTCATTCAGGGATTTGCTGACTTACTTGCCGATTACAAAGGTCTTCCTCCGGATCAAACCGCATTTGTAAATACAATCCGTCGAAACACACGCCAGCTGACTAGTGTTATAGGTGATATTTTAGATTTATCCAAAGTAGAAGCTGACAAATTAGATATTGAACACGTTGTTTTTTCCCTAGACGATATCATCGAAGATATCAGTGCCGTTATGCGATATAAAGCGCAGGAAAAGGGAATTACCTTACTGATAACCAAAGAACCCGATACACCGGTACAGATCAGCTCGGATCCAACTCGGTTACGTCAAATTTTAATAAATTTAATTGGCAACGCTGTGAAATTTACGGAACGCGGTTATGTTAAAATTCAGTTTTCGAAGATAGCAGCTAATCCTGAGGCTGCGGAAAAATTGCAAATTTCTATCAGTGATTCGGGAATTGGAATGACACCAGAGCAGCAGCAAAAGGTTTTTCAACCCTTTATGCAGGCAGATTCATCCATGACAAGACGCTTTGGTGGTACGGGATTGGGTTTAGCTATTTCCCACAGACTAACCAAAGCCCTAGGCGGAGAATTAAAATTAACCGCTAGCGAGCCTGGCATGGGAACTACATTTGTATTAACTGTTGATAGCGGGGCCAATGTCGTCCAACAAAGAAAGCGTGTTGATGTTCTGGATCTTACAGCCGGAAGAAAAGAAATTCTTAAGAACAAGAAAATTTTGTTAGTGGAAGATTCTTTGGACAATCAGGCACTGATCCAGCGTTATCTAGCAGATTCTGGTGCAACTATTTTCACGGCCAATAATGGCCGCGAAGGTGTCGATAGAATGCTAAGTGAAAACTTTGATGTGGTGTTATTAGATATTCAAATGCCAGTGATGGATGGGTACGAAGCCCTACAAACCATGCGTGCAAAAATGTATCAACAGCCGATCATTGCATTAACAGCGCATGCGCTAAAAGAAGAACGCGAACGCGCACAACGTGCAGGCTTCAGCGGCTATCTGACGAAGCCAATTTCGCGAAAAGTACTGATTGAAAAATTAGAAACTATTTTGCAGGAACCCCAATCAATTAGTTTTTAAGTAAACCAATTATCGAGGAATGATCACGTTGCAATACCCGGCCAATCTGGGCAATTGTTTTGCCAAGCTC
>JAYTMU010000263.1:0-12051 GCA_043728195.1 Bdellovibrionales bacterium
CCGAATTACTGCTTCAAGAAATCGAGCAGGTTCGGATAATCAAAATGCTTTTCGACAAGTGGTCGGTACAACTCAGCGATTTCTGGGTTAGCTTCGCCATTGTATTCACTGCGATGATACCATCGTAGCGCTCCCATCACTGTATTTTTCTCGCCTAGTAAAGTGTTGCCAAGATTAGGGGGCCTGGTCACCGAATAAATATAACGATTTAAAGCTGAAATCGGTGTTGGCTTATAGTAATAAGCTAACAGGTGTTGTACGACGACATTATTGTCATCCACATCATCGGGCTGTTTCCAACGTGGAATTAAATGATCGTCTTTTAAATGTAAAGGTAAAGCCGTAATTAGGGTTCCAATAACTTCAATTGTGTCGAATACATAAAGTAGCGGATATAAAGGTGCCGTCCACCAGCCACCGGCGCGAATGAACTGGGCCACATTTAAATGCATCGGATCAGGTATCTTCCAGTTATTTTCTGTATCCCCAATTCTTAAAACATTTTGCGCGAACATTCCCCGTTTTGCCGTGGCTAAAAAAAGTCGACCCAAACGAGGATAGTCTTCATAGGCGGCGCAGTAGGCAATGACAGGTAAAACTTGATCGCGGGAGGTAGCCCGTGGATTGGAATACCATTTAGTGCTATCTGGATGACGAATGTAAATCCCGGGCTCCACTTCAAACTGACTGATGATATCTTGCGAAGCAGGTCTTCTTAAAGGAGGCGAATTTAAAGAGACTTTATTTGAGAAGTGATCGTAATAAAGTTTTTTACCAAATGCATACATGCCTTCGCGGTGGAGAGTGTCTCCACCGTCCATATTTTTCTGGACGATGACGGCATACGCGTCGATATACATACTTTCATTTTAAAGCATTTTCGCCATCTCATGAGGTTTTTCACAAAAAAAGTTGTCAAATCTGTCCAAGAGGAGGTGTTATTATTTCCGTCTCACTTTGAGCGGCCTGCAATACATCAATCAAGTTGCACAGGGGATTCTTTCGAAAACTTCTATTCTCCGTCAACATCACAGCCACCAGATGTGGTTGCTCCGTAAGCGTGGCAAGTAAAGTCTGCTGTGATGTAACCGTCGTTATTCATGCCCACAACTTTTTTATCACCTAAAAGATTAATTAAATTCAAAGGCTTGTTATCTTTTCCAGTTAATACCATTTTCTGCGTGTAACGGATGTCCCAAAATTCGCGGCCAGAGCACTTTAAACTTCCGTCCTTATTATAAACCTTTTGCACGTCGTTCTTCTTAGAAATAACATTTGCATTGCCAACTGAAATTGCATTAACAGTTTTTTCGTTTTGTTCTGTACCGTAATCGAATTCTGGCATTAACTGAATAGGGGCATCATACACCTGTTGCGATTTACCACTGGCATCAACGTATTTAATTTGCACCGCATTCGATCCATTTCCTACGGAAAATACAATCGATTTTGATTTTGTTGAACAGTCCACTGTGTTTGATCCAGCTACGACTGTTGAAGAGATTAACACTAAGCCCAAAAACGCTGTCAAATTTTTCATGGGATGTCCTTTATCTGTTTTAAGTTCATTTACTGCAACATTCGACGATAAATGCATAATTAATGCCTAAATACAGCGCTAAATTCAATACGATATAGCGGAGTTGTTCAATCGGACTCTCAATATTTTAATACATTTAAGCGGGCTATGGGTACAATCGCAACTTCGGCACCAGCAGCAACAATTACGATGTCGGGTTGTACATTTCCTGATTGGGTTAATGGTCGACAGTACGCAGCTGGAATTATTGTTCGATTTGCTCAAAATGGACTACTGTACCGGGCGAACTTTGCAAACTCTGGATTTACTCCAACTATCAGTGCTTACTTTTGGGAAGCCTACGCGTGCGCCACGGGCTCCAGCTTCCGAGCCAGTGTCTACGGCGCCAGCAGGTGGAACTTTAGGTGATGTATCCGTACCGTCGGCTACAATGACCACTAGGTCGCGACAGACAGTGCGTGCGACTTTAAGTTCAAGCGCCACAATTAAAGGGATTGGTAGTAGAAATCCGAGTTGTAAACGCTGCAAATATAGTTGTGCATAACAAACCGATGGGCACCTAGATACCGTGTCATCGTAGATGCATGGGGCAGCAAATTGCTTTTAGCATCTTTGTATTTTACTCAGCTTCAAATACAAAATTAAGTCCTGTTACCCGTGTTGGGCTGGTGACGAAATTGGCTAGGCCTTGAATTACAATTCTAAAAGTTTTGTCTCGTATTCGCGAGCTTCCTGCTGTTTCTTCCACATAGCAGCGTATTCACCATCAAGTGACAACAGCACAGAATGCGTTCCACGTTCGACGACCTGACCGGCTTTTAAAACTAAAATTTCATCAGCATGAACGACCGTCGACAACCGGTGTGCAATCATTAGCGTGGTTCGGTTTTTCGAAACTTCGTGTAACGATGCTTGAATTTCTTTTTCGGTATGAGAATCTAAAGCTGATGTCGCTTCATCGAAAACTAGAATATTTGGATTCTTTAAAATTGTGCGCGCAATGGCTACGCGCTGTTTTTCGCCGCCAGAAAGTTTAAGCCCGCGTTCGCCAACAGAGGTCTGATATTTTTTTGTTAAACTTTCAATAAAACTATCAATCTGTGCAAGCTTCGCTGTTGCACGAATTTCATCTTGGCTAGCGGTAGGTTTTCCGTACTGAATATTGTAGCCGATAGTGTCATTAAACAGCACCGTATCCTGTGGCACAATTCCAATCGATTGCCGCAAAGATTTCTGCGTCACATCTTGTAACGTAGATTGGCCGATGCGAATCACGCCCGAGGTCACGTCATAAAAGCGAAACAGTAATCTAGCAATTGTTGATTTACCAGAGCCGCTTGGTCCTACAATAGCTACCGTTTTACCAGCAGCAATTTTAAAGCTTACATTTTTTAAAATTACGCGGTCGGGCTGGTACTGAAATGTAACATTATCAAATTCGACCGACCACTGTGCCGGGTTTAAGTTTACGGCACCCGGTTGGTCTTTCACTTCCGCGTGCACATCTAAAAGTTCAAACATTTTTTCCATGTCAATCAGACCCTGATTAATTTCGCGGTAAACGAAGCCCAAAAAACCAAGTGGAATAAATAATTGCAGTAACATCGTGTTTACTAAAACAAAATCGCCGACTGTCAAAATTTTCTGGGTTACGCCGTCGGCAGCCAGCCACATAATTGAAATAAGTGCCGTACCAATAATTAGCCCTTGTCCAATGTTTAATAGTGATAGACTAGACTGGCTTTTAATTCCCTCTTTTTCATATTGCGCTAGTGATACATCGTAGCGATTAAATTCATGCTGTTCGTTACCAAAGTATTTTACCGTTTCATAATTAATAAGTGAATCGATGGCTTTGGTGTTGGCTTCGCTATCGCGCTCGTTCATTTGTTTTCGAAATTTGGTACGCCAGTTGGTAATTGCGAAAGTAAAGTACACGTAAAGACTAACAGTAAAAAAAGTGATGGCTGCGTATTTGAAGCCAAATTTTGTATAAAAGATGGCGGTCACTAAAATAATTTCTAGTAACGTCGGAATAATATTAAACAGCATAAAGCTAAGCACGGTTTGGATGGCGCGTACACCGCGTTCGATAACACGCGATAGGCCCCCAGTTTGCCTGTCTAAGTGAAATGCAAGCGACAACTGATGCAAATGCGAAAACGTCGTTAAAGCGATCGTTCGTTGGGAATGCTGGCCCACTTTGACGAAAATAAAATCGCGAAGCTCGCCGAAGGTTTGTTGTAGAACCCGTGCTAAACCGTAGCTAATAATAATTGCTGCAGGAATAACAACAGTGGAACTTAAAGTTAACGAATCAACTGCAGCTTTATAAAGAAAAGGTACGTAGACGTTAATGACCTTTGCAAGTAGCAAGCAGGCCATCGCCAGAACCACACGAATTTTTAAATCAGTACGGTTCTTAGGCCAAAGATGGGTCAGTAAACTTTTTGCCGTATCCCAATTATTTCTTTTAATTGAAGGGCTCATGCGAATTCTTTTCTGTGTCTTTTCTGTAATTTGAAAAAGTGCAAAAATTTATTGTGCTGGTTAAGTAAAAACTATTTTGTTTGCGCTTTACTTTGGGCTTTGCTTAAGCAATCACTGTAGGCCGCATCTGTCGATTTTATTTCGCGTCCGTCATCAGTTTTACAGGTTACCGCGAACTGCACATTTGATTTAGCAGGCGCAGTGACCTTGTCAAATTGCTTTAGATCCATCATTTGATATTGGGTCGGTTTGTTGCCTTCAGCGAAAATGACAGCAGATGATGATAGGATAATTAGAAACAATAATGACTTCATTTTAACTCCAGTCTTAAGTGTTTAGTCAGCAAGAGTATTTGATATGCAGCAGGCTGTCCAGATATCTCCTGAATCACAGCATAAAAATCTTGAGAAAATCTAAATTCATTTGGTAGACGCCCGAATGTTTGTGGTCAAACGAGATTTTTTGCACAGTTGCTGTAAATTCCTTAATCTGCTGCTTAATTTTTTGAAACTCCTCCACAGAAATGCACTTAAAGTCTTAAAGCGCGTCAAAAAGCGGTCTTATTCTCGGATCTTAGTTAAAGTGATGTCTATTGTGTAGGTCGCAGCGATGCGCACTGAGCTTGCTATGATACCTGCTTCATGAAAGAAAATTTTAAAGCCCCATCCAAATGTCCGCATTGTTTTTCCACACAATTCATTCGCAAAGGATATTATTTTGTTCGAATTCTTAGGTCCAGAAAAAGACGCTATTATTGTAAAGACTGTAAGCGCTACTTCTCAAATCAAACATCTCACAGCACCTACTATCAAAGACGACCTGATCTAAATGAGAAAGTTTTTCTATTTCTTGTCAGTGGCAATACGCAGCAACGAACTGCAGAATTGCTTAATTGCTCTGCGACAACGATAGCCAGAAAGCTGGTCTGGTTATCAAAGTATAAAAACAGTGATCCCTTTTTAAACGCGACTCATATTCAGATCGATGAAATGGAATCCATCGAGCACACCAAACTAAAACCACTGACAATTCCACTGTGTGTTTGCGATGATTTTAGAATTTTAGGACTAGAGGTGGGCAAAATACCTGCTAAAGGTCATCTCGCAGAACTATCTAGAAAAAAGTATGGCCCCAGGAGCAACGAACGAGAACTTGTTTTTAGAAGACTTTTAACAAACCTGAGGGACCAGCAAAAAGTAAATCCAATGACGATTACAACAGACAGTTATCCGCTATACGCAAATCTGATTCGAGAGTACTTTCCGGCAGCAAAACACATCCAAATTGTGGCGCGGGATCTGAAAGAAAAAAAGCGAGAACTGATGCATCAAAAAGCTTTTAAAAAAGTATTTGACCCGTTGTTTGCACTAAATCAGCGCTGTGCAAAATTGAGAAGTGATGTACTTAGTATTCCACCGAATACGCCGGTATTGATTGCTGTGATCTGCGGATTAGCAGCAGATATTACTTTTAGAACATTAAATAAAGTAAAGTAGCCGATCGCTGCAGAAAGTGCGGCCACACCAGCAGCTTGCGTAAATCCGATCGCTACTCCCATTGCAAAAACCACCGGAAGCTGTTCAAAAATAGCAAGGCCTCCAGAAAACATCACATCTGCAATTATTCGCGCTGTGCCAGTGGGCTCAGTGTAATCTTTTGCGATTCGTGCGAAGGCCACCAAAAGGCCAGCGGCGGGTAGTACCGAAACCGGAATCATGAGTGACTGGCCAATTTTCTGTAACTGGGAAAAAGCTCGGTGGAATAATCTCACAGGGTACCTCTGATGTTTAATTTAATATTTTTTACTTTGTCGCGAGCCATTTTTGCACTGAACAAAAGGGCTGTAATTGTAGTAAACGAAAACGTATTTTTTAACATGGGGCGAAACTATTCAATAGTTATTGGAATGTCCAAGAAAGAGTGAATGTGAGGTTATATTTTTAAAATTTCCATTAACTTTTCTGCTTACTTTTGGACCACTAGGCCAGCGGAGACCCCACGGAGACCCACGGCATTTTGTAATAATTCTTGCTCATTGTCTAAACTTTAGCCAAGACTTTCACGCTTAAAAGCTATCTTAAGCTTCGTCGCAGGCGGCCTGAACTATGCTTTAATTCTTAAGTATGGTACGTCGTTGGTTAGTTTTAATCTTAGCTTTGTTTTGCAGTTTCGCTTATTCTTCAGCATGGGGAAACAACGTCTATTTATCTAACAGGCAAAAGGCGTTGATCACCTTGTCACTGAAGATAGCTTTACAGCCAGACAAAGTGCCCGCCCAAATTTCTAATTACATGCAAACAGTTCTAGCCGCGGAAAACGCACAGGAAAAAGTAAGTGTAAACGTGCAATCCTTCGCACACTTCATTGAAATGCAGCGGAACGAGCAACTTTTTAACGAAAAAAAACTGCAGCAAGTTACTTACGAGGAGCTGCAAGCCTTACTGACTGAAAAACAGTACCTGGCATCTTCGACTGCTGTACAAGAACAGATCAATGAATATTTAAAAAGAAAACGCGAGATTGAATTAAATTACTTAGCAACCCTTGGTAACATACTTACCGAAAACAGCTTCGGTGCTACCAAGCAACCAAGTCAGTCCGTTATAGTCCGCATGTCTGATAAAATAAACACCGTCGTTGATGGCTACACTCAGTCCTTCCTTCGTAATTCAGCTAGTAGTGCGGTCATGCTTTTAGCTAAACTTTTAAAAGCCTACTTTAAAGCACTGCCGCCAGCGCAAAAAGCAGAAATATTTTATCGACTTATTCAATTGCCAATTACGGCTAATCCTACAGATTTATTTTTAACGTTGTTACAGCATTCAGGTCCGCAGATGCAAAAATTAGTGCAAATTATGGGGCGCAGTTCGCATGTGCCCAAAGATTTTCAAGTCATATTCCAACACTTAGAAAGTCAGGTTCAATCAGTGCCTTGGTGGGAAGTCAAAAACATTATCGAGTCTGAAATCTCGCTGGACAGTTTCGTTACGATCGATAAAAAGCCATTGGGTGTGGGTACCATGGCGCAAACCCACCGTGTGGAAATGCGGGACAGCTCTGGAAATGTCGAAAGCCGTGTCATTCGATTTTTAAAGCCTGACATGCAGCGACTGCTAGAAATGGATCACGCTATACTTTTAAAAATTAGCAAAGATTTAGATGCTGATCCCGATTTTAAAAAATACAACCTGCCATCATTAGAGAAACTTGTTAATGATATACATGCTGCCGTTGTGGAAGAGCTAGTCATAGCAGATACCGTAAAAAACCAGCGGGTAGCTAAAGGCATCTACACCAGTTCACAAATCATACAGTTTTCAGCGCAAAAAAATGAACTGCGTATTCATGTGCCACAGACTTCGTTAATTGGCCGTAATAAAAACTTGATGATGCAAGAGCTTGTTTTTGGAAAAAAGCCGGCTAACGCAATAGCTGAGTATCAAGAGTTGTATCCGGAACTTTACCGGGTTGCTGCAGAAAAAGTTTCCGAGCAGTGGTTAGAACACGTCTTTTTTAAATCGGGATTCTTTCACGCGGACCTACATCAAGGTAACTTGTTGATGCAGGTTTTAGATGAGCACATTCAAATAAATATTTTGGATTTTGGCATGGTTGGCCAGCTAAGTGCGTTTCAACAAAAGCACATTCTGCTTCTGCCGCTAGGTCTGAAGCTGAAGCAGGTTGATGTGGTGACGGATAGTTTTGCCAATTTAAGCCGTGAAGAGCTTTCGCCAGCGAAAAAGGCGGACTTGCGCGAATTTATTCAGAAAAAAATGTTGCAAACTGATGATACGGTATCAATCGAAGATTGGACCAAGTCGGTCCTGAAACACGGTGTTGAATTGCAGTATGAGTTTATTAAATTAAATCGGGGACTGTTAGCTATTCAGTCCCTGCTGCAAGATGCAAAAAGCCCTGTAGATATTGAAACTTTAACTACACGTATTGCGCTACGAAATAAAGCTTATGTTTTAAATTTGGTGGGGTCGACTCCTAAAATTAAGTACGCCGACTTAATTCGTCTTGGGTTGCAGCAACTGAAGTCACCTGCAGATGCAGCTGCTGTAAAATGCACTGCCTTATTTTAATTGAATGTGGCTACAGTGGATCCAATGCAAGTAAAAGATCATAGTTAGCAGTGCCAAGAAAACTGCGAAGCCAATTTTGATAATTCCGGATGGTTATAAATTTAGATGGTACCGCATCAAAAGCGCCTTCAGCAGCCTCTTTATCAAATTGAATGACCTTTTCTAGGTATAGTTTTTGTTTGGTGGCAATTGTTTGTATTTTCTCTTCAGATAATTTCAAATCGTAACGAAAGAAATCTTCGCGTAAAAGCATTTCATTTTCTACGACAGAAAGTAATTTTTGACCTTGTAGGTTTTGCCGCATGCTTGCTGAACTTGCTGCTCCGGTAGCGGGTAATAAAAGTACGGCTGCAACAAGAAACATTTTAAAAAACGTTATTTTACGATACACAAAAACCCCCGCTTATATTTTATAACTACAAAAGTTGGTCCAACCGTAAGTAGCTGATTTGCCGAAGCGTTACCGCGGACTAATACAGGCAGACATTTTCCAAAATAAAAAATAAGGCTATAATTAAGCCTAACCAACTGGATGCACTCAGGAATTAACGAAGCGTCAAATGTTACAGCAGTCGTCAGCTAGTTAACAGTGCTGGTGAATCAATTCGAGATTTGTGGGTTACGTGCATTTATTCGACTTATTCTTTTGTATGCTGCTAGGCCCATTCTTTTACCAGCTGCTAAAAACAGGTGCCGCGTATTTGATCCAAGCGGAGTAATGGTTTTTTCTAGGTTTGTAGTTAACAAAGCCTAATGCTTCTAAGATGTTTTGTTTTAAGTAGCCTATGCACTGTTTAAAATCCTTACCCCAGTTTGTTATCCGAGAAAAAGGCCGGAATTGCCAAAAACCTTCTGGGGTTTGGTGAATGGCAGTGTTAGTTACTGCATCTGGATTTTTATTAGCTTGTGGACTTATCGAAGCCATAGACCCATCGCCCGCTGCTAACTTTTTACGTGCATCAGCAAACAGTTTAAAGCTTTGCTGGCCCATTGTGTGGCTTGCAATCTGACCTGATATAGCTTTTATAAATGCTGTGTACAGTGTTCTGTTAGTGATCCTTAAAAGCAGATGAATGTGATTTGAGGTTATAGCTTGTTGGTAAAGTCTAACTCCCAACTTTTTGCTAAACCGCACAAGTATTTGTTTAATTGCTAGGTGATTACGTTTAGCTAAAAAGCTATCGCTACCCATCGCCCACTCACTACGAAGTACAAGGTGAATAGAATCTTTTTTAGTTAGTGGCCGCTTTGATTTTCTCTTTTTATCATTTGAATGTTCCCGGTGCTTAAGGCCAGACAATTAGCAAAGTACATTCATCCAGTCCTAAGACCATCAGCTAGTCTGCGTAAAGAAAAATGACAGTTTGCCGATAAATCCTATAGGAGAACTTCGGCATTGAGCGCAAATACAAAACGAATACTTATTTCATTTATTGTCTCAATTGTTGGACTGTATGCAACGTCTTTTTATTTTACGAAGTATTATCCATTGGTGCAATTTCATATAGATGAAAAACCTTTAGCAAAAGTTGAAAAATTAGAAAATTCATCCCGGCGGAAGTTGGCGCAACATCGCACTTGGCAAATTGTTGAATTTGGGGATTCACTATATTCGGGCGAATCAATTAAGACATCGCCGGATGCTGATATATCCATACGTTTTTTAGATTCAAATACTATTCTAAATTTAGAAGCGGACTCGTTAATAACAATTAAGCAAAATAAAGGCGAAATTTCGTTAAATTTAGTTGAAGGCCACTTGTTTGTTGATTCAACGCAAAACAGCTCGACCGCTTCCGTAAAATTAGAATCTAAGGACGGCTTAATTGACTTATTGAAAACTTCAGTCACGGTGTCCAAAGAAAAAAACACCGAACTAAATTTAAATGTTATCACGGGCCGTGCTAAAGTTGTTAATGCCGATGGACAAAGCGCCGTGATTGAACTTAAAAAACCATCATTAATTATTACCGAGCCTCAAGCGCTGAGCGTACTTGAAAGCCAACTGCCCGAAATGAAAATAGTTTGGCTATCAACTGATCTGAATGCCAATGAGAAATTAGTGTTTCGAGTGGGAACTAAACGGACTGACCTACTTGAGGTAAAGCCCAGGCTGTTAGGATCTAATGAAGTAAATTTGCCAGTTAAATTTGGAAAGAACTTCGTACAGCTTGAAATTCGCTCGGTGGATGACAATAAACTTTTGCAAGTAGCTTCGGTGCGTTTTTCACTGCAACAGAAAGTTTCGGACATTTCAGAGGTCACCAATGTGCCCGCAGTTGAAAAGGCAAGACCAACGGCGCAGATTGTCTGGAATAGTGAAGCCGAAGAAGTGCAGAATTTTGTCGGTGATCCAGAAGTAAATTTACAGTGGACATTGCAAAATAAAGAATCGGTCCAAAAGTTAAATTTGAAAATTTTCGAAGATGACAAGCTTATTTTATCCGAGGTGCTGACAGCGGATCAAACTAAATTCAAAGCAAAGCTTCCGAAATCGGGCCGCTACCTGGCATCAATTGAAGCCGTTGATACCGTTGATAACCGTTTAGCGCAATCCAAGATAAAGTCTATTGTATCGGAACAGCTTGCGTATTTAGCTAGCCCTGAATGGACCGATGCTAAGCCTACCAGTGATGCCGATTTGAATGGTGTGTATTTAGCACGGTGGAAGCCTTTAGATAATATAGCAGAATACAGCCTTGAACTGGTAAATCCCAGCGGTAAAGTTATTCGCGTGTGGTCACAAAAAAATAATTTTGTGCAGTTAAAAAATTTGCTACCAGGTGAATACAAATTAACTTTGACAACGTTAGATCAGTTTAAGCGGATCAGTCCAAATAAATCGGTAAAAATTATTCGTGTCGCAGATAACAGTGCGATCGACGCCCCAAAATTAAAAAACATGAGGTTCAAATAAAAAATTTGCATCTTATCTTTATTTTGGTCCTGTGGTCGTCGCTGGTTTTAGCACAATCACGCACCTTGGTATTTGAATTCGAGCCCGTGGAAGGTGCGACCACCTATGACTTCGAGTTTCGCGTGCAAGGAACAAGTGAAGTCGTTAGAAAGCTAAGTCAGAAAAATGCCGAGGTCGAAATTACTTTGCCGCTGAACAAATATGAATATCGTCAACGTACAGCAGATCGGCGAAAAGTTTCAGGCAGCTGGAGCAACTGGGAAAAATTTGATGTCAGCGCGCCAGAAATAAAAATAACAAGTCCTAAAGTGGATGATGTAATAGATTCTAACGAAGCTAAATCAAAAAAAGTAGAAATTGCCTGGTCCGGTGGTGAAGCTGTCGACGAATTCAATGTTAAAATTATCGATCAGTTCACTAAAGTTGAAGTGGAACGATTCACCACAAAAAACCGTCAAACGGCAGTGGAATTGCCTGTTGCGGCGGCTTACGAGGTAACTGTTTCTGCTAAATTGCCCGATTCAGTTCCTGCCGAGTTGGGCGCCACCGCGGTAGCTCAATTTTCTATATTAGCTAAGGAGCTAGCAGATCCCGAGATAATACCCGTACTAAATATTTATTCGCAAAAAATAACCTGGAAAAATGTAGAACATGCACAGACTTATGATGTTACAATACAACTTTTTTCGAAAGAAAATAAAAAGTGGCAGACCGTTTACAGTAAAAAAAATCATCCCACGAGTGAAATTGATTTTGATCCAACATGGAGTGGTGGAAAATACCGTATTAAAGTTTTAGCCAATGGTAATTTGCGTAAACGAAGCCCTGCCAGCGTGCAGAAGTTTCAGTTGGCGTCAGTCCGCACACCAGCAGCAGAATACAACTCGCTACTGGCTAAAACTATTGACCGAGTGGACGGCTACTTTACGCAAATCAGTTGGCTAGTTACACAAATGAATTTAAATTCGTACCAGCATGAGACAGCTACTGCCAGCGCTGCCAGGCCACTCGGGGGC
>JAYTMU010000264.1:0-2385 GCA_043728195.1 Bdellovibrionales bacterium
TTGCACTAATTTTTTTGGTTTTATCGGAAGCTGCATCACATTGTACATGATGGACGCATGTGATTGATGAAAACCCTGATATGCCTTTCGCGTATCTGAATGCGCATCAATGTGCAAAATTCCAACTTCACTTTCGCCAGCGGCTGAATGCTTTTCGCAAATTGCTTTTATTGCCCCCAGCGGAGTCGAATGATCGCCGCCTACTAGGCCAAATAATTTTCCAGCGTCTAGAATTTTTTTAGTTTCGCCGTAAACCCAATCAGTTAAACGAGCGGAAGCCTCGTTCACCTGAGCAACCAGTTTTTCAATCAACGCCTGATCATCGGACTGTTCTGTGCGTAATGAAATTACCTGCTGAGCCAGCGCTTTAAACTTTTTATTTTCAGCAAGCCACGTGTCTGAGATTTCTTGCATAAAATAGCCAGCTTCAAATGCATTTTTAGTTTCGAAGTCGAAAAGGTCAATTTGCGCCGAAGCTTCGCGAATAATACGTGGTCCGTTCGATGCGCCCTTGCCGTATGACGTGGTCACTTCCCACGGAACGGGAAGTAGAACTAACTTACTTTCGGCCTCTGTAGTGGGAATGCCAAATATTCCGAAGTCAGAGGAAATCGTCGTGGTAGGGTCAAACTTTTTAGTTTCTGTAGTGTCCATGTCGTTCCTTTAGGAATTTAAGTGCTGCGGTCGGCGTTGTTTCAAGCAGACGTGTGAAGATTTTTGCCAATTACCAGCGAATTTCCTTGGTATTTTCTAAACAAAATTCACAGCTCTTGAATTAGGCCCAAATTCAAAAAAAGAAAATGAAATCCTTTACTTTGCCTGTTGCGCCATGAATCAGAAGTTGAATAAAAACCCAAGTTCGATCATCTTTTCAAGTACTTATTAAACAACTTCTAAAAGGAGTCGTCCAATGTTTTTGAAAAACCTAATTTTATCTTTGTTTGCAAGCACGGTGTTAGTTACTGCAGCCGTTGCGGTAGAACCAAATCGCTCGGCTCCTAAGGGTGGAATTATGAATTATAATTTGGATGCAGAGCCAGAGAGTTTGCATCCGATCATGGCAGGTGATCAATACTCAACGTATGTGCATGGTTTCGTTTTCGATACATTATGTACAAATAGTGAAAAAACTTGGGAGCCAGTTGGTCGCATTGCCGACAAATGGGAGATCGGCAAAGATGGATTAACATTTACTTTTTTTCTTCGACCGGACGTATTTTTTCATAACGGGGAGAACGTAACAGCAGAAGACGTTAAATTTTCATTGGCAGCTATCCGTGAGCCCAAGCATCAAGCGCTAAACTTAATTTCATATTACGAAAAAATCAAAGATGTGACAGTGATTGATAAGTATACGATCAAGTTTACAGCCTCTGAGAAATATTTCAAAAACTTTTCAGTTATTTGTGGAATGCTTATTTTGCCAAAAAGTGTTTATGGCAATGTTGAAAAATCAGTAAAAATGCAAAAAGAAATGATTGGATCTGGCCCCTACAAGCTAGAAAAGTACGATAAAGGGCAGCTTATTACTGTGAAGAAATTCGATAAGTGGTATGGTGACAAAACTGAAGATTCTAAAGGTTTCTACAACGTCGACCAAGTTAATTTTCGGTTTACAAAAGACGACACGATCGTCGTTGAAAGACTGAAAAAAGGCGACATTGATTACCATTACTGGGCGCAACCAGATGGCTTCCTAAAGGCAAAAGGCCCGCAGTTTGGCAAATCTGTTTTTGCAAACAAGGTCGAAAATAAACAGCCAAAGCGTTTATCCTTCATCGGATTTAATTTTAAAAAACCAATGTTTAAAGACAAAAATGTTCGCTTAGCTTTCGCCCACTTGGTAAATCGCGACGAACTTAATAAGAAATTCTTCGAGAACATGAGTTTATTAGCGACTAGCCCTGTTTATGTAAAATCGGATCAGGCGCCTGATGTAAAGCCAATAAAATTTGATCCGAAAAAGGCTAAAGAATTGTTAAGCGCATCTGGATGGAAAGACGAAGATAAAAACGGGATATTAGAAAAGATGATTGACGGGCAAAAGGTTGAGCTACGTATCACTTGGATTTACGCGCGAAAAGAATCTGAGAAATGGTGGACCACTGTTAAAGAAGACGTTAAGCGTGCGGGTATTGAAATTGAATTAAAGTATCTTGAGTGGAATTCTTTTGTAAAATCCATTGAAGACGCAAATTTCGACATGATTTCCATGGGCTGGGGAGGCGGCGACGTCGAGCCTGATCCTAAGCAGATCTGGCACAGCCAATCTATCGGAAAAGGCGGATCTAATTATATCTCATATTCAAATCCTGAAGCAGATAAATTAATGGATGAAGCACGTGCGGAGTTAGATCCGAAAAAGCGTTCAGTCCTTTATAAAAA
>JAYTMU010000265.1:0-1603 GCA_043728195.1 Bdellovibrionales bacterium
TATTTCAGCTGATGTTTTTGTTTACTCGCAAGCTGAATTTGATGAGTGGAAGAATGAACTGAACTCAATTCCCGAAACGGCATTAAACACAGGCCGGGAGATTGATCTTGGCTAATTTAAAAATGACAAAAGAATGGTTCAAACTTGCTGTTCGTGATTTAAAAACGGCTAAAGCATTGATTAATTTTGGGCCCGAACACAAGTACGCAGCGGCCTACTTTGCCCAGCAATGCGCTGAGAAATCAATTAAAGGCTATCTTACTTTTTGTAACTTACGAGTCGCAAAAACTCATGACTTGGAAGTACTAGCAAACCAATTGTTGCCCCATGATCCGATGACTACCCGCCTGATTTTAAAAAATAAATTTTTATCAGAATTAGCTGTCATTTACCGCTACCCTGATGCAGAGAAAAAAACTTTGACGATGAAAAAGACCATTCAATCGAAAGATAAAGCGAATTTGATCTACGATGCCTGCTACCAAGCTTGCTTTTCAAAACAGTAAAGGCCCCGGTTTTCTAGGCTGAGCCTTGCTGACTCCAGTAGTGATTTTAAAGAAGTGCTATAAAGTCGATGGGCTGAAACTCACTTCAAATATTGTATAGGCTGGCTATTTGCGAATTAGACTTAATTTACATTTGTATTCATAAGAAGAATCAGTTTCTTCGTTTGAGCCCTTGCCATGAATAATTAGGCTATTGCTACTATCAAAATATAGATTATCTTCGTCATAATTTTTATAGCTTGTATTGTTAATCCGATAGGTAGTATCTCTGATCTTGTCAAAAGCTGAAATCAGAGCTGTTTATAAAAGATTTAAGAATTGGCAAATGGTTGCGGCTGAAGTTGGCGCCAGTCAGGCTTTTGTCAGGCAAAATAGCTAAGCTCTACAAAACTAAAATGCCTAGACAAATTAAAAAGCAGCATGAATATTCTGCGCATCTTCAAAGGTTTTATGGCTTATGCGGCCCAGTCAAGTTTGATTTTGCGCTTAGACTTAACACAATCGCGAAGATATAGATCAATCAGTGTTTGATAAGGAAGTCCGCAATTTTCTGATAGGTCTTTGAAGTAGTCGATAACCTCGGAACTCAAATTGATCCCGACAGCTTTCTTTTTAGAAGCGTAGGGGTTTTTCTTAGCTTTCATTTTTGAAAAATCATATTCCTTTTTCATACTGTTTCACCTCTTTTTGAGTGGCCTTTCGGGCCGATATAAGTCGAATATTTGATTTGTGCCGTTCACAGTAAACGACAACAAGAATGTTAGAAGCGCTCCGACCAAGCATAATAAAGCGATCTTCTGAATCAGAGTGGTCTTTATCAAAATACATCAAAGCACTTTTATCGTCGAAAACTTGAGTTGCTTCTTCGAACCAAACACCGTGTTTTTTTCGATTTGAGCTATTTTTACTGTTGTCCCACTCGAATTGAATCATCTAAAAACTACACATTCTGCATGCACGCCTATATGCATACGTCTATATAATATATAGATTAAATCTAGATTGCAAGATTTTTTTAGATTGAAATACAAATTGAGGAATAGATCGCACAGCGGAGTAAGGTTATCCTAGCGGCACTCAGTTAGTTTAAAGCAAGC
>JAYTMU010000266.1:0-2123 GCA_043728195.1 Bdellovibrionales bacterium
GTTTTCGAACTTGATTAAAACTAAATTACAAATTTAAATTTTTGTTGGGATTTAGAGCTTCTTCTTGGCACTGTTAGGACCTTGTAAGGGATCAGTTTCTTAAAGTTATGGGAATTATGGTCGCCGCAGGCGTTATAGTTTATTTTATCTGAGAAATTTTTTGATACAGCATAAGCCCAATCCACGCATCCGTTGCTGCATACAGTTGCTGAGCCTTTGTCAGTTCGGCCGCTTGCCAGTTTGTCATTTTTGCGCCTTTAGAAATAGTTGCTTGTAGAACTTCTTCGGTCATTCCCTTTAAGCCAAAATTAGCCATTCCTTTTTTCTTAGCCAAATCCTGTAACTCGTTGAAATTTTTTGGATGAAACGGAAATGCTTTTCGCAAAAGCTTTAGATCATCACGAATGGCCACACCAACTTTAAGGATTTGTTCATTTTCGAAAATAGCTTTAAGCACCGTAAACTCCGTGATGAAATGTAGGCGAATCAGATAGGCATCCGTTGCCGTAGCTAATTGCAAAAGTGCCACTTTAAACACTTCACCTTTTTTGAAACTAGGCTTTGTTTCAGTATCAAAACCTAGCACTTTTGCGGCTGCCAGCGCGCCCGCAACCGTTTGCAGTTCCTGATCTGTACTGATCAAATGAATTTGTCCTGCAAACGATAGGCGGTCTAATTGTATTTTCACAGGTGTTTCGGTCATAGCTTTTACCATCCCTGTTTATCATGTACGCGAAACTTTATTAGTTCAAGTTCCTGCGCTTGTTTTAGCGTTCTATCGTGCGACCAAAGATGTAGGCGTGATAAGTACACGTAAACCACTCGTAGGCGAATAAACAAATCTAAAAGTGCGTCTAAGTTTGGTGGCAGCAGACGCACTTTCTTGTAGCCGGACAAAAATTCCTGCTTGATCTGATCCCTGTTCACTTTACGTCTTACTGTCGATAATGAAATAGCAATATCTGCAATAAACCAATGATAACAGCAGTTACCAAAGTCGAACGCTGGAGTTTCGGCATCAAAACGAAAATTTTGCGAAGCATGATGAATTAATGCTAGGTTTCGCCACCATTCGCAAAAAAATTCCGAGTTCCAGTAAGGGGAACCCTCTAGGACTTCTACTCCGGGTGCGAAGGCTATGGACGAGCAAATTAAATTTCCAACGCCACACTTTATCAATATCGTGTATTCGTCACTAAGTGCAGGCAGGGCCTTAGCAACAGAAACCCCGGCCATAAAAATTCTGTTAATAAATTCAATTTCAGCATTAACCTCTGTAAGCGATCTGAAATATGGATCGGTCAAGCGAAGAATTTGCAGCTTACCGTGTGCATTCATAAAACTAAAAACCGAATTACCGCGGTCGCCAAGATGTATTAATGATGAAGCAGCCCCGCCCCAGGCAGCTACGGCTAATTTGGCGTCTTCTATTGTGGCAAACCGAACCATTTCATTCCTTGAGTTTCAAAAAGCTGCCGCTTGAAAAAAACTGACAACTACTTACTTTTTATCATTGTCATCGAACAATCCCTTAAACTTTGGCGAATCGCTAAGATTTTTTAAATCTTTCGAAAAAGCTGTAGCAGTTACCTCAGCCAAAAATTCACCAATAGCTTTTTCATCGAAACTACTAAGAACTGTTACACCGTTTTTTTTAAGTAAGGCCGCAGCTACCCCATAGCCCCGCTTGAAACCACCCTGCGGCCAATTTTCTTCTTTCAAAAGCACGTTGGAACCGCACGAAGGGCTACCATCCATCAGAATAGCTGCAGTGACCTGCTGTGATTTCATTAGCGCTAAGAATTTTTCGGCGCCTGCAATTTGATTTTCAGTGACATCTTTGCCCGACGAATCAACGACTGTTGCGCGTCCGTCAAGAACGTCGAAGCCATCCCCACCCACAATGCGCATGTTCGGCCGCGGAGTTCCAAATATGGAATCCTCAGGACAAAATGGAATAAGTTGAATTTGTTTAAAATCTTCAAGCTGTTTAACAAATGCACTTAGCAAATCTTTACCGTTGAAATTATAGTTGGCTCCTATTAGGCAGTGACTGACGCCTAATTTCATAAACAGATTTTTTTACTTAAAGTTGCAGTCATTTTTAAATCCCCAGTTATTTA
>JAYTMU010000267.1:0-1609 GCA_043728195.1 Bdellovibrionales bacterium
AAATTTTGCAAGTAAGCAGCAATCCAGCGGGTATCAAGCAGATTCTTTTCAAAAACTATGTACTTCATGCAGGTTCGGGCTAACAAATACCATCGCTGCCACTTTTTATTTTTACTTTGAACTGAAAACCATTCTGACAAGACACTGTCACTTTCGGAATGCAAAAGGATGGGCGCAAGCTCTGACAAGTAAGCATGCAAAGTTGAAACTTCAGATGTCTTCACTGCCAGCGAGTCCCCAAATTTTTCGATGAAATCTTCTACGACGATGGCTATAAAGTCAGGTGCAACAACTTGCACCTGAGGGGCCAAACGCCTAAGTGCAATTTTCCAGAAATCACTGGCTCTTAAAATGGATGTTTCAAGAAAGTAACCCTGCTGTTGTAATAGAATCTTTTGAATTTCATTTTTTGATTTTAAATCGGAAACAATCCACGTGGCAGAACCAAGCTCGTGGCTTTCAATAAACTTAAATATAGTATCTGGGTGTTTGACTGGAAAAAACTCAAGCATGGGAAAAAGCTTATACTATCTTCGCTGCTTAAGCCTTCTTTTTCTACCATCCATGTCTTTCAACTTAAAACTTTGATCAAAATCTAGTCGTAAAGTCAGACTGTAAACTTCGCGATCATTTTTCAGCTGACCTGCAGCGTCTGCTAATTCAGATGTGTAGAAAGCCGCATCGGCTTCGATAAACCATAGGTCAATGCCAGCTCCGTATGTTAAATAGCCTTGATTCAACCCTGCGCGCAAATCAATCAAGCCAAAAGACGCTTCAGTGCCTAGGTGAATTTTCTTACTAAAATCTTCATTAGGAGTTGTTACAAATTTATATTCGATTGCGTGCGTAAAATTAGCGATGGATACATCGTGCTGCACAGATACGCCAAACATTAAGTTTTCGGCTTGTGATGGTGGTGCTTGCGTTCCCGCAGTCTGCGAAAACGTTGTACGCCCTAAATCTTTCCACACTGCTGCCACAGTTGTATCTAACTTAAAAGGCAGCGTCACCATTGCTGATAAATCAATCGCATTGCCCGATCCCTTATCTTGAAAATTATTTTCCAACACAGTTCGATCCGTTGATCCAACCAGATCAGTAACTGGAATATCTTTGGTACCGCCCCATCTTTTAACATGGCGACCACTAAATCCAAACGAAGCTTTCGGGCCAATGGGAACTGCACCGGCAATAAAATAGCCGTAGTCACTAATGAAAGTAGCTTTAAAGGTCGGAAATGGCGGATTATTAAAACTTTCTAAAATATAATTTGATGAGTAAAAGCCAACACCAAAATAGGGCATAACAAAACCAGTTCTAGCGGTAAGGTCTGCAAACGAGTTAAGACCGTAAAATTTATTTAAGTCAGTTAGTGTTAACGGAGTTCCATTATTTTGTGCTTGATCTGCAAACCGCTTGGCATCTTTGGAGTAGGCCCCTTGTGCTTGCGCAATGATAAAATCAAAGCCTTCGACACGAGTTAATGCGGCCGGATTGTGAAAAAGTGCATCAGCTCCGCGGACGAAAGAAATGTAGGTTCCACCCATGGCAAGAGATCTTGCAGACGGCCCTTGCTGATAAAGTTCAATTGCGTTAGCAACGTGAGCAA
>JAYTMU010000268.1:0-7951 GCA_043728195.1 Bdellovibrionales bacterium
ATGTCACTTCAACGTCCTGACGTGGCTTCGAATCAAAAAGTATATCGATCACTTATGAAAGAACTTTCAGATCTAGAAAAAATTGTGGTGCTGTACCGCGATTTTAAAAAGAAAAACGAAAATTTGAAATCTAGCAAGCTGCTTTTAACTTCAGAATCAGACGCCGACATGAAAGAAATGATTCGTGAGGAAATTAAAGAACTAGAAACTGATTTACCACGCATTGAAGCCGAATTAAAAATTGCGCTTATTCCTAAAGATCCAAATGATGACAAAAATATTCTTCTTGAAATTCGCGCCGGAGCGGGTGGCGACGAAGCCTCGTTATTCGCTGACGAACTTTTTCGCGCCTATGTAAGTTATGGGTTGGGGTTAGGTTGGAAAGCCGAAATGATGTCCTACACTGACGGAAACGTTGGCGGAGCCAAAGAAGTTATCGCTATGATTTCAGGTGAATCTGTTTATTCGCGCATGAAATATGAATCTGGCGTGCATCGTGTGCAGCGTGTTCCTAAAACTGAGGCCGCTGGTCGAATTCACACATCAACTATTACTGTAGCTATCATTCCGGAAGCAGAAGTAAATGAAATAAAAATAGACATGAAAGATATTAAGATTGATGTCATGCGGGCCAGTGGCGCCGGTGGTCAGTCAGTAAATAGGACTGAATCTGCGGTTCGACTTCATCATATTCCAACGGGAATATTAGTTCATTGCCAAGAAGGAAAATCGCAAAACTCTAACAAAGAGCGCGCTTTCCAGATCCTTAATATGAAGTTACAACGCTTAGAAGATGAAAAAGTTTTAAAAGAAGCCTCGGACGCACGCCTTGATCAAATTGGAACGGGCGATCGTTCAGAACGTATTCGCACTTATAATTTTCCGCAAACGCGAATTACGGATCACCGCATTGGCTTAACCATCCACCAGTTGGATCAAGTAATGAGCGGGGAATTAGAATATCTTGTTGATCCACTGATCGCGCATTTTCAAGCCGAAGCACTGAAAAAACAAACTGCGAATTAGGCTATGAAATTAAAAGAAGTACTAGATAAATCGATTCAGTTTTTCAAAGAAAAAAAATTAGATTCACCAAGATTAGATGCCGAACTTCTTATTGCGCATGCGCTTAAACTAGAGCGTATGCAATTGTACATAAAGTATGAGGCACCATTATCTGACACTGAAGTTACAAACTGTCGGGAAGTGGTTCGACGCCGCAGCCAAGGGGAGCCTGTCGCCTACATCACTGGCGACAAAGGCTTTTATGGATTTAACTTTTTGGTTGGACCTGGAGTATTAATCCCGCGCCCTGAAACTGAACATTTGGTCGAACTTGCACTGGATTTTATTAAAGCAAAAAAAATATCGAACCCGCGCGTTTTAGATTTGGGTGCGGGCAGTGGTTGCGTTGGATTTTCAGTCATTAAGAACATAGCTGACGCAACGTTGGTAAGTGTTGAAAAATCAGCTGAAGCGTTCACTTACTTACAAAAAAACTGCGCCGAACTAAATTTAACAGATCGTGCTGAATTAAAGCTGACAAGTGCAAATGATTTATCAGCATCCGACCTTGGAAATTTTGATATTATTTTAGCGAATCCACCCTACATTGCGGCGAATGATCCGGCCCTTGAAACTGCCGTAAAAAAATTTGAACCTGGCGAAGCCTTGTTCGCCGAAAATAGCGGTCTAGAACTTTTATTTTTATGGACTAAACAGTTTTCAGCTCTTTTGAAAACTCCGGGGCTAATGGCCTTCGAAATGGGCTACTTGCAAGGCCCAGAAATGTTGAAACATGTTTTAAGTTTAAATATTTTTAACACTGTTGAAATAGTTAAAGACTTATCAGGACTTGATCGAATCGTTAAAGGTGTTCGATACTAAACACTGTATCAAGATCATGACGAAAGGTTTTCAATTATGGACAGAATGCTTATTCAAAGTGGCTATCAACTTAATGGTACGGTCGAAACAAGCGGCGCAAAAAATGCAGCCCTTCCAATTTTATTTTCGACCCTGTTGGCTGAGGGTCAGCACACATTTACCAATGTTCCTCTATTAAAAGATATTGAATCCACTGCTGATTTACTTGCAAGCCTTGGCTGTGTTACCAAACGCGAAGGCCATACATTTTCTGTTCATGTTGAAAAACTTAAGTCAGTCGAAGCCAGTTATGATTTGGTTCGAAAAATGCGCGCTAGTATTTTGTGCCTAGGCCCCATTTTAGCAAAATACGGAGAGGCCATCGTATCTCTTCCGGGCGGTTGCGCGATCGGAACCCGTCCGATTGATTTGCATTTAGATGCAATGAAGGCCTTAGGGGCTACCATTGAACTTAAAGAAGGCTACGTCTTAGCAAAGGCTAAAAAACTAAAAGGCGCTACTATATTATTTGAAAAAACCACAGTTGGTGGTACCGAAAATTTAATGATGGCAGCAACTTTAGCTGAGGGAATTACCATTATTGAAAATGCAGCCAAAGAGCCCGAGATTGTTAATCTAGGTAACTATTTAAACAAGATGGGCGCAAAAGTTTCAGGACATGGTACGGGCGTGATGCGCATCGAAGGCGTTGAAAAATTATCAGCTGCAAATCATGAAATTATGGCGGACCGAATTGAAGCTGGCACTTTACTTATCGCAGGAGCCATCACCGGCGGAGATGTAACTGTAACAAAATGCCGCCCGCAAGATCTTGAAGCTTTAGTAAGTAAACTAAAAGAATGCGGATTCAAGATTGATGTTGGTGATGACTCATTACGAGTTCATCCACAAAAAAAATGGGGTGCAAGCGATATTTCCACAGCCCCGCACCCGTTATTTCCAACGGATTTGCAGGCGCAGTTTATGGCGTTGATGACTGTGGCTGAAGGCACCAGCATTATTGCAGAAACCGTTTTTGAAAATCGTTTTATGCACGTCACTGAACTTATGCGGCTAGGTGCAGACATCACGCCTAAAACCCAAGTTGCAGTTGTTCGTGGTAAGCCCGGTGGCCTAACTGCAGCTCCGGTCATGGCTACGGATTTGCGCGCTAGTGCGTCGCTAGTATTAGCGGGCCTTGTTGCTAAAGGTGAAACGCTAGTTGGACGAATTTATCACTTGGATCGCGGTTACGAAAATTTAGAAGGAAAATTAAGCCAGTTGGGCGCTAAAGTAAAACGAGTCTAAGTAACTCGTTGGGGGAAGAGCGACGTTTTCTGTTTTAAATTTTGATTTTTAATTGGCAATATATTCGAAGTAAACTTGAGCCTCAGCCTAGGAGGGGCCAAGGCTGAGGCACTAAAACGGAGTGTTGGTTACCCAACAAAGTTTTCTAAAACGGAGTCTAACTTCATCCGGTTAAGAGTCTCAAAGCTGTTGTCTGGGAGGGGATCCTGGACTTCTGGCTGCTGTGACCCTTTTGCCGAATGATTTAATTTATTCAAAGCAGGGTTTGACTCAAGGCTGATAGCTTGAGCTTTGGCTGAAAAAACCAAAACTGTTATTATATAAGTTGCTATCAACCACTTTATCATACGATCTGCTAAAGCAACTGCTGTGCCAGTTTTTTATCGGCTTAGACGAAAAATATAGTGTTTCTAAGAGGTTAGAACTGGTTTTCAGTTCCAGATTGGAACTGAAAGTGGTTCCAATTTGTAGACCTTGGTCATGAGTTGGATCCACTTACCTCTATAACGTGCCATAGTGCCGCAGTTCTTTTTATAATATTCAAGAGATGAAACGTGAAGCTGACCGTTGGGTAATAAAATTAGAATCTGAACAAATAAAAGGACCTTACTCAACGGAAGCCGTACGGAAAATGATTGGCTCAGGGGTCTTCACAGGAAATGAAGAAATTTGTACCTATCCTGAAGGCGAGTGGAAATCGTTAAATAAACAGCCCGAATTTTACGAAGCGCTACTTGAATCGTTAGAAAATCCGGTCGAAGTCGACTCAAAAAAAGCGCAGCGGATGGATGCAGAAACAGTGATTCGCGTCCCCAGCAGAGAAACTCCGAAAATACCGGATGTAAATAATGAATTGCAAGATTCATTGAAGAAAATTTTAGAAAATCAAGTTGATCAAAACAAAAATTCCACGAATTCAAAAACCCAAAGTAAAAAACCAAACGTGGGACCGGTTGCCTTAAGATCACAAAAAGTAAATAGGACGCCGCCGTTGATGAGTGCAGACATTCACCTTAGCAGCATTAAAGATTTGCAAAAAAAAGAATTGAAAAAATTTTTTCCTTGGCTTCTAGGCGGCTTAATTGCGGTTTCAATCATTGGTTATTTAGTATTGGAGCCCGCCACCGAGGCTCGAGCAGGATGGGTACTTATTGCTCCAAAGTTTTCCGCTGACGCTAGCGGTGGCAAAGACAATAAAGAATTAAAGCGTAAAGCGATTAGTTATTTTCAAAATGGCCAAATTGAAGATCTGTTAGCCGCACAGAAAAATCTTGTTGAAGCCGTTGAAGCTTCACCCCGCGATTTAGAGGCAATGGGTTTGCTATGCATGGCCTACCATCAGCTGTGGCCCTACACTAGACAATCTGTGCAAGATCTAAAAAGCGTGCTTATAGTAACGCAAAATATTCGTGGATTAAATCCAATATCAAGCTACTCAGAGTCTTGTCAGGCAACTTATTTAAACGTTAAAGGACAGTTCAAAGAGGCGCGCAGTTTAGTTGAAAAAACTTTAGATAATGTTGTCGAGGAACGATTTAGTTTAGGACCCTTTCTTTATCTGATGAAAGCTGAAATGCTTGAGTACGATCAGAATTTTGTGAATGCAGCTGCCTATTATCAACAGGCGGCGCAATTATGGCCCAAGTGGGTGACTCCGAAAATTGGACTGGCACGAATGCATTACAAACAAGGCAAGTTTGCTGAAGCCAGATCACAATTTCAAAACATATTCGACCTAAACAAAGAATCTAAGATTGCTCTTTATGGATTAGGGCTAGTTGAATTCAAAGGTTTTCAGAATTCTGAAAAAGCAGGTCATTATTTTTCGACCGGCTTTTCTATGAAGCAGACTGTGCCGAAAGTATTCCATGTAGAATCACTTTTAGCGTATGCCCAATTACTGCTAGAGAAAAAAGATCGTTCGAAAGCTCTTGAGGTTGCACAACAGGGCTACCAGCTAAACCCAAGCCATCGGGGATTAAAAGAACTAGTTATCATACTAGGTGGCGATGAAAAAGTCGATAATGCTCAGACCGAAATAATTCTGCTTGGCGATCAGTTTGCCCGTACTACAGATCACTTAGCAGCTGTTGCGCAGTACAAGGCTGCCTTTGAGATCGACCCCGAAAATGCAACAGCGGCACTAAAAGCAGCGAAAAGTTTGTGGGCCTTAAATCAATCTAGAGAGGCAATTAACTGGTTACAAAAATCAATCTCTGCTGATCCAAATCAAATTTCTGCGTACGCGCTGAAGTCAGATTACGAATCACAAAGATACAACTTTCTTGATGCGGCTAAAACACTACAAGCCGGAGCAAAAAAATCGCCTCGAAATTACGAGATTTTAAAAGGCCAAGCACTGCTAGAATTCAGAAAAAATAATATGCTTGGCGCTATTCAAAATGGTGAAAAAGCATTGAAAGCATACGATGCTGATGTTGAATTACTTTCCATACTGGCGCAGTCGCATATTGCCATATACATGAAATCATCTGGCACTAAAAAAGAGGATGAGGAACGGAAGCAGAATTCCTTAAAAGAGGCCCAACGTTATTCTGGGAAAGCTATCGACCTTGAGCCTTCACTGCCTGAAACCCAAATAACGTACGCGAAATTTCTAGCGGCACTTTATGGACCGCTTCGCGGTGAAAATTATCTAAAAAATCTTATAAAAAGTTTTCCCTACACCTCAGATTATCGAACAGCTTTGGCAGAATTCTATTTTCAGGAAGAAAAATTTGCCGAGGCCTCTGCAGAGTATTTACAGGTTGTAGAACTTGATGCAAAGAATAAAAAGGCAAATTTTGGGTTAGCGGAAAGCTACCGTGCGATGAGCAAACCTGATCTAGCTCAGCGCTATTACAATTCAACGTCAGCTTTAGATCCTAGTGATGTTGAGCCCCTATTTTCAAATGCTAAATTGCTTTTAGAAACTGCTAACGGCAAGGAAGCCAAAGCAAAGATCACGCAGGCCTTGGCTAAGTTTAATGTTGTGAAAGAGATTAACGCTAATTTCCCACGTGTTTCGTATTATTTAGCAAAATGCTACTTGGAACTTGGCGACTTTCAAAAAGCAGTTCAGTTGGTAAAAGAGGAAAAGATGAAAAATCCGAATTTAGCGGATCCATTTTTATTGGCTGCCGAAATATTTTACCGCAAAGAGCAATATGCGGAATGCGCAGCAGAATATTCAATGGCAATAAAACTACGGCCATCAGGAGCTGAATTGTACGTTAAAAGTTCCATTTGCTATCGTAAAAGCGATGCTATCGAAATAGCTGAGGACATGCTAACTATTGCGAAGCAAAAAGAGTCAGGGTATCCTGAAATCTATCGGGAGCAGGGTTATATTTTTGAAAAAAAGGGTATGCCACAAGAAGCCAGCGATGCGTTTGAGAAATATTTAGAGCTTTCTCCTAACGCTCCGGATAGGAACATGGTTCAAAACAAAATTCGTAAGTAAAGGTTAGGGAATAAATAATGGGCATAACAGATAATCTGAAATCAATGGCTTCAAACCTTCAACAGGGGGCAAGAAACTCGTCGGTCACCTTAAGTCAAAAGATACTGCGGCTAATATCGGGTTTATTTGTGGCGCTGATACTTTCATTAATTATTCAAGAAATGATGCAGAGTGGGACCCTTATGCTGGTGTTTTTCATTTTGCTATTAACCAGCGTTGCGTACCTATTTTTAGCTAGATTTAATATATTGCAAATTTTGATTTTTGATCTGATTTGTGTTCTTATAGTGTCCTTAATGAGACTTTACATTATGGTCGCTCCGTAGTTTAAAAAAGTCTTCTTGCTGAATTATCAGGAGTTCCTATGATTGACATTAAGATGTTAGAAAAAAAATCTGACACTGGACAAAGTTATTACGATGACTACAAGCAAAGCCTAATTAATCGTTCAGCCAACACGGCTGTACTGGATCAAATTATGGAACTAAACATCAAACGTAAAGAAATGATGACCGAGTCTGAAACTGCAAAGGCTCATCAGAATCGACTTAGCGGCAATGTCGGCAAAATGAAGCGTGAAGGCAAAGACGCGGCCGCTATACTACCTGAATTAGAAACCCTAAAATTAAAAGTGAAAGAGCTTGAGGGAAAATCTACAGAAATCGATGCTCAGGTTCAGGGTCTTTTACTAACAATTCCAAACAAGCCGCATGCAAGCGTACCGGTTGGCGCTTCTGAAAAAGATAACAAAGTAGTTAAAACTTTTGGCGAAATTCGAAAATTTGAGTTTAAAGCAAAAGAGCATTTTGAGATTGGCGAAAAATTAAATATTATCGATTTCGACCGCGCTGGAAAAACAACGGGAACTCGCTTTGCGTTTTTGAAGGGCGCTGCTGCGCAAATGGAGCGCGCGCTGATACAGTTTATGATGGACATGCATTCCACCCAGCATGGCTATACAGAAATGATTCCTCCGTTTATTGTAAATACAAAAAGTTTAACGGGCACGGGACAATTTCCGAAATTTAAGGATGATGTTTTTCATTTAGAAAATACAGATTACTATCTAATCCCGACTGCCGAAGTTCCTGTCACAAATTATTATAGCGATGAAACGCTTTCTGAAGATCACCTTCCAATTTCATATTGCGCTTATTCCCCGTGCTTTCGCTCTGAAGCAGGCAGTTACGGGAAAGATACAAAAGGGTTAATTCGGCAGCATCAGTTCAATAAAGTTGAGCTAATGACTTTTTGTCACCCTCAAAAGTCTTATGAGGCGCATGAGCAATTAACTAATCACGCTGAAAAAATATT
>JAYTMU010000269.1:0-4255 GCA_043728195.1 Bdellovibrionales bacterium
ATAGCCCTTAAGATGATAGAGCTGACTTCACCGGATTTTCGCCCACGCAAATCATCATCTTCTTTAATTATAAAATGATGAAAGTGCCCAGCTATGGACCCCGCGCACTGTTTTAGCAACTCGTCATTGCGGTCACCTGGTAGGCCAATGACGACGGTCTTACGAAAACCTTTGCATTGGTGCACAAGTTTACTGACAGATGCCAAGGCGTCGGGATTGTGCCCGTAATCTAAAATGACGTGACCATTATGGACTTTGTATAAGCTAAGTCGGCCGGCATTTGCAGCTGTTGGAAGAAAATCTTTTAGTCCAGCAACAATGTTGTCGCTACTAACACCCATCCCAGTGCTTGCAGCTACAGCCGCCAGAGCGTTAGCTATCTGAAAATCAACAATACCATTGAAAGTTATTGGTATGGCCGCTGCGGCCATTAGCCGCTGAATAACTTCACCATTTTTTATATAGATGTACCCGGACTCTAACCAACACCCACTACCTCCGTGAAGTAAATGTTCGTTAAAGGCCGGATTCAGCTTGTTAAGAGAATACAAAAAAATATTTTTATGTACGGATTTAACTTTTTTTCGATCTAACACAGACATTGCTGCTGGATCATCGGCATTCAACACCAGTGTTCCACCGCTACGAACCCGCTCTGCAACAAGTGACTTTATCCAAATTAAATCTTCAACACTTTCGATGCCATCTTGGCCAATATGATCGGCTCGAATATTTGTTATAACGCCGACGTCAGACCAATCATAAGCTAACCCACCGCGAACCAAGCCACCGCGCGCGACTTCAAGGACAGCGCTATCAATTTTTGGATCTGACAGCACGGCTTCAGAAGATAAGGGTCCTGTCGTGTCGCCACTTTGAATCTTATCTGAACCGATCCAAATTCCTTCAGTTGTCGTAAGTCCAACTGTTGAATTATCCATGCTTAAAATCTTATGTATCAAACGCGAAACCGTCGTCTTTCCGTTTGTACCTGTGACAGCTACGATAGGAACAGTACTTCTTTCCCCTGGTGGATATATCATTTCCATAATTGATTTTCCGATATCCCGGTGGCTGCCATCGGCAGCTGTTAGGTGCATACGTAATCCCGGCGCCGCATTGATCTCGATAATTTTAGTCTGATCGTCTTGCGGTCGACTAATATCGTGGTGAACAAGATCAATTCCACAAATATCTAAATTTACTAAACGGGCTGCGCGCTCGCACAGGCTTTGAATTTCAGGGTGAATACTTTTTGTAACATCAATAGCGATCCCACCCGAAGACAAATTAGCGTTCCCGCGTAATACAACACTGCGGTCTTTTTCAAGCACCGTATCTAGGTGACAATTTTGCTGACCAATATAACTAATAAGTGGATCGTCCACGCAAACTTTTGTCAGTAAACTTTCGTGGCCATCACCACGATTTGGATCGGTATTGATTTGTTCAATTAAAGTTTTCACGGTTGATATTCCATCCCCTTTAATAGATGGTGGTTTTCGAAGCGCCGCTGCCAAAAATTTTCCGCCGACCACCAAGACACGATAATCTTCGCCGACGCACATTTCTTCCACTAGAACTGTTGATGAATAGCGCTTCGCGTAGTGAAATGCGGCTTCTAGTTCGACGGGACACACAAGGTTTAAGACGACACCTTTACCTTGATTGCCATCATAAGGTTTTACCACGTACGGTGCACGCAATTTTTCAGTTGCGTGTTTTAATTCGCTGACATCAGAAACCGTGACCCCTTCTGGGGTGGGTAAAAAATAACGCTTTAAAATTGTTTTCGTTAAGTACTTATTCTGCACGATATCTGCAGCAATAAGCCCAGTTTGATCCGTCGTCGAAGCTTGGAAAAACTTGCGATATTTTCCGTACCCTATTTGAAATAAACTGCTCTCGGGACAAAGGCGTCGAAACGGAATATTTCTTTTAATTGCCGCATCAAGAATTGTTTGAGTGCTAGGACCTAATTGATGTTTTAATGATTTTTGTTTAATGAGCTGAATTGCCTTTGGCAATTTAAACTCGGTACCGCGAATTAAATCTTCGACCATAGAAAACGCAGATTGCAAACACTGCCTCATGCCATCTTCGTTGGTAAAGCGTACGACAATATTATAATAACCGTAGGTGCCCGCATAAAAAGTTTTTCCGTAGCGAACCTCAATGCCTGTAAGCTGACTTAGTTCGATTGCGATATGTTCGATGATGTGGGCCAAATAGGTGCCGGTTTCTAAACGCTCATAAAATCCGCCAGTGTGCCCGATTGAACATTTGTGTTCGACTAAGCCTGGTAGCATGGCTTTTAACTTTTCATTAAACCCGGGAATATCTTTACTGGGGGTATCGGTCAATTCTGCTAAGTTTACTTTTATAATCATAACCGGTGATGTATGGTAAACACTTGGGCCAAATAGCGTCTTCACTGAAATAATATCCATTTTTTCAGACCTTTCGGGGTAAAAATCCTTTTTTAGGCGTCGAAATCATAATGACTTGATTCGTACCCTCCGAAAAGCAATAGCTACGCCATTGATATGGCGTAGTCAGAATATATGTGTATTAATTTATTAAGATTTCTTAAGTCAGGACTAATTAGCTAAATCATGGATGACGCGGGCTTCGGACATGAATCCTTCATGCCCAGAATCTGGAAAGTTGGTGTAAGTAACTAGTTTCCCTAAAACTTTCACTTCATTTTGAAAAAGCTCTTTAGGCACCATACAGTCAAAACTTCCTGAGTATAAAAAAAATGGAATTTTTGTTTCAGCTAACTTTGCTTTAATTTCAAGAATAGAGATTGAATTCACCAGCTGCACATTTTTAGCTTTAAGCACCGGCATGATCGAGTCACGGTAGCCGAACTGAACTGGTGCTTTACATTCGTCCAATAAAATATCCGCTGCCTTCACGTTGTAGACTGTTTGTATTCGCTCGTAGACGGCGATACATTTGTCATAATCCATGGGTGATCGGTCTGTATCAGAAACGCCTAAAATATTCAGAGCTAAATCTTTGGTCATGAAAAATTCTTCATTGAATGGAGTTAGGCCATGATAAATTGAAAATGTTGCAGCAGCGTTACCAACAAATCTGCGCACTTTATCCGTGCTGACCTCACCATCAGGAACCATATGCCGAAGATCAGCACGGAGAATTTCCCAATTGTTCCTGAAGCCCAAGTACGAAATTAACATGCTTGAAATTTCGTAGCCGCAAACTTCATTTCCTTGTCCGTCTTTAGTAATAAAACATTTTGAAGCATCAGCCAGATATTGATTTAGTAATAGCAGTCGCTGTCGGTCTTCCGGAAACTTTTTTAAATAAGATTGCATGATCGTGTGCTGCGACGCTATGCGCGCGAAACTGAAATCGAAATCAGCGATCCCTTCCGAATATCCGTGGGCGTAGGCTTTAACGATCGATTTAGGAAACATCTGAATATAACGATGTACCACATGGCCACCAAAACTTTGTCCAAAGACCTTCCATTTGCGAGAACCGATTAAGTTTTTTCGTAACTCCTCGGCGTCATTTACAATTCCTGCTGAACCGTACCAATTTAATTTTTCAATCGTCTGCGGACTTGCACCTACTGGAAAACGCGACGAGCAGCCAGTTCCCCGCTGATCCATAAATATAAAATCAATATCTATATTTTTCCCGCCGCTGTACTTTGTTTTTGAAATTTCTAAAGATGATGCCATGCCATGACTGGTAAAACCCGGCCCACCATTGAAAAATATAACCGGGTTTTTAAGACTGGCTGTTTTTTTGTAAAAATAAAAAATCGAAATTCTGTCGCTGGAAGTTGGAGTTTCTGCGACTTGAATCCAACCATATTTGTATCTAGCTTCGATTGAATTAATAAATTCGCTACACTCAGTATCCATTGCTATAGGAGCATCAACTGCTTTGGCGAAACTAGCGCTTACTAGTATAAGAAAAGTTGTAAGCGCTAGTGTAATCGTCATCGTAATTGATAACCCTGGAAACCACTGCGAAGTTTTTCACCTTGTTTTGCGATGTCTGCTAGTTCTTGGCCGCAAGCCCCGCGCATGAAACCTTCAAGATAACCTACGGATGCTTTTAACGTATCGAAATAATCAATCGTTTCAGCAGAAAGAATTAAGCGCTGCTTTGGATTGGCCTTCATCAACACATCATAAAAATGTTTGCGCGAATAACATGAGAAGAACGTAAGAATGCTATCTTTGTTGGTACCCTGTTTAACTAGCTCAAGCAC
>JAYTMU010000270.1:0-3679 GCA_043728195.1 Bdellovibrionales bacterium
GAATTATTTGAAACAATTGTACTTCGCGATCAAGCAAGTTCAGCTCATGAAAAAGAATATTACATAAAAAAGATAAAAAACTTCAGTCAAAAAAATAAATTAAAAACCATCCGTGTTAGTCAAAACATTATATTAAGTAACCCTGCCCTGCCGACTTTATTGGTCTACCTGATGGACAGAAATATCGATGTTACTAAGCTAAGTGATGATGATATTGTTATACTTGGAAAAAAAGTTGGTATGACAGTCGCGGTGCTTAAAACAACTTTTAAAGAACTTGAAACCAGTGGCCTACTGGTCGGCAGTTCGCCGAAAACCCATTTGGTATTCGATAAACTTGTCTCTACCATCGGTCAAATCCAATACATCAAACAGATCTTTGCAGAAACAGCTGCACAAATTGGTACCGAACCCTCAGCGGGTCGCACTTTATGCTCTGTAAAAACGTTTTCAATTCAAGCGCGCGATATAAAAGCCTTTGGCGAAGACTACAAAGCTATTGTCGAGCGTTACATGGGAAAAAAAGATTCCGCTAATGCCAAAGACTCGAACATCGTCAGGGTGTTGTTCAGTCTGACTCCGTTGCTAAGGAACTAGTACAACGCTCTTTTTAATCACTCGGTTTTTTCGCAGGTGATGCGACCTTTATATTATTCACATTCAGTATGTCAAAAAAAAATGCCGCACATTATTTATGTTCTGCATAGGCTCTTTTAAAGTCTTCGAAGGATTCGTCAAGGGTCTTAAAAAGCACTTCAGCAGTCAGACTTTTACTGTGTGGAACCGGTGGAAATCCAGCCTTCAAAAGAAGTCCATCCAGTAGTACGCGACCCGTTCTGCCGTTTCCATTAACAAAGGGATGAATAATAATAAAATCTCTGTACAGCTGTATAATTTCTTTTAGGTTTGATTTTTGATCGATGCGATTAGCTTTTGTAAGCCAATCCGCTATACGTGCAGGTACATTCAGAGCAGGAATGTAAAAGAAAGATGGGACAGTATTTTTTATTTGTGTTTGCGAGAGATCGACTAGAAACATTTTTCCTTCAAACTGAATTGTTCTAGGAGCGCTCCCTCTGATGATTCCGGCAGCTAGTGCGTTCTGACCTACCAACTCATTTTTAATTATTAGGCCGTTTATTTTTTCTACGAAATCTGCATCAAAGCGCTGAGAAGTCAGAAGCAAATTAAGTACATATCGATTGGCTTCGCGCAAACCATGTTCATCGCCCCTTTGGTCTTTAGTTAAGGTGTCAGATGCACGTTTCTGAAAAGAAATTTGAGACTCTAGAAAATTTTGCGGCACTTGTTCAAAGTTCAAAAACATTCGAAGAGGCTCTGGATAAATTGAACTTTGCTTAAAAAAAACAGTACTTTGTATTGGCACTTCTTCATACCAAAGTCCCTCGGGCGTTTTCCCAAAGCGAAAAAATCTTCGGCCCAGTAATGAAGTAACGCTGAAGTGGCTTCGATCGGGCGCAATGCCTTCTATGAATGAGGATCGGTTGGACTCAGGAAAATAAAATATGTTTCCGTCCCCGACAGATTGTTCAGAAATTCCTACTCTGTAAAAACGGGTTCCTAAAGGAAGGCGATGCTGCTGCAAATTGTCTATATGGACCTGAGGAGGGATCCAAGTTTTAGGTATATACGAAACTGAAGCCTCTATGTTGGATGTGCTATCAAACAACACCGCACACTTCAGTGCCCCTAAAGACCTTGCTGGCAACAAAGCTAGGCCCACGCCCAATAACAGCAACACGTGGCGATAGTTTTGACATGTCGTTATCGGCTTCACGCTATTCCTTAGATGGGGAGGTTTCAGATCTCATTCGATAGTAATGATTCAAGAATTGTGCCCTAATATACCAAATCAATAAAATTACCGTTTTCAGCTTGAATTACCGACAGCGACGAAATTAATTATCGCTTAGGAGCTGAACTTAAGGGAAATATTTCGATTGGAAAACAGTGGACGTTTTTACACTACGGTCTTCATTTTTTTGTAATTCAGCTTCATCATTTTGCGTCATTAGCGGAGTTGGAACAAATCCCAATTTTTTTATACTTTCAGCAAGTTCTGAAAAGCTTAAGGTAGCAGGATCAATTTCAACACTAGCAATTTTATTTCCTAGTTCAACGCGAACGTTCATTATTCCAACTGATGTTAGCGCCAGATCTTCCAATTTTCGAACGCATTTGCCACAGCGAATGCCACCAATATAAAACCTAATAGTGTTTTCCAGCGGACCAGTGGCATACTTCTTTTTAAAGTCTGTTTGATCCAAAAAAGAAAAATCATTTAGTCCGCGGCACGTCTCGATTTTTTCCATGTTAGTAGATACTGCTAACCTTGGACCAAATTCGGATGCTTTCTACGAGCAGCTTGCTTAGTTTAAGGTGTACGATGTGCCAAGCTGTCACCTGTGTTGAGACACCTTGGCAGCGCAGTATCAGTACCATCCTTATATTTTTTTAATGTTGTCAATAATATGTCTCGTCGGATTGGCTTAGTAATATAGTCTGAGAATCCAATATGAAACGCTTTTTTGCGTTCTTCGCCCAGTGCGTGTGCGGTCAAAGCAATAATCGGTTTCGCGTACCCTTCAAGCCTAAGCCTTTGGGTTGCTTCGTAACCGTCCATCTCAGGCATTTGGATGTCCATTAAAACTATGTCGTAGTCTTCATTAAGCGCCTTTGAAACTCCTTCTCGCCCATTATTTGCTAAATAAACTTCGTAACCCGCTTTAAGAAGAAAGCTTTTAACAATGATTTGGTTGGCGACCGAATCGTCAACCAGTAAAATACGCTGACCTGAACTTAATTTAGAACTGATTTTTTCTAGTTCAGTTGGACGACTATTTTGTTTCTCGGAATCAATTAAGCTAAAATCGGCCGGTAACGTGAAGTCAAATGTACTTCCAACATCTATAAGACTTCGAACAAGTGTTACATTTCCTTTTAATGCGCGCGCTAATTTGCGTGATAGATCAAGTCCCAGGCCTGTTCCACCATACTTACTACTTAGGCTTGAGTTGCCTTGGCTGAACGGTTCGAACAGTTTCTTCTGGTCGTTCACATGAATACCAATTCCTGTGTCCTGAACAGAGATCACCAAAGTCGCTTCTGAATTTTGCCCGCGCGGTTCAGTTTTACATTTAATAGTTACCTGGCCCCTTGCAGTAAATTTAATAGCATTGCCGATAAGGTTAGTCAGAACTTGGCGAAAGCGATGGGAATCGCTTTTCAAAATATCAGGAATGCCGGAAGCAATTTCTTGGATAAGGCTAATTCCCTTTGCTACGCAACTTGGCTTAAGAAGATCCATGACCTCGTTAAGCACAGATCGCCAGTTGAAATCGTTTGACTCAACTTGCAGGTGACCGGCTTCGATCTTTGATAAATCTAAAACATCATTGATTATTTCAAGAAGTCCCTCGCCGCTTTTTTTAATTACAGAAATAAATTCAATCCGCTCTTTTTCTGATACCGCGGGATCATGTGCTAACTCTGCAAATCCCAGGATGGCTCCTAACGGGGTGCGAATTTCGTGGCTCATGTTGGCAAGAAAATGACTTTTAGCTTTGTTTGCAATATCCGCTGCTATCTTATCGGCCTTGAATATTACTGCCTCGTTAATTTTTTCTTGATCTTGCGCCCGTTTCACAGAGTAGCGAAT
>JAYTMU010000271.1:0-5247 GCA_043728195.1 Bdellovibrionales bacterium
GTGAATTTAACACCAAACATATCAAACGCTTCGCGCTCGAACCAATCAGCACCTTTCCATATTCCGGTTGCAGTGCCAACCGCTTCACCCTCAGCAAGCTGAGTTTTGATTCGCAATCGGCGATAATCTTTCGTGCTAAACAAATGATAAACAACGTCGAAACGCTTCGCGCGCGCCGGGTAATCGACCCCGCACACATCCATAAGAAAATTATAATCAGCATATTCTTTTAAATATTTCAAAAGCGCAGGAACAACTTCTTTAGCACATTCGATGACGTCGTCACCAACTGGCGTGGTTGAAAACTGAAACGAATCTGCGCCAAACTTTGCTGGCAAATCATTTTTTAAAATATCAAATGAACTCATCGTAATACTCCTGCTTCAGGCCCCGCTAAGGCGCTAGCCGTTTGGTCATACGGTGAAACCCAGTTGTCACGCCATGGGCGCGGAGTATGGTCCTTGATCATTTTTTGTAATGTCATCACGCCATCAAGAACAGCTTCAGGTGTTGGTGGACATCCAGGTACGTACACATCAACAGGTATAACTTTGTCACAACCTTGTAACACATGATAGGCGCGGTAAAAACCACCCGAGCTTGCACACGCACCCATAGATAAAACATATTTTGGTTCTAACATCTGTTGATAAATACGCACTAAGATCGGCGCCATTTTTTCAGTGATAGTTCCTGCAACTAAAAGTAAATCGGATTGTCGCGGAGAAAACCGCACGACTTCGGCGCCGAAACGGGCCAAATCATATTTCGGTCCCATCACACTCATCAGTTCAATTCCGCAACATGCGGTACCGAAGGGTAATGGCCACAATGAGTTTCTTTGTCCCCAAGCAACTAGCGCTTCTAACTTTGTAGTTAGCGCAAAAGACTTGGACATATCATCAACAGATTTTATTTCTGACATTATGTTGTCTCCGAACTTTAAGTTTTCTCAATTCATTTTCAATAGGATTCTTGCAAAAAACCTAAATGATGACAACGAGATAACTGCGTTGGTGGCGCCTGCAAAATGTTTCAACGCAAATGCTCTGAAAGCGTTTATTACGTTGTCGGATGCTTGTTTCTGTTCCTAGACTTTTAACACAACAAGGAGGGGATTCATGATTAAAGTATTATTCAGTATCGTCGTACTAACAGCAGGAACTTCGAAAGCAAATGATTTGCTGGTAAAGTTAGCATCGCCGGTGTCAGCTCACAAAACTGCAGCCTTAATGGCAAACAGCGGTTTAAAAACAGAGGTTCTAACTGAAAGCTGGGTTCGCGTTCAGGGAAATATAAACACCTCTGCATTTTGGTCTTTTGCAGAAAGTGCCGCGGTAGAATACACGCAGCCAAACTACAAAATTAAAATTTTAGAAAATCCGAACTTTGCAAAACTTCGAAAAACTTTGCAAACCGGTGGCGACATCCGTCCATTAATCGGCACGGATAACCCAGCAATTCCAAATGCACCATCAGCAACCACCGGAGCTGACACATTATTTTCTAAGCAATGGGGAATGAAAGACATTGGCGTTGAAGCGGCTTGGAACATTAACCGCGGAAATAATAAAATTACGGTTGCCGTCATCGACACCGGAGTTGATTACACACACGAAGATTTACTTCCAAATTTGTGGCGTAACACAAACGAAATACCAAATAATAATATTGATGATGATAAAAACGGCTATGTCGATGATATTGTTGGCTGGGACTTTATTTCTAACGATAACAAACCCTATGATTTAGCAGCAACATCAATTGGCGAATTGCTAAATGGCGGAAATCCGGGGCATGGAACTCATTGTGCTGGAAATGTTGCCGCTTCTGGCGGAAACGGCAAAGGAGTTTCCGGAGTTGCTCCGAAAGCTCAGATTATGATTTTGCGTTTTATCGGGAACGAAGGCGGAACAACTGCTGACGCCATAAAATCAATTCACTATGCTGTCGATAACGGCGCAAAAATATTGTCAAACTCGTGGGGCTCTGAAGGTGAAGACCCAAATGAAGCCACTGAAAATTTAGCACTTCGTGAAAGCGTAAAGTACGCTGAAGATAAAGGAACATTATTTATCGCTGCTGCTGGGAATGGTCATCAGGGCGCTGGATATAACAATGATACCGATTCAAAACCTGCCTACCCTGCAAGTTATGAAAACGATAATATTATTTCTGTTGCTGCACTAGATTCGTCAAATAACTTAGGTTCATTTTCTAATTGGGGCGTTAAATCAGTTGATATTGGTGCCCCTGGTGTAAAAATATTTTCTACGACTGTTGGAAATAAGTATTCAGACACGGTTATTGATTTGTTAGGTGCGACTTGGGACGGAACTTCGATGGCGTGCCCGCACGTTGCCGGAGCTGCTGCTTTGTACTGGTCAGTTAATCCCAACAAAACCTGGAAAGAAGTTAAAGCTGCCATTATAAATTCTGCTAAACGAATTCCAACCTTAGAGGGAAAAGTTTCTTCTAACGGCAAGTTAAACGTAGAAAATTTAATGAAGCAGTAGTTTTGTTTTAAACGTGCGTTTTTGAAACGTGCAAAATAAATCACGTATGACTTAAGGCTAGGTAATCCCTAGCCTTTTTTACAGTCTTAAAACGATCCGCAGGGAAGTTGTTCGATTCGAGCGTTGTTTAGCTTTATAATAAAGTCTGCCACAGGGAGCTAAAATGCACGTTAAATTTACTTCTGCCAAAGCTATGTTTTCATTTTTATTCTTTTTCGGTATGTATCAGTTTGCGTCAGCGCAAGCCGTTCCGCGGTTTTCCGGTGGCGCCATGATCCTATTAGGACAAGGGCAAATGGGCAATGGTGCAGACATTCCGGACCGCGCCATGATGCATACACCGATTGGATTATTTGGCGGTGTTAATTTCAAAAAATTTCGGGTCGGCGTGAATTATGAATACAACATGGCCGGACAATCTGCAGATCCTGCCGGCGTAAACGGTCAAAATTTATCAGGATCAGGCTCGGCGCCTGGGGTGCGACTGGAATATTACGATGGTAAACAATCCGCTGGATTAATTTATCGACTTTCGCACGATTACAAATTGGATAAGCCAACACAGACCGGATTAACTTCAACTTACAAAGGGGCTGGCGGGTTTTCCCTTCAATACTACCGTCAATTTAAAAAACGCTTTGGTTTTGTTTTGGATTACACCACAGAAACTTTTAAAGAATCAGTCCCAGCACTTTCACAAAATGTGAAATGGAGTCGAATTTCAGTTGGAATTGTATTTACGAACTTTGCGGGATCTAAATAGTACTTCAATGTTAATCGCAAACGATAAAATCAAATGCTAACGAAAAAATGCTAGACCTGCCTACCTCTATGCAGCATTTATTTAAACCTATCTGTAGATTCTGCATAAAAATTCCCATAGTATCTTAACAAGAAGAATAAAAAAAATGAAACAGGAGAAAATATGCGCAAGATAATTTGTATCGCAATTATATTCATAGTGCGAACACTTTGGGCTGATGACGACGGCATGATACTTAGAGGTTTTGCAGACGCAAGTTTACAGCATAGCAACCTAGATAAAAATGGCAATCTAGATGAGACTTCCAAATTTGCTTTAGGTGGATTAGATTTTTTCTTAACAAAAAAACTGGATAAAAAAACAGATGCCCTAGTTGAGCTTGTATTTGAACAAAATTCGGATGGCGAGCTTGTTACTGACCTTGAGCGTTTGTACTTAAGATATAAAGTAGATCAGTGGTTACAAATCGGCATCGGTCGATTTCATACAGCTTTAGGGTACTGGAACGAAACCTATCATCACGGTTCCTACTTATTCGATTCAGCCACGCGGCCATTTATGTTTAGGTTCGAAGATGATGGCGGTATTTTACCAGTGCATACCGTTGGCCTCGAGTTTGTCGGAAATGGGGACTTAGGTGGCACCAACGCAGGTTATATTTTACACATTGGAAACGGTCGTGGCTTAAAAAATGATCCACCCCAAACCTCAACAGATGCAAATAAATCAAAATCCGTTAGCTTGGTCGGCTATTACGATTTGTCAACTAGCGTAAGATTAGGTCTGACCTTTAATACAGACGAAGCACCGGCAGGAAGTTTCACCACTCAGGCTGCTGACCCCCTGGATGGCAACCGCGTTAAGGAAACAACAACGCTAGTTGATAAGATGAAAGAAAATATTTATGGCTACCATATTGTTTACAGATCCCCAATAGTTGACTTTTTAGGAGAGTACTTAAAAATAAGTCATAAGTACGAAGACATGACACAAACGAATGTTAACATCACAGCTTACTATGCCCAGGTTAGCTTTCACTATAAAAAGTTAACTCCATTTTATCGATACGAAATAAATCAAACTGATTTGCCAGATGTTTATTCTGGTCTGACTGATACGCGCATCATTAACACTACCGGCGCAAGGTACGAATTAAGTGATGCCAGCGCATTTAAACTTCAGTATGAAAATATTAACAATCGCCGTTCTGAATATATAACTTCAGCTTCCATTGCCTGGGGCTGGTAACAAAGAGGTAATTATGAAAAAGATTATTTTAATTTTAATTTTAATCACGTTTAGTTTGAAAATATATGCCGCTGAATATGTTGTTGCAGTACATGAAAAAAATCCAATTACTAAGATAACAAAACAAGAGATTACGCAAATTTTGTTAGTTAATAAAACAGATTGGTCCGCAGGCAAACCTATCAACTTAATCAATTATCAATATGATTCCGATTCAGCAGATTCGCTTTTTAAGAACTTTGCGGGAATGACGGCATTACAAGCTAAAAAACTATACCTAACAAAAGTTTTTAATGGAGTTTTGCAGAAACAACCCGCTACACTTGAAACTTCTGAAGAAATTATGGACGCTGTCAGCGAGAATGTGAATAGCATTGGCCTGATCGAAAAAAGCAATAAAACTTCTAAAGCAAAAATACTTACCATTGAGTAAATTCAAAAATAATATGGCTTAACGATAAACTACTATAAGGGAATCTCGACATAAAGCGTGGTTCCCTTATTTGATTCGGATTCAATCCAAGCCTTGCCACTTAACCGCTTTGCTTCATTTAAAATGGCATCCATCCCGATACCGCGCCCCGAAGTGTCCGAAACATGGTCAGATGTCGAAAATCCGTTCTGAAAAATTATTTGGCAAATGTCGTAATCAGACATTTTTCTAAAATCCTCAGCATCATAAAGTCCCAACGTAATGCATTTTTGTTTAATTTTCTCGAT
>JAYTMU010000272.1:0-2542 GCA_043728195.1 Bdellovibrionales bacterium
CTTTCCGAGACCGTCAGCATGCGTAGCGCAAAACTTCCGAAAATAACGATGAATATCACCAAAGTACCTACAAGCCCCAATGCCGATCCAATTAAGTAATAGTTTTTCTTCATAAGACTATTTGGTGCTAATTTAAGTGGGTAATCAACTGAAAAAGGCACTTTTTTAACGACAGCCGTGTTTAATTGACCTTAGAATTCAGGTAATAACCCGAGGTCCTCGATGAAAATGATGTCTATTCTGCTACTTTCTTTAAGTATAGTGCATGCAGCACCACTTTTTGCTGCAAACACGTATTACATTCATCTTGAGGGCACAGCCCCGCAAGTTACTCCGGCGGCCATCTTTCAAAAATTTGATGATGTTTTTCTAGAACCTTTAGGTCCGTCAGGAAAAATCACGTCGAACAGTTATTTCGCTCAAGTTAATGGTCCAGAGAATCACTTTGTCTTTAATTTCGTTTTTGAGGCTTTGAATGTCATTTCTAAAGTACCGCTTTTTTCGCAGTTGCTACATGCCCCAGTATGAAAATGGCAATTGTTTTTAGCTTTAATCGTTAACCATGCAGTCCGATATAATGTCCATGCTGTCGAACGGCTCAGAAACTAAATTTTTTAAATCGTCAGCGTCTTTTGTTGAACAAAACGTTGATTCGACTCCATAGTTATAAGGGTGTAAATTCACCGTAATTTGTCCTGCCATGTCGCCAACATAAAGTCTGTCGGGTGCAATCATCATGGCCTGACCACAGCTGTGTGCCTGGTAAGTTCGACCTTCACAGATCGGGGAGCTGTTAATTTGTTGGGTAATCTGGTTTAATTGCACGTGACAAATACATTTCAGTTTCTTTAACACGATTTAGATACAATAGCGACGAGGTCCACCTTATTACAGACTGCGAAAACTCTGAAGCTGGTTTTGTTGTACAAACAGATTTAAATGAATAGTTAAGTGATAAGGGCGTTTACCGAGTTCGCCTTTTTAGGACTGATAAAATAAGTTGATTCTCGGGCTTCTTATTAGCTTTCGCTTTTTTAGAGGCTTTAGGTTTTTCAACTTTTGGTTTTTTAACACTATTTTTAACTGGTGCATCGCCAAAAAGTTTAGGGCTTCGTGTATCGATCAATTCCTCGCTAACCGAAGTCTTTATTTTTATAGGTAGTCCAAATAGCGGATTTTTTTTATTAAGTTCACGAAGCACTAATTTTGCGTGTTCGTTAAAATCTTCAGTGTCTTGTGGTAGATAAAGCCACTTCGAAGATGCGGGATGATTCGTCAAAAATGGAAATTTTATAAATACGGTACCCTGCTTAATGCTTTCGATCGGAAGTATGCACCCATTCCATATTTCAAAGGGGTAGGTAGTGCCTTTGTGTTCGTACGAGCGACTTGCTTCGACTAATATTAAAATTAATTTATCATCTAGGTAGTAGGCCATGCCGCCGTGCTTTGGTTTTCCGATGGCATCAATTGGTAATGAATCTTCGATCCAACCTAAGCTTGGCACTATCGATTTCACTTGTGACATTTTCTTGATCACGTCACGCATTACGTTACTTCGCTCATCTGTATAACTTTGGCATAAAACGCATTGATATTAGCAAGTGTCAGCTTGTGTAGGCGCTCGGCCTTTAGCAGTTTGCCATCAGGGCTTCGCATATCAAACATGGCTGTAGCATCACCCACGACAAACGAAGTTAAACCTAAGGCTGCAGCGTCTTTTGCTGTCGCATCGATACATTCATTTGCCGTGAACCCGACCAAACAGACAGCACTGGGTTCTAAGCTCTTTATCAGATCAGAAAGATTAGTTTCGCTAAATGCACTGGATTTTGTTTTCTCGATGATCTCTTCATTAGATTGGGGCCCTAAGTTCGGTAAAAAATCGCTGCCGGTTGATCCTTTGTAGAAAATAGACCCCGGGTTATCTGAAATATGTTTCACATGGATGACGTGGCGTTTGTTCTTACGCCAATGTGCTAACACATGAACAATATTTTTTTCGGCATCCGAGTTATTTCTGCCTTCTTGGGTTAGATCTAATAAGCCAACCTGAGCATTGATAACTAACAGAACAGATTTTTCATCAAAAAAATGATGGGTTTGTGCTTTTGGATTAGCTTGGGACTTCAACAATTCGTCAAGGGCCAAAGAAAAGTTCCTGGTTTGTTCATTCACTTGACGGCCCAGTGGTGTCAGCTCCCAACGACCTTTAACCTTTACCAATACAGGAAAATCTTCAGCGATTCGCTGTAATGCGCGCGAAATAACCGATGGATCACGCATTAGGCTTTCTGCAAGCTTTGCCAAGCCCTTGGTTTCTTCAAACGCAGTTAAAAGTGTTAGCTGTTCTGACGATAATTTAAAAATAGGCTTACTCATGGTTACAGTTTTAGCCTATTTATTTTTAGCTGACGTGGCTTCCGTATCTAGCTTTTCAAAAGTGCGGTAAATGCGGTTTATATTACCTGTAAAATCTGAAATTATAAGCGAGTTTCGCTCGGAGTAGGGAGCCACTTCACCGTACGACGAGGTAAGTAAG
>JAYTMU010000273.1:0-2720 GCA_043728195.1 Bdellovibrionales bacterium
TGAACTTATCCACAGAAAAATAAATTATTTCCATTAAAACAGTAAAATATTGTGGATAACCTGCAAAATTTAACTTTTAAATCGCCGAACTCGCTCTACTTAACTCAATAAATGAATCATAAGTAATGTGGTTATCGTAAACAATTTTGCCATCAATTTCTATAACTCGGTTGGCAACAGTTTGAATAAGCTCATGGTCATGAGAAGTGAAAATCACACAACCTTTAAAGCGTTTTAGTCCGTCATTAACTGCCGTGATGCTTTCTAAATCTAAGTGACTTGTGGGACCATCAACTAACAACACATTAGCACCCGACAGCATTAATTTAGAATACATACAGCGTGCTTTTTCACCACCGGATAGGACGTTGGGCTTTTTCAATGCATCGTTACCACTAAACAGCATCTTTCCTAAAAATCCGCGAATGAAAGATTCATCTCGAACTTCAGAATACTGACTTAACCAGTCAACTAAGGATTCTTCGCCACCAGTGAAGTATTTCGAATTGTCAGAAGGAAAATAGTTTCTAATCGTGGTGCCACCCCAGGTGAATTTTCCAGAATCAGGTTTAGATTCACCGGCAAGAATATCTAACAGTACTGTTTTTGCCAGATCATTTCGACCCAATAAAACAATCTTGTCGGTTTTTCGAAGCGAAAACGAAATATTATCTAAAATTTTAACCCCGTCGATAGATTTTGATAACCCTTCGACCATCAAAATATCATTTCCCAATTCGCGTTTTGATTCGAATCCAATAAACGGCTGCTTGCGCGATGATTTCGGCATGTCTGCAAATTCTAATTTCTCTAATTGCTTTTGTCGTGACGAAGCTTGCTTTGATTTTGAAGCATTCGCACTAAAGCGCTGGATAAAGCTTTTAAGTTCTTCAGCCTTGTCCGAGCTTTTTTTGTTTTGGTCTGACAGTAGTCGCTGGCTAAGTTCGCTAGCTTCTCGCCAAAAATCGTAGTTTCCTGTAAATGTCGTCACTTTTGAATAATCGATATCTGCAATGTGGCTGCAGACTTTGTTTAAAAAATGTCGATCATGGGAAATTACAATAACCGTATTCTGAAAATTTAAAAGAAATTCTTCTAACCACTGGATTGCGTAAATATCTAAATGATTCGTAGGCTCGTCTAGTAACAAGATATCGGGTTGGCCAAAAAGCGCTTGTGCTAATAACACTTTAACTTTTTCGCCGCCGACCAAATCTTTCATTGGCTTCTGATGTTGGTTTTCATTTATTCCAAGTTCAGCTAACATAGTTGCTGCTTCAGATTCGGCTTCCCAGCCGTTCAGTTCTGCAAATTGGCCTTCTAATTCCGAAGCCCTTTCGCCGTCCTTTTCGCTAAAATCAGGTTTAGCATAAAGCGCATCTTTTTCGGCCATAACTTTATATAATTTTTCATTTCCCATCATCACTGTTTGCAGAACAGTGAAATCGTCAAAGGCATAGTGATCTTGTTTTAAAATCGAAAGACGAAGACTTGGATCAATGATAACTTCGCCGGTGTTGGGCTCAAGCTCTTTAGATAAGATTTTTAGGAATGTTGTTTTACCAGCGCCGTTAGCACCGATTAATCCATAGCAGTTCCCTGGCGTAAATTTCACGTTCACTTCGTCAAAAAGTTTTTTTCCGCCGAAGCGAAGACTGACATTGGCTGTGCTAATCATAGGGGGTATTTATCGTCTAAGATTAATTCAAAATCAAGTGAACAAACTTTAAATAGCGAAGCTCGTGACAACTGTGCGGAAACGGGTGATCTGGCCCTTGTCCCGAAACCCTTATAATACGGCCGCGACGCTTCGCTTGCGACAATGATTCGTTTATAATCTCGAAAAAATCTTCAAATGAAATATGGCTCGAGCAAGAGCTAACTGATAGCTGTCCGCCGGTTTTAATTTTTTTGGCAACAGTTGCAAATAATTCAATGTATTTCGACTGCGCACGTTCTTTATGCTCTTCTGAATGCCCCATAGATGGGGGATCGACAATGATATGATCCCATATTTCCGAAGCGGTATTTAAATATTCGAACACATCGACGCAAAGCCCTTGATGTGCGCCGTCTGGCAGTCCATTCAATTCCCAGTTACGTTTGGCCAATTGAATGGCTCCGTCGGCAATATCAAGGCTTGCCACTTTTTTTGCGCCACCAAGTCCAGCATAAACCGAAAAGCCACCCGAATAACTAAACAAATTAAGTACACTCATGCCTTTGCTGACAGACCGGATGTAATTTCTATTTTCACGTTGATCTAAAAAAAATCCTGTTTTTTGGCCTTTTTCTAAATTGACGATGAACTTTACGCCGTGCTCGGTTGCTATTACTTCTTCAGTAGGTTTTTCGCCGGCTAAAAGAACAATTCCGCCTTCGGTTTGCCGACGTAATTTTTCAACCACTGTTTGGCAGTCGCTATTTTTAATAAGCCAGTCTGCAATTTTTTGCTTATCCCAAAATTCATTGGCGCCTTGTCCATCAAACTGCAAAACTGCTGTTGAATTGTAGACATCGCAAATTAAACCAGGAAGTAAATCACCCTCGCCATTGAACAGGCGATAACTATCCGTGTTTTCGCTTAGGACCGACCGACGTAGTTGTAAAGCACTTAAAAACCTGGCTTCGAAAGTTTCAAATGTTGGTGGTTTTTTTTCTAAACTTAAAATTCTTAAGCATAAGGGGCTATGTGGATCATAATAAGCCCAGGCTAAAAA
>JAYTMU010000274.1:0-6695 GCA_043728195.1 Bdellovibrionales bacterium
GGAAGCCTTCTGCGTGCGACACCAAAATATGATATCAGATCCGCTGGTTTTCCCCCATATTGTTTTCTTGGATGAAAAACCAATTGGCTATATAAACTATTGGTGGGTCGCAGAAGACGAAGACTTTAAACCACTTTATCCAGCAAGCACTGTAGGAACGGATCAATTTATTGGAGTTCCGGAATTAATTGGTAAAGGCTTGGGTTCAGAATTCGTGCGCATTTTCACCGATCAACTTTTAAATCACCCTGATATTAAATTAGTAATTACAGATCCTGACGAAAAAAATATGGCAGCAATTCGGTGTTATGAAAAAGCGGGCTTTAGAAAGTCACGGCGATTTGTTACATCCGAAGGGGATGTTCAACTTTTGGAAAAAAAGCGGAATCAGAACGCAATATGAATTGGGTCGTTAACGCAGTAACTGACAACGAAAAATCTGCAATTTTAGAATTTTCACAATTGCATCCTTGCAAGCCATCTTATCCCATACCACTTGTAAAACGATTTCTGGCTGGAAATACTTGGGCTTCGTCCTGAAGCCGATCTGGCAACAGTGATCCGGCAATTCATTACCTTATCTAAGGACCACGCACCAACTTCAAGAACCGGATTTCAACTTAGCATTGCAGACACGGCTAACCTTACGGATAACTTTTTTAGGGCGATGGGTCTGAAATACTATTATTCGAATTACGAAATGGAAAATCCCGCGGTTACTTCAATACCCATAGCCCGCGGTCAAAATATACATTCCGCTGAAAAAAGCGATGAAGATTCAGTCTATAAGGTATTGTGTGAATCATTTAGTAAGAATCCCGACGTAAGCATCCCTGAGGCGACAGCATGGTACCCAGCATTCTTAAAATCGCTGCGTTCTAGGTATTATCTTTGGCGTGAGCACGATCAAATAATCGGATTTGCTAATTTGATCGAATCCGACACGCTACCAAGTACTGAGGTCCGGACAATCGGAGTCTTGCCAAAGTATCAAGGAAATGGAATTGGCAAAGACCTTTTGCAAAACTGTTTGAATGAGACAGGTAAACTAGGTTATTCGAATGTAATCTAACGGTAGCCATTGAAAACGATATAGCGCTTGAACTTTGTACGCGATCTGGTTTCATAGTCACTGCAAAGTATAAATGTTTTCGAATGGATTTCTGAAATACAAAGCGGAGAGTTACCTACATGGCAGAATTTGAGCCCAAAATATACAAATCAAAATTTGGTGTCGAAGTCACTATTCGTTCGCCAACTAAGCAAAATGCCTCTGAAGTCCTACAACTTGCCAAAAACGTTATTGCAGAAGAAATTTACCAGCTGACTACAGCTGCAGAATTTAACATGACAATTGATGCAGAAGAAAAATGGATTGAATCGCACAAGACGAATCCAAATCATGTAATTTTAATTGCTGAAATAAATTCAAAAATTGTCGGCATGTTAGACTTTGCAAATGGTCGTTGTCAACGAATTGCTCACACGGGCGAATTTGGTATGTCAGTTGAATCTAGCGCACGCAATCAAGGTATTGGATCATTGTTACTGCAAGCACTGATCGAGTGGGCCACGGAAAATAGAACAATCGAAAAAATTGGACTGAATGTTCATAGCAACAATGAACGGGCCATTGCCCTGTATAAAAAGATGGGTTTTGAAATAGAGGGTACGCGAAAGCGTGATCTTAAATATGGTGATGGCCAGTACGTCGATACGGTCGTAATGCGTCGGTTTGTCTGAAGACCTAAGCCGAACGACTGACGCGGACATGGTAACTGCCTAGCAATATTATGTAAGACGCTAGCACCCAGTGAAAAAAGATAGGTATAGTTCCGCCAAACCATCTTTCATCGGGGTACAAAGACATTCGCAAAACATATCGTACAACCATGGCGGCTAAATAGACGATGCCGAAATTTCTAAGCCATAGCCCCAGTTTTCGTTTTGGTTTGGCCCAGTATCCTGATCCCCGCGAAATATCTAATGTGACTTTTGTGAAAAAAATAATAATAAGTATTTGTGAAGGTAGTAGGTACTGGTAAGGCATTAAGCCTGAATACCATTCTTTCATCGGTGGCAAAAATGTAGGGGCATACAAAACAACTACTAGCTGCCCAATTACGCGAAATACAAACAATGCAATTAGTATCCATAGCGCTACAGCAGTTTGCTTATTAGTAAAAATCATTTTGTTGCCAGCTGATCTGCAAACATTTCGCGGTAATGTCTATACCAATCGCTTTGAAAGCGCTCGGACGGATCATATTTCTTTTTTAGACGAAGGAATTCTGGCAATTGCGGATAAGCTTTTAAAACTTGATCCTTGCGTGCCCATCGATGATAGGTCAGAAAGTAGCTGCCGCCGTGTTCTAATGCGCGGTCAATAATAAGCTGAAATTCTTTTTTAGCTTTTTCAATTCCCAGGGGTGAATGCTCGACGTGAAAGTTAAAGACGGTGGCAGCATAACTTTGTTTTGCCCAGGCAAGAAAACTTTCATTGTCTTTTTCAATCAGCCTGACAGTTCCGTAAACGGCGTTGGTGCCATTTTTTCTAAAGTCTTCGCGTAACTGCGCAAACAAGGTTTGTAGCTTTGCTCTTGGAACGTAAATTTCACTGATCATCTCGGAAGAATTTCCATTTGGATCGAATTTTTTGTGGTAGTCATCAACATAAACGCCCATTTGATGAGTATCCGTACGGTAAAATTGTCCATGAGTGGATAAATAAAACTTAGAATAAATGTCAAAAGCCCTAGATTTATTCGTGTGCGCAAGCCCAAGTAAGCGGTGCCAATCGTCACCCTTCATTTCTTGTTGTTCTCCGGCGACCATTAACGGTTTATTTACAGGTTTATAAAGCGAATAAATTCCACGCTTCATGAAATCATCGGATACTGGATCTATGGCAAATTGAAAATCACCGTAAAGAAATCCTTCACTAATTCGCTTTGAAACAAGCGGAATGAAATCTTTAACTTCGATCAGTTGGACAACACGCTCTAAAACTTTGACGGTTGAAAGGCGCACTTTAACAGTTCCGATGACTCCAAATAATCCGTACCCGCCGATCACTAATCGAAATAGTTCCTTATTTTCTGCGCGACTGATGTTTTTAAGATTTCCATCGGCATCGATAAGGGTGAAAGATTCAACGTCATCTATCATCGGCCGCATTTTTAAACCACGGCCATGGATATTTGATGAAAGTGCACCGCCGATACTTAGCCGATCTGCACCAGTTTGTTTTTGTCTTATGCCCCATTGTTTTTTCGAGCCATTTTGATTCTTGTATAACCAGTCAACAAGTTCTGGCCATTGAATTCCCGATTGGACTTCGACAATTCCTTTTCCCGCATCAAGACCAATAACTTTGTTAAAATCAGACATGCTTAGGTTGATTGTGCCGGCCCCAAATTGCTGCCCACCCATCGAATGCTTTCCGCCGCTAATGCTAATGTACTTTCCACTGTTTTTTGCGTTACGAACAGCTGACTGTATGTCTTCAACAGATCTGGGTACCAGCACAGCTAAGTGACTAGTTACGTTCAGCTGTGAATGGATGTCATTAAGGACTACACCATTGCTATCAGCCAGATTTTCTTTTTCTGCTATTGGCAGCTTCTGTGCGTTCGTGCAGCCCAGTAGAACGAATAAAAAAGTCACGATACTAGTTTTTAATTTCACAAGTAATTCCTTTCAAGAATTAGCAAACCCTTGGCTCCGCGGAAGATAATCCAAAGGCCAAATGCCTGTAGTAAATGATAAGTAGAATTATGATTAAAATAAGTTGGGTGAATTGATATTCCTAGCTGTTGAATGAAAGCCGCAGCAAAGCTAATCAATATTCCGTAGGTAACCAGCAAAAAAGCTTTGTGTCGGGTCTGTTTGTAGCGCCAAACTGAAATCGCTAGCAAGGCAATCATCGCCGGAATATAATTAAATATCACGACGGTGAAACTTTGCGAATAAAATATGACGGTGCCAGCGTAAAGAAAAAAAACAAAACTTGAAAATAGAATCCATTTCTTAAGTTGGCGCGAACCCGAAATAAGCTGGCCTGCAATGATCCAAGCCGTGGTAGCAGTAATTCCGATGGCCAATAAAGTTCCAGGCCAAAGTAGTTTGTATCCTAAAGTTGTTTCATCTAAAAAAAACCCATGCACGGTGCCCCCAAGCGTTGATGCAAGCGCAACTGATACATAAAATACAATCCATAGCGTTTGAAGTTGCCGTGCACCAGACTTTTGCTGCCACAATATCCACGCAAACCAGGAACATAGAATAGCTAGGCCATAATCTGTTAGTGTTACATCCGGTTCAGTCAGAATTTCGTCCCTTCATAGAGTAGTAAAATCAGCGTTTCCACGGCTGACCATCCACTAACAAATCTTTCACTTGCGCCAGACCACCACGGGTAAGCGACAATACAATACTTGCAGTTTTGGATTGAACTTGCGCTTCAAGATCTTTTGCTTTTTCTTGTGGTACATAATACTTTTCAATGCCGGCTACGAAGCGGCCATTAATGCAGTCGCCGGCAATTAATTTTTTGCAGCTATCAGGTTCGGAAAAAGAGAACATCTTTGGTTCCAGACAAACATAACCAGTTTGCTGACCAAGATTTGCGGCACAGATGTTTTCAACACCGTAGTCGATTCGGTAAATTAAATAATGCCCTGCCAGCAAATCGCGCGGGTCATAGCCTGTGATTGGAAGTACGACTTCAGTTCCAAAAGAAAGAACATATTTTTTATACGCTGTAAGAGCTGCTAATGCAAAAATTGGAATCGCTAATGCGATAACCAACATTTTTTTTGAATGAATCACTTTGCCCACCCTTCAGCCCACACGGCAATTTGGGTTCTGTATTTATTCCAACCAATGGCCATCGCAATAACTAAACCGCCCGAAATAATTAGACCAAACCCCGTTAGTGCAAGGCCTCCGAAGGCTTCAAAATATAAAACCAGAACTCGAAGTCCGACTAAAAACAAAAACCACTGAAACAAACGGCGCACTTGCATGCTAGCTAAAAATATAGCGATCAACCCAAGCACAGCAATTGTACACGAAGCATAGGCAATTGATGTTTTAATCTCGAATAGCGGCAAATGAAATGGAATAAGAAAAATTCCGAGTGTTGCTAACAACAAAATTTTCTGAGTTTTTCTGTATTCAAGACTTTGCCATATGGCGAAAGCTGCAAACGCTGCTAGCACATATCCAGTAACGTACGCCATAACCCCTTGATGTAATCCGCCCTTAACAAAGTGATGCAGTTCTGAAGCAAAAAGCGCTACTAGACCTGCTATAAGGGTCCACCAGCGAAATGCCCGGGTCGGGCCAGTTTCGCCAGCCATAGTTTTACTAAATACTGTTAACCCCGCACAAAGAAGTGGAACCGCCATAAAAACCGCTTGGTAATTTTTTTGAAATACTGAATTTAACGCTACAGAATCAAGAGCAGTGTAAACTACTCCAGTAAGAAAAGCGCCGGCCCACAAAAACGGAACAAATATTTGTCGTGCCGCTAATGCCGCAGCAAAAGTTATGGCCGACCACAACATTAATGCCTGATAAAGTTTTCCACCCGTATGATAAACCTGCGAGATCAATCCAATAGACGCCAAACAAAAAACTAGGAATGTAACAAGTAACACTTCAAATTGTATGAGCTTTTTTGCATCCCAGCTGTGAACAATTCCGAATGCTAATGCGATTAATAAAACAAAATCACCCGTAAGTTTTAAAGCGTCAGGTATTTGGTCCCAATTCGCAGCAATAAGTGAGATCACGCCTATACCAACAATGATGGCACCTAACAAAAGTAACCCAGAAAGTATCCACGAACTTTCAGGTTTCGCTGCTTCGTGCTGGCGAATTTGCTGGGCTTGATCAACGCCAATTAAACCAAGCGATACCCATTCTTTTAAGCCACTTTCAAGTTTAGACATGCACACCCTTTTTTAAAATTAAGCCTAAATTTAAACTCGAAACCAATCAATGTTAATACACGTGCTTAAGGGTAAGTATTAAAAATAGTTTTGAAACATAAAAATTCCGCACACAGTCTACTGGTGCGCGGAATTGACACAGTACTAGTTTTAATTGCCTAGAATCATCTGTAAAGTTATACCAATACAATGAAACACATCAAAACCATCATATATGCCATTATATTTTTAGCTGCCGCCGTCCTAGGTCAGCAAATTATTTCTTTATCAAAAAGCAATCAGCAACGAAAACAAGATTACGCTGATATTAATAATATAAAATACGGACTATTTAGCATCAATCAGTGGAAGATTCAGTTGTCCGAGATCATTAATGCTGAAATTTCCGACCTTAGTATCAAAGGAAATGAAGCAAAAATAAAACCTATGCTAGAGGCCCAGTTAAATTCACTTATCGATGGCGTAAATAAAAAAATAGAAGAAAAAAACCAAAAGTCCGTTAAAGGTAAGCTGAAGCAAGAGTTCATTAATACATTTGTGGACATCAAGGATATTAAAGCAGGAATTCCGCAGTACGCTGACGAAATTATGAAGCTTATGTAAAAGCCCAAGTCAAAACGGAAATTAAAAGGCATGCTTCTTGATAAAGTAGACGACTATTTTTAAAATACGTTCGAAGAACAAGATATGTCACAAATAAATGGCATCGTTGTAAGAACGGGCACCGTCGACATTGCA
>JAYTMU010000275.1:0-4745 GCA_043728195.1 Bdellovibrionales bacterium
TCGGCTTGCGCAAAAAGTTTATCATGTGATGTGAATCAAGTGTTAGTAGCAAGCACAGGTAAAATCGGCGAGCAATTAGACGTTGATAAAATTTTACCGGCAATGCCCGAACTGGTTTTGCGCGCGAACGATTGCGCCGAAAGTTTTGCGACAGCCATTCTTACCACAGATCTTGTGCCAAAATCGGTAACGTCAGTCGTGACGCTATCAACCGGTGTTGTGCGCGTAACCGGAATTGGCAAAGGATCAGGAATGATTCATCCAAACATGGCAACTATGCTAGGTTACATTTTAACAGACGCTGTGATTACAAAAGATCACGCCGAAAGTTTAATTAAAAAAACGGCTGACGTTAGCTTTAACATGATCAGTGTGGACGGGGATACCTCGACGAATGATTGCTGTTTTTTGATGGCCAACGGTGCAACCGGTGTTGCATTGGTAACAGAAAAAGACGTGCAAAAGTTTGATGCCGTGGTCGAAGACATCGCGATATTTTTAGCAAAGTCTATTGCAGCTGACGGGGAAGGCGCTTCAAAATTAATTGAAGTGAATATCAAAGGATCCGATGACCAAGCGCTAGTAAAGCGCGCGGCCCGCGGAGTAACTTTGTCGCCGTTAATTAAAACAGCAATTCACGGTGAAGACCCTAACTGGGGCCGCATCTTAGCGCGCCTTGGGGCGGAAGGAATTCCAGCAGATCAGTTGCAAAAGATGACTTTGAAATTGCAAGGTGTCTTACTTTTTGAAAAAGGGCAACCCTGTGCGTTTGTAAAAGCAGATGTGAAAGCCCTGTTAAAACAATCGTTAGTAAAAATTGAAGTGAATTTAAATTCAGGCAAATTTTCGACAACCGCCTGGGGCTGCGACCTGTCTCGCAAATATATAGACATCAATACGGAGTATTCATGAAGCAAAGAATTGTAATCAAATTAGGTGGCTCGGCTTTGCAAAACACCGAAACAATGCAGCAGTTAGCTGTACTTATTCGCGGATATCAAAAAAGGCGTTACAGCGTTATCGTTGTGCACGGAGGCGGTCCTGCAATTAATGCCCAACTAAATAAGCAAGGTATCACGTGGAAATTTATCGAAGGCCAGCGGCAAACCACACCTGAAATGATGACAGTCATCGATCAGGTATTAGCCGTTGATGTAAATTCGATGCTGGTAGAAAATTTAAATATGTTGCACATTCCAGCTGTTGGCCTTTCAGGAGCTAAGAATAAAATATTAACGTGTTCACAAACGAATGTTGAACTGCAACAAGTTGGCACAGTTGAAGCTGTAAACCCGGCTGCTATTGAATTTGTCTTAGCGCAATTTCGAACCCGAGTACCCGTGATCGCACCCATTGGCATTGATAGCAACGGGGTTAAATACAACGTGAATGCAGATTGGGCCGCGACAAAAATTGCTATTGCATTAGGAGCCAAAAAATTGATTTTCTTAACAGACCAAAAAGGGATCTTGAATGAGAAACAGAAACTTTTGGCTAAAGTTAGCATTCCGATGATGGATGCCATGATGGATGAAGGAATCATTTATGGCGGGATGTCGACAAAAGTAAAGGCCATGATTTATGCAGTCCAAGCCGGAATAAAATACGTGCGCGTGATGCATGCCAGTTTTGCAGCGGAACTGGTTTCTGATACAGTGTCTGATATAACAATCGGAACGCTTCTAACAAGGCAGCGCGCGCAATCACAACCTGAAGTTGAGGTCCTAAATGGAAAAGCCGGCTAAAAATAAATTCGATACGCATGAGCGGTTGCAAGCACTAAGGCAATTGATTCGCCAAGGCGACGCCAGCACGCAAGAAGAGTTATGCGAAGCCTTGAAGCAGAAAAAATTTGACGTCACGCAAAGTACAGTATCACGGGATTTACGGCGGATCGGTGCGATTAAAACAACAAATTCTGAAAACGAAATTATTTATCGTTTGCCAGAAGATCACCGCGCAATAACCACGCGGATGAATCAAGATTTAAGCGCGCTGATCACCGACATTCAGTCGAATGAAAATTTAATTGTGGTGCACACCACTCCAGGCTCAGCAAGTTTGGTGGCAACACAGATTGATAGCTTAAAAACTGAATTCGGTATACTTGGAACAATTTCTGGCGACGATGCTATTTTCATTGCGCCGGTTTCGATAAAGAAGATTGAACAGATTATTAAAAAAATTAAAGACGAGTACTTATAAAGAAGGTCTTACAATGATTGATAAAATATACGGCGAACTTAAAGGTCCTGTAGTCATGATTGGTTTTGGTTCCATTGGGCGCGGTTGTTTACCGCTACTAGAACGCCATTTTAAATTTGATAAAAAACAATTGGTAGTAATCGATCCGAATGACCAAGATCGAAAACTATTGGACGATCGCGGCATTCAGTTTATTCACAAGGGATTAACTGCAGAAGATTACCAGCAAATTTTGACTCCGCTACTGGCTGGTGGAAACGGCTTCTGTATAAATTTATCGGTCGATGTTAGTTCACTTAGTGTGATGAAACTGTGCCGTGAACTGAATGCATTTTACATCGACACAGTGGTCGAACCCTGGGCCGGATTTTATTTCGACGAGACCATGAAGGCAGCAGCGCGCTCGAACTACGCGCTTCGGGAAACGGTGCTTGAAGAAAAAAAGAAAAATCCCGGTGGTACCACGGCCGTGTCATGCTGCGGAGCAAATCCAGGAATGGTTTCATGGTTTGTAAAAAAAGCGCTGGTGCAATTAGCTACAGATCTGAAAATAGATTTTGCAATGCCACAGTCACGCACTGAGTGGGCCAAGCTAATGCAAAAAACCGGTGTAAAAGGAATTCATATCGCAGAACGTGATTCCCAGGTAAGTAAAATCGCAAAACCAAAAGACGCATTCATTAACACGTGGTCCGTCGAAGGTTTTGTTAGCGAAGGCCTGCAGCCTGCAGAATTAGGTTGGGGAACTTTTGAAAAATGGTTACCAGAAAATGCAAAACACCACGAAGCTGGCTGTAAAGCGGCAATTTATTTACAGCAACCAGGTGCTAACACGCGCGTGCGCAGTTGGTGCCCAACGGCAGGTGCACACTACAGTCGGCTGGTAACACACAACGAATCTATTTCAATTGCAGATTATTTTACCGTTGGCGCGGGCGCCACACCAACCTATAGACCCACATGTCATTACGCCTATCACCCAAGTAATGATGCGGTACTTTCGCTAGAAGAAATGTTTGGACAAGCCGGAGTGAAACAAAGTCAGCAGCACATTTTAGATGAAAATGAAATTGTCGCTGGCACCGACGAGCTTGGCGTCCTTTTGTACGGCCACGCGAAAAACGCTTTTTGGTATGGCTCACAGTTATCCATCGAAGAGACCCGAAAATTAGCGCCGTATCAAAATGCAACAGGTCTGCAAGTGACGTCAGCCGTTATTGCTGGAATGGCATGGATCCTTGAAAATCCAAATATGGGAATTGTTGAAGCTGACGAAATGGACTTTGAAAGATGTTTGCAGTTTCAACTTCCGTATTTGGGTTCTGTGAATGGCTTTTATACGGATTGGAATCCGTTAACCAATCGTCCCGGATTTTTTCACGAAGATCTGGATCAATCCGATCCATGGCAGTTTAAAAATGTACTCGTAAAATAGTTTAGTAAAAGATAGAAAAGACCGATCAGTTACGCATGAGAATCGGTCTTTTCTACAGTCTTATATTGCTTTTAGTATCGTGTACAGATACCCCTGTAGAAATTAAACAAACTACGTTCAGTTCGTTTGCAACGTTACAAATATTAGATCCCAACACAATTTCAAAAAATCAAACGGTTACTTTTTCTATGGCCACGGCTTACCGCGACGGCCAAGTCAGCCGCGTAGCCATTTACAACGAAAGTTCGTGCGCAAATGATTCGTCAAAAGTTGGCGAAATCACCAATCAAGTGGGCGCTACGGTCACAAGCCCTGTTTTGATTGAAGGCATACACACCTTTTTCTACAAACCAATGTACACTATACCTGAAGCCAGTTTGACCGCACTGTGTTTGCCGTCAAGCCTTACCTACACTGTTGACCGCACAGCTCCGAATACGTTGGGAATTTCACGCACGACCGCTTCGCCAACTGTTGACCGCAACGTAGGGCTAAGCATTAGTGGTTGTGATACCGCAAACACGGGTGCATCAAGTTTTCTATTCACGGAATCTGCAACACCAATACCCATCGGGTCAGAACCCGGTTGGGAACCTTGCACAGCAACAAAAATATTTACCGTATCTGCAGCGCAGACGACAAAAAATATTTACGCGTTTGCAAAAGATTTTGCTGGTAACATCAGTGGCGTAAGTTCTGCGGCTAGTGTGACGTTAACAAGTAATCCAAATATTTCTACGACGTCAACGACCAACATCTTCTATGTAAATGCCCCGATCACACCGATAGTGTTTACAAATGTGGGTGGGCCGATTTCAAGCTGTTCGACCGATCTTTCACTTCCTGCAGGGCTTGTTTTTAATACAACCACCTGTGAAATTACCGGAGCGCCGTCAGCGCCACAGTCGCCAACCAGTTACACTGTCGGTGCAAGTGGTTCGGTTGGTTCATCAGCTTTTGTGATTTCAATCCAGGTCAAACCAAGACCCATAGCTATTGTCACATTCAATGCTTTAGGTGCTGGGCCCGGGATTACTACAGCCACTAGCAGTGGTGGGCAAACTTACAACACGTTGCTAAGCGCTACGGTTAGTGGAGCTGACGT
>JAYTMU010000276.1:0-5593 GCA_043728195.1 Bdellovibrionales bacterium
GCAAATTACAAAGTGCGTGAAGCCATAAACGGCCGCGATGAAAAATACGAATTAAATAATGCGTATGTTGGAACGGCAGGTATTGCGGGCGATGGCCACCAGTACTACCACGGCACGCAAGCAAACTGGGACGCAAATGCTGTGGTGAAATTTCAAACGCCACCAGTAGGAATAGTTAGTGCCCTATTCGAAGTTGGAATTCCTGTTTGGCAAGGGTCTGCAAACAAAGATGACGTGCAGCTTGACGTGAACTACTACGCTTCAGCTACACTTAATGGATCATTTTAATAAACAGGAGAAAATTATGAAGATAGTGGTTACAGCGTTGTTGATTTTTAGTGCATCGATTTCTGCCTTAGCGCAGCCGATGGTATCAAGCAAAGCAGGAACTTCAACAACAAAGACTGATGATGTTTTTGCGCCCGAGTTGGGTCAGCATGAAATTTTAGCAGGTGCGTTACTGCCGGCTGGTGATATAGATAGTTCATTCGGAAAAATCACAATTTCAGGCTATGCACTTGCCCTTGGGTATGCTTACGGCGTGTCGCCGGTTCTAGCGCCGTTTATTCAACAGAATTATTCACGGCTTGAATCAAAATCTTCGTTTGGTAGTTCCACATCGCTAGGTTTTGGCGATACGAAAATTGGTGCAAAAGGGATTTTCGATCTACAAGATAAGTATCTACGTTACTCAGTAAGCTACAGTTCAGGATTACTCGATAAAAGTAAGTCAAATTCATCACCGAGTGAAAGTACACAAGTTAGTAACCGACCATCATTATCGTTTCTTGGTGGTGGTGGTGTGACATTGCAAAATATTGGTCTTGGTGGATCGTTCGAGTATAAAATATTCCAAGACGGTGATGAAGAGGTTGTAAGTGCTGGGGTAACCACAACTAGAAAGCATAAGGCAGGCACTGGAAACAATTTCAAACTTTATGCTCAGCTAGAAATGGACTTTAAAGTTGGATTTTCTTACCAAGAAAATTTAGTTGAAGGTTACGACAGCTCAGTTGGAGCCACTACAACTAAGGAAAAAAAGCAAGAGGACAAGGTGTATACCATATATTCAATTATTCCAGTATCATCTGCTAATGACCTAATATTAAGTATCATAAAACCTGAGCCTAAAGATTCAAATGGACTAACATACAATCTCTATTTTCTTTCCGCATCTCTTCGCTCGACGTTTTAATTCCTACATCGCAATTTGCATTCCAATTTCAATTACACGGTCTTTTGGCAGCTGAAAATAATCAGCTGCTGAAAGTTCATTTTTCGACATCATTGAAAATATTTTTTCGCGCCAGATGGCCATTCCCGGATGATTGGTAGCAAATATATTTTCGCGTCCGATAATGAAAGTGGCTTTTTTTGTGTCGAGTGTAAAATCGCCAAGCTGCAGGCTTTCGATGTCGCGTGGTACGTTAGGCTGCTCTAGGTAGCCATAACGTAAAGTTACTCTGAAGGTGTCGTCAGAAACTTTTTCTACTAACACGCGCGCGTTTGGATCAATTTTCGGAACTTCTTCAGTGGCGACTACTAAAAAGATAAGTTTTTTGTGCACGGTCTGGAAATGTTCAAATGTGTGATTAAGTGCGTGTGGCGTGTCTTTTAGGCTGCGATTTAAATAAATGGCGACGCCATCGATACGGTGAACTTTAGGATCTGTTATAGTTTGTAAAAAATTTGTCAGTGGAACTACTTTTTTCTGTAAGTACATGTACAAAAGCTGGCGGCCCCTTTTCCATGTTGTCATAATAGTAAATCCAACAATACCGATTAATAATGGAAACCATCCGCCATCAATAATTTTAAGTAAGTTGGCTCCCCAGAATCCTAAATCGATGATTAGGAAAAACCCGCACAAAGAACCTGCTGCTAAGCGGCTCCAGTGCCAGCGTTCGCGTGCGACGAAATAAAATAAAATGGTGGTAATGACCATAGTGCTTGTCACTGCTAACCCGTAAGCTGCGGCTAAATTGCTAGATGATTTGAACAAAACCACCAGTGCGATACAGCCAATCATCAGCATTTGGTTCATTTTTTTTATGTATATCTGGCCAAATTCTTTCGCAGACGTATGTGAAATATGTAAGCGCGGTAGGTAGCCGTGTTGCACGGCCTGCATGGTTATTGAAAACACACCAGTGATTAAAGCTTGCGACGCAATTGTCGTTGCAACGGCCGCTAAGATAACTAGCGGGTACAGCATCCACGTCGGAGCCATCATAAAAAACGGGCTTTCAATCGCTGCAGGATTTCTGATAAGTAGTGCGCCCTGACCAAAATAATTTAATACAAGACTGGGTAAAACAACAAAGAACCATGCTTGTTGAATGGGGGCGCGACCAAAATGGCCCAGATCCGAATACAGCGCTTCACCGCCAGTTACGACTAAGAAAACTGAACCTAGGACCACAAATCCATACCACGCATTGTTTACAAAGAAATGATAAATATAAACAGGATTTAGCGCATTAAGTATCTCCGGAGTTTGTACAATGTTGTAAACACCAAGTGCCGCCAAAACAATAAACCAAGTCAAAGTAACTGGGCCAAATATTTTTCCAACGGTACCGGTTCCATGACTTTGAATTGAAAACAGCAAAACCAAAATACCGATGGTAATAGGAATTATATACGGATTAAAAACAGGAGTAATTAAACTTAAACCTTCGACCGCACTTAAAATGGAAATAGCCGGCGTAATCATGCCGTCACCGTAAAGCAAAGCGGTTCCGAATAGCCCTAACATTATTAAAAATGCTTTTGACCGCGTAAACGATTGGTTTTGGCCAGTTTGTGGTGCGATCAACGAAGTTAATGCTAAAATTCCGCCTTCACCACGGTTATCAGCGCGCAGAATAAAAATTAAATACTTCAGCGATATGACAATCATCAATGACCAAAAAATAAGTGATAACAAACCATAAATATTTTCAGGCTGTGCAATCATGTGATGTCCTGGATGAAACGCTTCTTTCAACGCGTACAATGGGCTTGTACCAATATCGCCGTAGACTACACCAAGTGCACCAAGGGCTAATACGTATTTGTAACCTGCAGTTTTTTTTTCGGAAGTCTTTGGATATACTTGAGTGTTTGACATGGGGAAACGTTATCAATGAATGAAAAAACAGGCTAGTTTAAATTTTTACTATTGAGTAGCTTGCGTGCATTTTGCTACGCATCTTACATTTGGATCTGCTATTAAAAAATCTTGAGTATAATCACAATCGCACGAGTTGGTTCCAGTATTTCTGTCTTCTGAAAATGCTCCGACGTCCATAGGTTGCGACCCCTTCTTTTTGAATTGTGCAGGGACAGTCGGAACTATGTAAGTCGTCGGCGTGTGACTACAATAAACAACCCGGAAACCGCTGTCGCACTGGGCATAATCCTGGGATCCTATGAAATCAACGGTTGGATATTTCTCGCACTTTCCAAGTGCTTCGTTATATCGCATTGCACCTTCCGAAGCTACTTCGCAGGCAGTCTGAATCGTCGCTCTCTCGATGATAACTGTGCTTCCTGAACAGGTTACAATTTGGCCTGGCTTTTTTGCAAGCGCTTTCAGATCCTCGGCCGAGGGCTCGGGCAACTCTAACAAAGACATTTTTCGATTTGAAATCAGACGGACGATGGGTGCTTCACCTTTGAATTTAGTTTTTAAGCCGTCTGTTCTTAATAACGACATGTACACGTGGCGGTTGGTTAAAATTGTACCGCTACCTATGTGCACGCCAGTGCTGGGATTAATCTCTACCGAAATTAGTGACTGAACCACAGTAAAAAAATCAAAATCAGGTTTTATGAAGCTAGGAATGCCAACACGCTGCAATTTTTTGATGTTTTCTGGAAATGGTAAAACACCTGCTGGTAAATTTTCGATCCCTACAATGGCCGCCGAAGCAACTGGCTGGGCGTGTGCGCTTAAGGCGGTAAGCATTGCTACGGCAATGATTAACAAAATTGACAAAAATGGTCGCAGTGTCAATTGGCTGACCGAAGTTGTCGTCTGTAAGGTGGTTTTATGCGTTATTGTCACAGACCTAAATACAATGCAAACGATGATCCTATGTTAATTCTAAATTTGCAAAATCACCGACGGCACCCCGCGCGCGCGCGTATGTTGTGTAATAATTCCCTGTCAGAATTATAACAGCGGCAAAGTTATCGCAAAAAATATATTCTACAAAAAAACAGGAGATTTCTATGAAATCATTTTTAGGATTAGTTGCTTCGTTATTGGTATTCTCGGTAAGTGCAAGTGCTGCAACGCTAGCGCTTCAGGGTAAAGGCATCGATGGCAAAGCCTGTAGCGTACGTCTTGATTTAGAAGATGGAAAATTCACAAAACTAGATGTAACCGGCTCCACCAAAATGTTTGAAATTTTAAGTGATACAGGCAAAGGCTATTTACCTACATCACGAATAGCTACCTATGGCGGACGTGATTTAACAGATTTAATGCAAGACATGGTTACTTATTTTAAACCACAAAAAGGCCTGTTAGCCCGTGCAAACACTTACGTGCTAGATACCAACGACATTCCACAAAATGGCAATCAGCCTGAATTAAAAATGTTAAAAATGCGCGTTGTTATGACTTTAGGATATGATAAAACAACACAACAATTAAAATCAGTAAGTATTGTTCAAAAGATGAAAGCATCTTTGGTAACTTTAGCGTCTTCAGATTTCGTGTGCACGCAGTAACTACTGCGTGACTGGTAACGTGACTGCTAATTAGTTATCATCGCAATTATCTGATACTGTTCCCGAGCTTCTACCAACGCTAACAACCTGCGCGCCGTCATGCAAACAGATGCGGCCACTGTTGGTGTGAACTTTTAAAACTCGTGTTCCATAAAGGTGAGTCGTTCCCGATGTCACGCTTAAAGAATCCATACTATTTGCCTTAATATGCGCCGTGCCCGAAGCCGCCGAAATTTCTCCAACATGATTTGCGCTTAAACAAACTGTGCCGGAAATTCCGTTCATAACTTGAACAGTCTGTGCATTAACTAAAACGGTGCCGCTAATAGCGCGAAGCTCGCTGACGTTTACTGCAGAATGTTGGCATTGTTACGATAGGTTCCGGTGTAGGTGTAGGCGCTGGTGTTGTAATGACAGGTGTAGTTTCTGGATCCTTTGGAATTAAAACCTCATTCGTCATACCGCCTGGCGATTCGAGTTCAGAGTCATTAATTAGTGAGGGATCATTTGTTAGAGCCCTAGATGTTAGATATCCGTTAGAGCTAGAGGCTTTAGAGCTCATAAGCATTCCGGATTGGCCGCAAGCAGTCTGCACTTTAGAAAGATCTCATATTGAGATTTGGTGCCATTTTTGGTTACGTACAGGAACATTGACATGGTTTAGCTGCTAATAAACCGCTGATTGCAAGTGGCAAGGCCCGTATCTCGCATCGAAATCAACTATGAAAACATTTATTCTGCTATTTATTTTTATGTCAGGAACGGTATCCCAAGCTGGCTTACCTACCTTTGTGAATGCAAACTACAAGCAGCCGAATGCTTTTTTTTATCAGATTGAAAAAGACGGTGCAGTTTCTTACTTGCTAGGTAG
>JAYTMU010000277.1:0-1810 GCA_043728195.1 Bdellovibrionales bacterium
AAAAAAGGATCGTGTCGTATGTGGAAAGAAGTTTCGGAATTAAAAGATAAAAAGATTTTGATCGTTGGATTGGGTAAAACAGGCGTGGCCCTTGCCAAATTTTTAACTAAGCATGAAGCGCAAGTTACGGTAACCGATCACAAATCGAAGCCCGAGCTTTCAAACACGCTGGATCAGTTGGACGGATACACAAATATCAAATTTGAGTTAGGGTCGCATTCACCTAAAACTTTCTTATCGCAGGATTTAGTTATTCTGTCGCCGGGTGTAGCGCCACATTTGAAGATTTTTGAATATGCACGCCAACAGGGAATTAAAATTACGGGTGAATTCGAATTTTCATCACAATTTATAAAAGAGCCCATTGTTGGTGTTACCGGAACCAATGGAAAAACGTTAGTTGCGCGCATTGCTGAAGCTATGCTTCGTGAAAGCGGAATTGATGTCTGGGTAGGCGGATCGAATGAAAGCCCCATCACAAACTATTTACTACAAGATAAAAAAGCAAAAGTTGTCATTGCTGAAGTTTCAAGTTTTATGCTTGAGCATTGCAACGAATATTCCCCTGCAAATATTGTTTTTACAAATTTAGCTGAAAACCATTTAGATCGTTATCGCTCGATGGAAGAATATGTAAATGCCAAACGCCGTATTTTTAAAAATACCAGCCAGGCCTCTACGTCAATTTTAAATGCAGACGATAATGCCGTGGTCGAACTAGCGCGGGACCCAGCCGTGCAGCGCGGACGAATCTTTTACTTTTCAAGAAAACCGGCATTAGAGCCACAAATTATGAATATTGGTGGTGCCGTTAATGTTGGCGACGAGTTGCGCGTGCGCACAGGTCCCGAGATCGAAACATTCTCGATAAAAAATATTAAAATGAAAGGTAAGCATTCGATTGAAAACGTTATGGCCGCTTTACTTTTAGCGCGTGAATACGGCGCAAGCCACGAAGCTGTGCAAAAAGTTATTGATACCTTTTTAGGACTAAAACATCGTCTAGAATACGTTCGAAAAGTGGGTGGCGTATTATTTTACAACGATTCAAAGGCAACAAATGTGCACGCTGTTATGCGGGCACTGGATTGCTTCGATGAAAATGTAATTTTAATTGCCGGCGGTAAAGACACCAATTTAAATTACGAACCACTACGAAATGTGGTGAAGCGAAAAGTTAAAACCTTAATTTTGGTTGGTGAGGCGAAAGAGCGTATCAACCGTGATTTAGGGGATTTTTCAGAAACTTATCTGATCGGAACTTTTGAGGAAGCCGTTCTGATAGCTTACCAAAAGTCTAGGATTGCAGATATCGTGCTGATGTCGCCAGGTTGTTCAAGCTTTGATATGTTTGACAGCTACGCCGAGAGAGGCGACTATTTTAAAGAGATCGTTAAAAAATTTAAATGACATTGAGGTCCTTTGAAGACCAAGTTTCTTTCATCTAGTTTATTTTTATCTATTGTAGCCCTATTTGGAATAGGGCTAGTTCAAGTTTACAGCTCTAGTTATATCTTTGCGACCGAATCCTACGGAGACGGTCTTTACTTTTTTAAACGTCAGATGATGTTTACTGTGCTAGCTGGTTTTGCTCTTGTAATAGCCACGCAAATTCCTTTTGAAATTTATCGTAAGTGGAGCTGGGCCTTGTGGCCAATTGCATTTTTATTGGTTGGAGCAACTTTTATTCCGGGGCTAGGGGTTCGTGTCGGCGGTGCCATTCGCTGGTTACAGTTGCCGTTTGGACTGCGTTTTGAACCTTCAGAACTTTTGAAGATAGCGTTTAGCTTTTTATTCGCTAGCCTTGTCT
>JAYTMU010000278.1:0-1878 GCA_043728195.1 Bdellovibrionales bacterium
TGGTTTTTGAAATCTGGACTGGCATCATAATTTATAAAACCCTTTGTTTGGCAGATTTTATACTTCGAAACAGCCAAATTCAACGCCCTAATTCACTAATTGAGTTAATCCATGTGCCGAATTTATGACTTCGATTAATTCATAAGCTTCGCTCATCTGCTTTGTTTTGCAATTCACAGTTTCAGAGATAACTAAATCTTTTCCGCCTTTATTTAATGTGATCTGTATTGATGGGGCGTCCATACACTCGGGTCCGTCTTCGCCTACCAGTGGTCCGTATTCAAAGGCAGCAATTTTTTGCTTTAAACTTTTTACAGCAGACGCTGAAAGTTTAGCAACGGCAAAAACTTTTCCCTTGTTACTGATGTAGCGTATTGCACCGTCCGATTTGATTTCGGTTTTATGTTCGCCACGAAATTCTGGCGGTGCGAAAGCCACGTACATGGACCTTGTAATTAAAGTAGTAGAAGCGGCAAAAACTTGGACGGACAAAAATAAAGTGGTGATGATGGCTGTAATTTTCATATTTTCTCCTATAATTGTTTTTGTAAAGCACTTAATTGTTACCACCACTCTCATCTTTGGTCGCGTTTAGTTATTTCAACTGACGTTTCTTTCAAGTGCCACTGAATAAAAAGCGGTTAAAAACCCATCATTTTAAGCACAAATTTTTTATGACCGAGTCATGAATTTTTCTGGACTTGTTAGTTTTCTGAAGGAAATGAAAACTTTAAAGCTCACAACTTTTACAAGGAGAATTGCATGAAGTTATTCCACGTTCCAGGCGCTTGTTCACAGGCCCCATTGATCGTCATTACAGAGCTAGGATTAAAATGCGACATTGAAATTGTCGATTTCGCAAACCCGGCTGAATTAATGAAGGTGAATCCACGCTGCCAGGTTCCAACATTGGTTTTAGATAACGGCCAAGTTCTAACCGAAGGTGCCGTAATTATGGAATATTTGTGCGATCAAAAACCAGAAATGAATTTGATGCCAAAACTGGGAACGTGGGACCGTTACCGCGCACAAGAGGCAATGAATTATATCGCGACTGAATTTCATAAGGGAATTGGCGCGATGTTCATGAAAGACATAACTGACGAAACTAAAACTTTTATGCGCACAGCTGCAGAAAAAAAATTAGCTACCTTAAACACGCGTTTAGGCAAATTCCCGTTTCTTACAGGACCTGTTTACTGCGCTGCTGATAGCTACTGCTTCACAGTGATGAACTGGACTAAATGGGTAGGCATCGACATGAAGCCGTTTCCAAATATTCTTGCATTCAGCGAGCGCGTTGCTATGCGCCCTGCAGTACAAAAAGTTGTACAAATGGATACAAAGAAATAGTTTTTCGTATTGCGGCCCAAATGCGTCTAGGCATTTGGGTCCTTTGTCTAATCTGGCTGAATCAAGCTCAATTGGCTTAGTCGATCGAACCATCAATTAATGATATAATCGTTTGCACGTTACGCTAAAGGCGATACGATTTTCTTGTTAAGAAAACTTTAACAAAGGAAATAAAGTGTCAAATGAAACTATGCCCACCGAATCAATGTGCCCATTTTCGGGCGCAGCTAGAAAAAAACCAAGTGCTCCACAATTAAATTCGGCGTGGTGGCCGAACCAATTAAATTTAAAAATGCTTCATCAGCACTCGAAAAGTTCCAATCCGATGGGGCCCGATTTTAATTACGCAAAAGCCTTTAAGACTTTAGATCTTGATGCCGTGGTGAAAGATCTAACAGCGTTAATGACTGATTCTCAAGACTGGTGGCCGGCGGACTACGGTCACTACGGTCCATTATTTGTGCGTATGGCGTGGCACAGTGCCGGAACGTACCGCACGTTCGACGGACGTGGTGGAAGTGGTTC
>JAYTMU010000279.1:0-9125 GCA_043728195.1 Bdellovibrionales bacterium
AAAAAGAAAAACAATTTTTCAAACGATTTCGTACTTGTGATGTGAAGCATATCAGATCTCCTTGTGACTACTTAAAGAACTTCAATTAGAAGGCCAAAACTGCAGAATTAAGCCTTTCTTTTTCCACTGTGATTTCAATGGCGTTCTCGTATTGAGATAACTAGACGTGTGTCTCATAGCGAGAATCACAAAATTTGTTAGTCACCTCTGGGAATGCAGATACCTGCGAAACTGTGTGTGGCCAGCAGTTTAATCAGAGAAGTTAATAGGTTTCTTTAAGGCGCTTTTGCTAGAGATAACAAGCTTTAACTGCTGTTTTCGTATGTGCAATGTACAGGGTGTTACCAGTAATCATGATGGATGCTCCACTTAGCGTAATGATTCTTCCGGGGTTTTGTATGTCACAAAGCCAAACGCTTCCAGCACTTTCTGTTTTAAGTAGCTAGCGCACTCTTTAAAATCCCGGCCCCAGTTTACGATCCGTGAGAATGGCCGGTACTCCCAGAAATTTTTCTTAGCTGGTTGATATTGTAGCGCTCGTGAATCTGTACGTCCTTGTGCGTACTCGAGTAAGCTCTGATTCTGCATCACGTGGCTTGCGATCTGGCCCGACAGCGCTTAAGAATGATATGTCTTATAGCATAGTGATTTCTTTTAGTTAAGAAGCTATCTGGACCCATAGCCCACGTGCTTCTTAGTACGAAGTGGATCGAGTCTTTTTTAGATAGCGGTCGCTGAGATTTTCTTTTTTTGTGAAGTAAAGCTCCGCCAAAGAATTTTTGGGTTTTAAAGATCTTGCTGTTTTTCGCGCAAGTTTGCCGCGCGCCAGGAGCGTTTGAAAGAAATAATTGTTCAAAGTTTTTTTTCATACGTTACGATTACTTCAAGAGTGGGGCTATGGCCTCAGGACCCCGAGCAGAAGTTAATCCGAAGCATGGTACGAAGGACGGACTTATAGTGTTGCTTATGTCATTCTGATAACGACGGCAAATATACGGTATGGTCGTTCGCAGCCCTTACCCACATGAAAACTGCCGTTCACCCAGACTGTAGGCAAGCTGTAACCGGACCTTGGTTTGACAGGGTTTGGGAACTTCCTTACCCTTGATTGATGGCATCGCAAACAGCACTTATTTTATCAGGCGGCGGAGCACGCGGCGCCTACCAGGTCGGTGTTCTAAAAGGCTTGGCTGAGATTTTAAAAAAAGAGAAAATTGAAAATCCGTTTCAGATTTTATCGGGTGTAAGTGCCGGCGCTATTAATAGCGCAAAATTAGCTACTGAAATTGAAAATTTTGATGTTGCTGTTGAAAAACTTATTCACTTGTGGGCACAGATGACCACCGAACAGGTTTTTAAAACAGATTTTTTATCCTTAAATAAATTTTCGCTCGGATTACTTGGCAAACAAAAGTTAAATGCCATCTTAGACACCTCACCGCTTCGAAATCTGATTCAGAAGAACTGCGACTTTACGAAAATTCAAAAAAATCTTGATAGAAAAGTTTTGGATTCGTTGATTATTACTGCTAATAACTATGATTTGAACTCGGCTGTCAGTTTCATCCAGACCAATAAAAAAATTGTCGCCTGGGATGAAAGCCGCAGGCACGCCGAACTGTGTGATATTAACTCGGGTCACGTCATGGGTTCGTGTGCGATTCCGATGTTGTTCCCCCCAATTGCTATTAACGATAACTTTTTTGGGGACGGCTGCGTTCGTAACAACACGCCTTGCAGTCCATCGATACGCATGGGTGCTGATAAGCTTTTTGTGATTGGTGTACGCAGCCAAATGCATAGTGAAACGATGCCCGCAAAAAAACCGCTACAACCGTCTTTAATTCGTATTTTGAACACGCTTTTAAACGCGGTTTTACTAGATAGCGTTGAACAAGATGTCTTTCGCATTCAGCGTATTAACGAGCTTGTGGAACTTACCGGATCTGCAGCAAGACAAAAAAATAACCTACGCCGCATTGAAGCTCTTTGTATTTCTCCGTCACAAGATATTGGTGAAATTGCCCGTCAGCAAGCGCATCATTTGCCACGGCTGTTGCGCATGACTATTTCTACTTTTGGTCACTTAGATGAAGCCAGCGAAATTTTAAGTTATTTACTTTTTAATCCGCAGTTTTGCCGTAAACTAATTGATATGGGTTACGAAGATGCCAAAAGTTCTAAAAGCGCGATCCACAAATTTTTCGAAATAGGGTAACATAAACTTATGGTCAAATGGTTTATTCAGCATCAAGGTCAGATTCAGGGTCCCTTTACGGACGAATCTTTAGAATCAACCTTAGGTCATATGGGCTCGACACAAACCGAAAATGCGTTGGTGTGGAAACGCGGATTGGGTGAATGGATTAAATCTACAAAATGGAAAACAGAATCGGCACAAACGTTTTCAGTTCCTGCCGGTGAACTTACAACAGTTAACACGAACGTTAAGCCCACCGTCCCACCGACTTCCACCCAGGCCCCCAGTTTTTCTGAAACGTTTACTGAAAGTGCCTTTTACCGCGTGCAAATTAATTTTGTTGATCAACCCTTAATGAGTAAGGTTGAACTGCTAGCGTTTATTTCGAAACAAAAAGATATATCGACGCTGTCTATTCAAAATCCAAAAACCAAAGAATGGACCGATGTCTATGCTTACCCTGATATCGTCGAGCGTTTGGGTTTATCGCGCCGTAAGCATGCTCGCGTTCCAATTTTGGCAAATTTTAACGGAACCTCGCAAAAAGCTGCGCCTGTTAGTGTAAAAGTCGTCACTGTGAGTGAAGGTGGCATGGGCTTTACAGACGTTTTTGATTTAAAAATTGGTGACGCCGTCGAGGGACAAATCAGCAGTCCCCACTTTTTTCAACCCTTACACATAAAAGCCGATGTGATTTATTCAGGCTTAGATGGCTATATCGGCCTTAAATTTTCCCAAATCAATGATGAAGCAAAATCTGCCATAATCGAATACGTCAAAAAGTTTGGAAAGCACGGTTCATAAAATCACCACGAGTGGCCAAAGTGCATTCGCGTTTACCTGAAAAGCCGCTTCGTTTGATCACAGTAAAATTATTTTTTTTTAAAGTTTCTTTTAAGATGCTCGTACACGCGTACGTCGTAAAAACGCAGTCCCCAGCTGTGTACTTAGATAGAAAATTATCTAAAAAATCTGTGGTCCAAAGATTTTCACTCGATTTTTTGCTGAAAGCATCAAAGCACACCACGTTCCACTGCCTTGATTCTTTGAAATTTAGAATATCCGCGTGATAATTTATTTGGCTTAACTGCAATTGGTTTTTTAAATCATTTTCTAAAAGCCCTAAATCAATGCTTAAAAGTTTATTACAGGCTAATGTGTATACGGGATCAAATTCGCTAGCCTGTTGTTGCTGGTACCAAAGCTTAAAACGTGTTTGTAATTCCGCTATAATTTCAAACGAATCTAGGTGAAATTTCTGCATTTCGCTATTTAGGCCAGCAAACGCCATTTCTATATAGCCCAGTCCCAGGCCAATGTTACAAATTTGCAGGGGTTTTTTTTCAATAGCCGCAGCTTGCAACACCCGTTTCATGATTTGGCCATAAATGTACCAGGTCTCAGCTGCAGCACCGTGCGAGTGATGCATTGATTCACCTAAAAGTTTGTGCCGTAACGTCGGACTGCCATCAGCCGTGATTTCTAGTTGAAAGCCGCTTGCTTCAAAAGGCTGAATCATTTTATATTACCTTCCTATGGAAAAAGGCTGGAGCGGCTTACCTTATCATTCGATTTCAGAACACTACAAAAGAATTTTTAGTGATAAAGTCTATAAAATTCCTGTCAGTATCGTAGATAACTGTCCGAATCGTATGGGTCTAAAGGGAATGAAAACCTGCAGCTTCTGTGACGTGTGGGGATCAGCCGCCCGCGAAGAATCTTTTACGCTGACGCTAGATGAACAAATCGTAAAATTCCACGCTCTTTTAGCAAAACGCTACAAAGCGCAGAAGTACCTGGTGTATTTTCAAGCGTATACCAATACATTCACTAAAATTCCGGTGCTACGCGAACGGTTTGAAACCGCTTTAAAATACGAATTTGTAAAAGGTTTCGTAATCGGTACCCGCCCTGACTGCGTATCCAAAGGGGTACTTGATCTTTGGCAAGAGTATAACCAAAAATCTTTTGTTTCGGTCGAACTTGGCGTACAAAGTTTTTTTGATCCACATTTAGAATTCATGCGCCGTGGTCACACGGCCGAAGACTCGCTAAAAGCGATCACAAAAATTGCTGACAACACGACTGTCGATTTAGGAATTCATTTAATATTTGGTAGTCCTGGCGAAACAGATGCGCAAATTATTGAAACGGCAAAAATCTGTAATGACCTTCCTATTACGAACGTGAAACTACACAACTTGCATGTGTTAAAAAATACCGCGTTAGAAACCTGGTTTCATGCTGGCGAATTTACTCCGATCACACAGACCGCCTACACCGAGCGGGTTAAATTATTCCTGGCACATTTAAAGCCCCAAATCGCGGTTCACCGTCTGGCAGCCTTTGCCTCTAGATGGGAAGAACTTGTAGCACCTGCCTGGACGGCAAATAAGATGGGAACTCACCAAGCGATCGTCGATGAGCTTAGGCGGTCAAAGACATTTCAAAGTTGTCAGTGGCAGCCGGTAACGGAAAGCGATACTTTTTTGTTTAAACAAATGCAGGAAAGAGTTACTCAGCACTAATGGATTTTTTTACGAAAGCCTTTTTCATTGAGTTTGTTGGTTGGATTTCGACGGCCACTTTTTTAGTTTCTATTGTTGTACCAAATCGTGTTCGTCTTCATCAGTGGGGCGTGTTCACGGCACTTACAACGGGCTACTACGCTTACCAACATGCAGCCACTGCGATCTGGGTAAAATGGCTGATAGCTTTCTTTTTCCATGCGTACATGTGGTTTAAATTAAACCGACTGAACACGCTTGAACATGCTACCGAAAAAGCAGCTGACACCCCCCTTTGATGTAAGAAAAAGCATTTGACAGATCATTTAAGAAATCGCTGCTTCAGCCCTAAGCTGACACAGAAAAGTGAAATGGAAGCTGCCAAAAGTAAGGTCTTGACTCAGTTTCTCGAGAGCGAAAAATGACCCGACCAAGGTCGCTAGAATTTCATTTTTTCGCACAGCATCTGACTTTTAATTCAGCAGGACCTTTAAAAAAATTTTATTTTTTGTTTGAAAGTTTCTAAAAAAAGATTCAACCTAATTTTAAGAAGAATAGGCCTTATTGATGAGGCTAAGTGTTTCGACCACTAGATCTAGTAGTTACGACTGAAGTAACCTAAGGATTTTGTGATTATGCACTTCGACACGGATGAGAAAAGTTGGCTGTTCAAGGTCAGAATTTCACTCAAACGAACTGACTAGAATGGTCAAATAAATTTTCTTGTACATTTAAGAACTAGACCTACACTTGCAAAGCTTTCGAGGGGAAGCTTTCAGGGTTTTTTTTACCTAAAAGCCGTCTGAAAAGACCGAGGGGATCGAATATGGAAATTCACACATCAGCACTGCAGACAGCGCACGTTATGCGAGTTAAAAAAAGAGATGGCTCACTTGAGCCCGTTGACGTCACTAAGATCGTTGAGCGTGTAACCCGTTGCTGCCAGGGCTTAACGGCCGTTGACCCCCTTCGCGTGGCCACCAAGGCGATTAACGGACTGTACGACGGTGCAAGTACGAAAGAGTTAGATAACTTATGTATCCAGACCGCTTCCCTACTTATTGGTGAAGACCCCGAATATTCGCGCTTAGCAGCTCGCCTACTTTCTACTTATATTGAAGAAGAAGTCCGCTCGCTAAAAATTGATTCCTTTGCAGATTCCGTGCAGTTCGGCTTAACACATGGATTACTAGCAGACACGGTCTATCAATTTGTGATGAAGCACAAAGCCGAATTGTGTGCTTCAATCGAACACTACCGTACCGATCGCTTTGAATACTTTGGTCTACGCACGGTGTACGATCGCTATCTATTAAAAAATCCTAAATCGCGCCAGGTGTTTGAAACGCCTCAGTATTTTTTCATGCGCGTGGCTTGCGGTTTGGCACAAACTCCTGCTGAAGCTATTGAATTGTATAAATTGATTTCATCGCACGATTACATGCCATCAACACCGACTTTATTTAACTCAGGAACTTTACGTCCGCAAATGAGCTCGTGCTACTTATTAGATTCTCCGCAAGATGATTTACGTGCGATCTACAATCGCTACACGGATATTGCCTTGTTATCAAAATTTGCTGGCGGTATTGGCTTAGCGTATTCACGCATTCGCTCACGTGGATCATTAATTAAAGGCACCAATGGTCACAGTAACGGAATTATTCCTTGGCTAAAAACTTTAGATTCTTCCGTGTCTGCAGTAAATCAGGGCGGTAAGCGTAAAGGCGCAGCCTGTGTTTATCTAGAAACGTGGCATGCAGATGTTGAAGAATTTCTCGAGCTTCGCGACAACACGGGCGATGACGCTAAACGAACTCACAATGTGAACATTGCCAACTGGGTGCCTGATCTTTTTATGAAGCGCGTGGAAGCTGATGCCATGTGGTCTTTGTTTGATCCAAGCGTGGTGCCGCATTTCTGTGATATTTACGGTGACGAGTTTGAAAAAGCGTACATCGATGCGGAAGAAAAAAATATGTACATGAAGCAAACTAAGGCGCGCGATCTGTATTCGCGCATGATGAAGACCTTAGCGCAAACTGGGAACGGTTGGATGACATTTAAAGATGCCTCTAACGTAAAGGCCAATCAAACTGGTGCTCCGGGAAATGTGATTCATCTATCGAATCTTTGCACTGAAATTTTAGAAGTCACGTCGAACGACGAAACCGCAGTTTGTAACCTAGGTTCAGTTAATTTAGGCAGACACATTATTGATGGCCAATTTGATTTTGAAAAATTAGGACGCACCGTACGCGCAGCCGTAAAGTATTTAGACCGCGTGATCGATATTAACTTCTACCCGATTGATACGGCAGCTGCTTCGAACAATCGCTGGCGACCAGTTGGCCTTGGTATCATGGGCTTACAAGACGCGTTTTTTCAGTTGCGCTATGCTTTTGATTCAGACGAAGCCATGGCTTTATCTAGTAAGATCCAGGAAGAAATTTATTTTCACGCTCTAACGACAAGCGTAGATCTAGCCGAAAAAAACGGGGCCCACACAAGTTTTGATCAAACCAAAGCGGCACAAGGCCAATTTCAATTTGATCTTTGGAATGTAAAACCCACTGACGAAAAACGGTGGCAGGCCCTTCGTGAACGCATGGTGAAACATGGTTTACGTAACTCATTATTGATTGCTATTGCTCCGACAGCGACAATCGCATCCATCGTTGGCGCTTACGAAGCAACAGAGCCACAAATTTCTAACTTATTTAAACGTGAAACCCTTTCCGGAGAATTCATGCAAGTAAATAAGTATTTGGTTGGTGAATTAAAAGCCCACGGCATTTGGAATGACGATTTCCGTAATGAAATTAAAATGCACGAAGGCTCAATTCAAGACATCAGTGCGATCCCTGAATCAATTCGTAAATTATACCGTACCGTTTGGGAAATTCCGATGAAGGCGTTAATTGATATGGCAGCTGCTCGGGGTGCATACATTGATCAATCCCAGTCGTTAAATTTATTCCAAGAAAGCTCGACGATCGGAAAATTATCGTCAATGTACATGTACGCTTGGAAAAAGGGAATTAAGACCACGTATTACTTACGTTCCCGTCCAGCAACATCAATTGCAAAAACCACGGTAAAAAAATCTACCATGGTTGCAAGCGAAGTTTTGGAAGCGCCGGCCAAAGTGTACACGGATGCCGAAGCCATTACCTGCAGCTTAGAAAACCCAGAATTATGCGAAGCGTGCCAGTAAAAGAATAACGAGTTTAAAAAATCAGAGTTCCAAGACAAGGAACTCAAGGAGAACAAAGTGATTTTAGATCCAGGATTTAATTTAACATTACGACCAATGAAATACCCGACTTTTTATGAAATGTACAAAAACGGTATCAAAAATACCTGGACCGTTGAGGAAGTTGATTTCTCTACGGACTTAGTCGATTTAAATACGCGCATGTCGGACTCAGAAAAACATTTAATTCACCGTTTGGTTGCATTTTTTGCTACCGGTGATTCGATCGTTGGAAACAACTTAGTACTTAATTTGTACAAGCACATCAATTCACCCGAAGCGCGGTTGTACCTAAGCCGCCAACTTTATGAAGAAGCCTTACACGTGCAATTTTATTTAACTTTGTTAGATACATACATTCCTAACCCTGAAGACCGCGCCCAGGCGTTTTCAGCTGTTGAAAATATTCCGTCAATTAAGAAAAAAGCGGATTTTTGTTTCAAGTGGATGGATTCAATCAATGATTTAGATCAATTACACACACCCGAAGAACGTCGTAAATTTTTAATGAATTTGATTTGTTTTTCATCGTGCATTGAAGGCATGTTTTTCTTTGCAGCTTTTGCGTATGTTTATTTTTTACGATCAAAGGGAATGTTAGCTGGATTAGCTTCTGGCACAAATTGGGTATTTCGTGACGAAAGTATGCACATGGCCTTTGCGAATCAGGTTATTCAAACAATTCGTAAAGAAGAGCCCACATTATTTAATGAACAGATGCAGGACATGGTCGTACAAATGTTAGAAGACGCCATTGACTGCGAAATGACTTTTGCAGAAGATCTAATTGCAAACGGCATTGCAGGCTTATCAATCGGTGACATGCGCCAGTACCTAGAATACATCGCCGATCAACGCCTAGAAATGCTAAACATCGCCCCAAGATACAACGCAAAAAATCCATTCGACTTTATGGAACTACAAGACATGCAAGAGCTAGCAAACTTCTTCGAACGCCGCGTATCGGCTTACCAAGTTGGAGTGAGTGGCCAAGTTTCGTTTGACGAAACATTCTGATAGTTTCGTTTGACGAAACATTTTAGAACCGTCCGCCTCCGATCCGCGAAATTGTCATCCGACATCGTTCGTCAGGTATTGAGATTAGGGGCTCCACTAACAGTCTTAGATTTTTGCCGGACGAAGCTGGTCAGGGACGTTGCGC
>JAYTMU010000280.1:0-5085 GCA_043728195.1 Bdellovibrionales bacterium
TGAACTGGCTGCTTTGGTGAATATGAATTATGGAACGGCTCGTACTGCTGTGAACTTTTCGATTGGTTATTATATGGGTTGTGCTGTGCTAGATAATAAAGGAATGAAATGTTGGGGAAGTGCTGTCAACGGGGCTTTATTAAATGCATCCATTACGGCGCACTTAGGTGATGTACCCGGCGAAGTGGGCGACGGCTTACCGCTAGCGAATCACTAGGTATTGATATAAAAATTTATTTACTTCAAATGCGTGCACGATAAAAAATCTTGCACGCATTTTGTTTTCTGCAGCAGCTGCAACAGGTCAATGGATAATAATTTTTCTATGGGCGTATCCACGCCCATGAAGGCACAAAAAAATCCGGTAGTTTGTATTCTAAAATCTAAACTGAGTTCAAAACCATGCGCAAAAACTTTACGAACACCGGCAGCTTCTGATGCCTTTTTTCTAAGGTGACCGTCGGCAATTAAAATTTCCAGTATCTGCAGAAATTGTTTATGCGAAGGTTCTGGCAGCAGGCAATTCGAATAAAGATACGAGACATAAATAATTGAAAATGTGTGCTTTAGTCCAAGCAAATCCAAACACTGTTGCAAAGGCGAATTCACTTTTTTACTATGAGTAACATAAGAGTTTAATTCGAAGAATAAGCGGTGCTCTGGCGTCGTGCAAAAGGCGTTGGCAAATGATTCAACCGCGTTGGCAAATGATTCCGCCATGATCCAGCGAAAAGCTTTTTTGCTTTCGAGGGGCATTTTTATTTGGGACAGGTACGTGCCAGTGGTAATTTTATGTAGGTAATGATCGGCGACGCAGTGGCTAGATTCATGAAGTGTGTAGTTTGACTTCACCTTTATCAGTTCGTTACAGGTGAACCGTTTCGGGTGCTGGGATTCAATCCCACGTAATACACTGACATTATCGGAATAGGGGACTTTTTTTCGTTCTAAAATTTGTGGAAGGGACGCGTAAGGAAAAACATGATAGTTACAAAAATCTTCGGTTGTGAACGTGCCGCCAATTTGCAGATACTGATCACGTATGTTTCTAAAAATTAAATTATTTGCATATAGATACGAATCACCAAGGCTATTTTTTAAAGATTTATTAGCTTCGTGTAAATCACTTTGATCATGAAATTTTAAAAGCGATTCAAGTTTGATTGCTAAATAATTCGTAGGTGAATTCATCACGCATGGTCATCCCACACAGGACAGCTTGTGTCCAGCTGAAGTCACTTAAGCGCGGCTTCAGCTGAACTTACTGCTAGATGCCGCTTTGTAGGCGCGCGATGCGATCTTCAAGTGATGGATGAGTAGATAATAATTTCATAAAACCATTTCTACGATTAGAAATTTGCAGGGTGGCGACCGGTGATTTGTCAGCAGCAAACGGCTGACCGCTTTCAAATTCAGTTCGCAGCCGCTGCAGTGCTGCAATCATTTTTTCTTTACCAGTCAATTGTGCGGCACCTTTATCGGCGCGAAATTCACGCAGGCGTGAATAATACGACACGACAAATAATCCCAGAATGCTAAATAAGATATCCAGAACAATTGTCGAAATCATTCTAACAATATGCGCTTTTTCTTCGTCCACCGACTGGGAAATAAAAAATCCGATCACGCGTGCTAGGAACATTCCGAATGCATTCACCACACCTTGAACTAAAGTCATCGTGACCATGTCGCCGTTCGCAACATGCGCAATTTCGTGGGCTAATACGCCTTCGACTTCGGTTTGGTTCATTTTTCTAAGTAACCCTGTTGAAACTGCAACTAGCGATCGCGATTTTGATGGACCTGTTGCAAACGCGTTGATGTCGTCCGATTCGTAAATTCCAACTTCGGGTTTTTTAGTTAAACCAGCCCCGTTTGCTAGGCGGTAAGTTGTTTGCAACAGCCACTGCGTTTGCGCATCATGGGAAATATTGGGATCGATAATTTTCACACCCATCATCATTTTGGCCATGACTTTTGAAAGCGCTAGCGAAATGAAAGCGCCACCAAAACCCCAGACCGCACAGAAGATCATAAGCTGCGTGTAGTTAATTCCAGATGCCGTTAAGTAGTGGTTTACACCAAGTACATTTAGCACAATCGAAATTGTGATCATAATCAGAATATTCGTTAATAAGAACAGACCGACACGTTTAAACATAATTTGCCTCCGTAGGACGGGCCTACATTAAAATGCTTACTTATAATTTGAGGTCTTGTTAATTTTTGTCAATGTAAACCGCTTTCTATTTTTCTAAAGGTCTATACCTTGTCAAATGCCTTAAGCTTGGCGTACCTTAGGCAGCGCGCTAGTTAGGATTAACGGTGCCAATGTAGAACCAACGGAGCCCGAATTGTCCATGCTGCTTTCGCAAAGATTTAAGCTTTTGAACGACGATTTGTGCCACGCCGATTTTACAGCACACCAGTTGCTGGAAAAGTTAGGTGATAAGTCCCATTGTTTAGCCACAATTATTTTGTCTTTACCATTTTTGCTGCCAATTCCCGTACCGGGTTTGTCAACGGTTATGGGTTTGATGATTTCTTGGGTTGCCTTTTACTGGTTATTAAAAAAAACGATTTGGGTGCCCCACAAGTGGTATGAAAAGACATTGCCAGCCACTATATTTTCAAAAGTTTTCACACGCGGTGAAAAGTATGCTAAAAAATTTGAATTTTTATTTAAAGCGCGCGGTGAACTGATCGTGCACGCATTTTTTACGCGCATGCTGGTGTTTGTTTTAATTTTATTAAGCGCTTTGTTTTTAGCGTTGCCGCTTCCGCCAGGAACAAACTTTCCGCCAGCAATTACAATAATAGTTTTAGCTTTGTCGATATTATTCGAAGATATTTTGCTGGTTATCCTTGGCGTTTTAGTTTTTGCCGTGAACGCGGTCGTTATGTATATGGCCGTGAAATTTATGTGGGCGCAAAGTTTACCGTATATTGAGTCCTTCTTTCGCTAATTAGCAGCAAATAAACTAACCATTTGCTTAGAACACGCCCAAATGTTAAACCAAAACATAGACTAAGTATTAAATTTATGCGGCTCATCATATAGACCATTTCCGTAGTAATTTGGATAGGATAACGCTTTGACAAAGGTGACCATGGCGACTGCGAAAAAAAAGCAAAAAGTAGCGACGACTAAAAAAGCAAAAGATGATTTTGGTAAATTACCAGAAAAAGTTTTACTGCAAATGCATAGCTTTATGGTGAAATCGCGTGTGCTGGAAGAACGCTTAATAAAAATTTACCGCGCAGGGGATTCTTACTTTTGGATTGGTGGTCCTGGTGAAGAGGCCTGGGGTGTTCCACTGGGCCTGCTAGCACGCAAGGGTCGGGGCTTGGCGTATGATTTTATGCATTTACATTACCGCTGCACCCCAACCGTTTTAGCGATGGGTGTTTCCATGATAGATTCTATCCGCTTGATGATGAATCGCTCGACCGATCCATCTACGGGCGGCCGAAATTTTTCTAATCACTATGTTTTTCCAGATTTAAATATTGCACCTGTAACGTCTCCGCTTGAAGTACAATATCCGATGGCTTGTGGCACAGCCCACGCGCAAAAAAGATTTGGTAAAAAAGCAATTTCGATCGTAACGGGTGGTGATGCCGGTACGGCAGAAGGTGATTTTGCTTCGGCGTTAATTTTGGCTTCTAGGCGGGGACAAGAGCTTCCGGTTTTAATTACGGTACAAAATAACAAATGGGGAATTTCAACCTGTTACGACGGTCAACATGGTGAAAATGAAATTGCGGACCGGGCGCGCGCCTTTAATATCAAATCACGTGTCATTAATGGCAATGATCCGGTTGAATCCTACTTAGCAATTCAAGAAGACATCGACTACATTCGAAAAACTGGAAAGCCTGCGTTTATTGAAGCGCATGTTTCTAGGCTTTATGGGCATTCATCTGCCAGCGGTGCCAACCCCATTGCGAGCGAAGTGGACCCCGTAAAAGAATTTGAAACCCGGCTTTTAAAAGCTGGAATACTGACTGCGGACAAAGCCAAAAGTATTTGGCAATCGTTCGAAGATGAAGGCGTTCGCGCTTTAGCCGAAGTGCGCGGCGAGCCCGTCCCACAACCGGAAACAATTTGGGATCACACTTTTGCAGGAAATGAAAACGCGGACTGGAGAAAATTTTAATGTCTAACATGGCACAGGCCATTCGCATGGCCCTTCACTATGCTGAAACCAATTACGATTTAAAAGATGTTTTCGGACAAGACGTTGGCGCGCCGCTGGGTGGTGTTTTCACTGCGACCCAGGGTTTGAAAACGGCGTGGAATTCGCCGTTAGATGAGCGCGGAATTATTGGAATGGCAATGGGAATAGCGATGGCGGGTGATCGCTGTGTTGCTGAAATTCAATTTGCTGATTACATTTTTAATACGATCGATCTTTTAAAGATCGCTGGAAATACCTTGTGGTGCACCAATGGTCAGTATCCGCTTTCAATGACGGTGATGACTCCGGTGGGCGCAGGTATTCGTGGAAGTGTTTATCATTCGCATTCTTTCGATGCATGGGCTTCGCGCTTGGCAGGGTGGAAAGTTGTGATGCCGTCTAATCCGCTGGATGCCTACGGACTTTTATTATCGTGTATACTAGATCCTAATCCGTGTTTATTTCTGAAACCAAAAGCGTTGATGCGTGTTCGCGGCGAAAATTTAATTCCTGGTGAGCCTGCTGACGAAAAGCAATTAAAGGCAATGATCGATGCACCCATTGGTGACCGCGCGAAATGGAAAGCAAAGTGGCCAGCAGTTTTCGAATATCTTGTGCCTTTTGGAAAAGGAAAGATCACGCGTGCTGGACATGACATCACCGTGGTAAGTTACGGTCGTCATTTGCTTTTGTGCAATGAGGTCGCGGACAAATTAAACGCTGAGGGGTTTTCGGTAGAGGTTATAGATCTACGTTCAATTTATCCGTACGACTGGCAGATGATTAAAACGTCGATTCAAAAAACCAAGCGCGTTTTATTTGTAAACGAAGATACTGAAGTCACAAATTTCGCAGAACATTTAGCGTACCGAGCAACTTCGGAATTATTTTATGAATTAGAAGC